>CBFGJZ010000001.1:0-69906 GCA_965649215.1 Caldifarciminota bacterium
AAGGGTGCTTTGGTATACCAGGTTGCATCTGTGGCAGGACCCATCTCAATTTTCGGTTCTAAAGTAAAAGTCGCACTGGGTGCATAATCCGGGGAAACTGTGGCAAAAGTTATGGTGATTAAACTTACAATACTTATTAATATTTTTTTCATTACTTGCCTCCTCGTTTTATTTAATTATTTTAACAACATCCAAATTATTTTGTGTAACTTCACCTCCTTTCGATAGATAAATTTTTTATTTCTAATCATACGCACAAAGAATTAAACTTTTTATTTGTAACAAAATATTAACATTTTTATTGCATCTGTCAAGAGAAATATTTAATTTAATTGGGGTATCCGAAAAGATGTTGTTATTTTTGAAATGAATTATCGTTAGAAGATGGTATGACCAAGTAGATTAAGGAATCGGTTATTTACTTGGTCATAGAGATAATAATTTACTCTGTTATCGAGAGCATTATATAATAGGTTATGGATGCGAGGAACCGGGGGATATCCTAAGGGTAATCTACTGGATTGTCTAAGGGAGTATATATTGATTTATCGGATATATTGGATAGTGAATTACCAGTTCAGGAATCCAGTAGATTAGGTAAGGTCATGAGATTATGTGAATAAAAATAAAAAGGTGCGACCTTAGAAATAAGATCGCACCTTGCTTTACTGCTTGATTTATCTTGTTAAGATGAGTTTTTTCGTAGTACTTGAATTATCAGTTTCTAAAGTGTAGAAGTAGATACCTTCGGCAACTTCGCGATTCATTTCGTCACGACCATTCCAAGTTAGGGTGTAAGAACCTTTGTCAAGATGATTATTAACAAGCGTCTTAACAACGCGTCCAGATGCGTCATAGATTTTTAACGAGACTTTGCTTGGTGAAGCAATGTTAAACGAGATTCTGGCATTGCCATTTACCACAGGATTGGGTTTAACTGAGTTAAGCGTAGTAATAAGCATCTGATTCGGATTCTGTTCTTCAATGCCTTGGACCGCACCGATTAACATCACATCATCAAAGTACCAACCAGGATAAACGACTGATGGGTCAGAACCAAAATGCCAACGAATCCAGAAGTTTTGACCTGTGTTAACAGGTAAATTAAATGTTGCTTCAGTCCAAGTTGTCATAGAACCAGTATAACAGGATTCTTGGGGAATACCGACATTCTGGGAGCGAGCAGTATCAGGATAACCACCAACTGGAGAAATTAAATTGAAGGTTGTACCGTTGGTTGACATCTTGACATTACCACCATCCCATCTGGTTTCAATGTTATACCAATGCCAGAACTTTAAGACTGGGTTATTGGTTGTGGCCGTAAATCTTGGAGTGGTTAATTTCCAGTTTGCGCTATTTGCATAATTGCCAGCGAGCGTAGTTGCCCAAAGTTTAATACCCGAGTAAGCAGCATTGGGACCAGAAGTTGGTGTACCCCATTCCCAACCGCCTGTGGCTGGGTCAGGTGTATAACCACCATCTGATGTTTCAAAGTCATTGAGTAGGACAGTACCAATAATTGTGGTACGGCTCTTACGGTCATTACCAGGATTGACATCTCCGGTTAAATTGGTACGCATTGCGACGGTGACATTTTCAGAAATAGTTGGTGTCCAGGCATCAAAGTTGACTCGGACCGTATCACCCGCAGCAATTGACGCAACGGTCTTTGTATTTGTGTATCTGACAGCACCACCACTACCAACAATTGAACAGACAACTGGGAAGTTAGTTTGAGTTGCGGTTCCATAGTTTTTGACAAGGGCAATTGGGGTCATTGATGTGTTGACCATATGAGATGCACCTGGCGCGCGAATGACATCAACACCAACATCATTAGCAGCCGGTGCGGCAGCCATAACTTTAACATAGTCCATATACATATTATTACCATAAGCAGAAACCGCATTAAAGCCAAGATAGAAATTACTATTAAAGGTGCCTAAATAGACAACATGTTCAGTCCAAGCTTGGGTTTGAGCATAACGGTTAAAGGTTGCAATAGTAGTCCAAGTGGTACCATCCGGAGAAATCTGCACTTGAATCTGGTCAGCACTGGTTGAATAACCAGGATCGTGCATCATCCAGAATTTTAAGGTACAAATAGTTGGTGACGTGATGGTAATGGCGGGTGAAATTAACCGTGCATTACTACCACTGGATGCATACCAAGATTGATAGGTTGCCATCCCTTCACCTTCATAAGGGGTGCAAGTTGGATAAGTTCCGGCCGTTGAGCGTTGCCAGTTATAAGTACCACTACCAATCACTGCTTGCCAACCCGTGGGTGGGAAGGTGGGGTCATTAAATCCTTCTGAGAGTAATTCTTGAGCAATTTGAGTATTACGGGTTTTGCGGTCATTACTGGGATTTTCATCACCCGCTAAGGTGGTTTTCATCATCACGGTAAGTTGTTCTTCAATAGTGGGTGTCCAACTCGTAAAGTTAACATTAGCAGTTGCGCCAGCTGCAAGCGAAGTAACAGTTTGTGTGTTGGTATAACGGACTTGACCTGCTGGACCAAGAATTGAGCAGACGACCGCAAAATTGGTCTGGGCATTATTTCCATAGTTTTTAACACGAGCTACCGGGGTCATTGGTGTATTGACTCGATGAGTTGGACCAGGGGCAACAATCGCATCAACACCGACATCATTGTTAAAGCGAACAAATCGACCAATTGCGCGTAAATTCCAGTTATAATTTAAGCCGTAGTAAACTAAACTATTCCAAGAGGTACCGTCAAGACTGACATAAGAACGGGCAGGTGTAACCGACGGTCCTGCGTCAACACCAAAAGGATAAGTACCTGCGGAATGGGTGATTCTCACACCAAGCCAAAAATCACTACCAGCAGCATAGTATCTTGGAGTGGGAAAATTCACTCTTACCCAAGCACCGACTGCAGGAGTATAAGGAGTGCTGTCAATTGGAGCACCTGGAGCAGTAGAAGTGCCCGCACCATAAATAATCACATAGCCGGGAGCAGTGACCGCTTGATATTGAAAGAAAATTGCCGATTTTAAGGTACAAGCATCAGTGGTTGTAAAACGCACCGCGCCATAATAAGTACCGCCATTAGTTAAGCCAATACCATTATTGGAATTTTCGCCATCGTACTTAATCGTGTCTTCAGTACGCGAAAAATCACTCGGGATAATAATTGTGGTTTCTTCATATTTTTGGATTTTAGCATTTGGGTCAGTGGAGAACGAATTACTTGCCACTAACACACTTGCTAAACCAAAAATGATTGTTATTAATGATAACTTTTTTAACATTTTATTTTCCTCCTACTATAAGGTTTATTGTTTGTTTTTTTATAATCCGGCTAATTAATCGCCTCCCTTCTTTATTTTTATTTATTATTTTTGTAAATTCATTATTTTTCAGTCGGTTTATCATCACGTTCATACGCCAAAAATTTATCTCTCAAGAAATTATACAATAAAAATTATAAATGTCAATATGAATTCATTTTTTTATAAAGACTATCTTTATGGATAAGATATTGATTGACAAATTGGGGTTTAACTGGTTCGGCACGTGGTGGAATGATTTTTAAGGGATTGACCCAACTACCATTTTGTACAAGTTCAAAATGAAGATGGGGTCCAGTAGCAAGACCTGTCGAACCGACATATCCGATAATTTGACCTTGAGCCACTCTTTGACCACTTCTAATACCTTTACCAAATGCTCGTAAATGACCATATCTTGATTTAAAGCGATTGCCATGGCTGATTTCAACCAGCCGACCATAGCCACCTTTCCAACCTACATAAGTAATTGTGCCAGCACCAATTGCAGATACCGGCGTACCAGCAGGTGCGACATAATCAATACCACGATGAGGTCGCACAATTTTTAGAATCGGATGATAACGGCCACGACTGAAAGTTGAACTGATGTGAGAATAACGAAGTGGCGCTTTTAAGAATGCTTTCCGTAAGGATTGTCCTTTGTTGTCATAATAGTCTTGATTGCCATTAGGGTCTTTATAATAATAGCCACAGATGTCGCCAATTTTGCCTTTATAGCGGACCGCATAGATTCTTCCATAATTAATAAAATTATCTTCTTCATAAATTTTTTCCACTAACACAAAGAATGAGTCTTGATTATGAGTTTCTGTAAAAAAGTCAATATCCCAACTTAAAATGTCAGCAAAATTAGCAATCAAAGTTGGTTTCTCACCAATTTTTAACATTGATTCATAGAGCGAAGAGCTTATTTCTCCTTTCACGAGCTCGGTTTGTCGATTGAGTACTTTGTAGAGCATAGAATATTTGATATCGTTCGAATCAATGTCAAAATTATAAATAGTGAAAGAGTTTTTTATATACTGGATTTTAATGAGTGAATCATTCTGGTAATAGACTTTAAGCGTATCGGTAGGTGAGATCGCATAAAAATTAAATTTACTCTGGCTGAGAAGTTTTATTAGTTGGTCGGCTAAAAACAAAGGAATTTGGGCACGTTTTAATAGCTTGCTGAAATTTTCTCCGACCTGAACTTGATAAGATTTTATGGAAAAGTCAGAAGTAATCTGAGGTGCGGGACGATGGCGGGGAAGGTTTCTAAAAACTAATACAATAATTAATAAGATAAGAGTTATAATTAAAATATATTTAAATACTTTGCGTTTATTGAGTAACATGAGTTAAAACATCCTTAATACGAGAATAAATAATTTGAGGGGTGGAGAGATTAAGGAGGTTAATCCCAATACTTAATGTATTATTACGATATCGAACATCGGTGATTAATGATAAGATTTCAATATTTTTAATCTCGGGATGTTCTTTGAATAGTTCCATTTCAATGAGATCATAAAGATTCTGCCAACCGATTGGTAAGAGTCGAACTGTTGAGCCTGTTAAATTAATTCTATATCCTCGAAGGATATTAGGAATAACCTCACGATAATAATTTAGAAAAGGCAGACGGTTATCAGCATCACCTAAAATCCAACAAGATTCTTTTTGACGGTCGAGCAGAAAGATTAATTTATATTTTTGAAAGACCGAACGAAAATTTTCGTTGAGGGCAACACCAGCAAGCGCATTTTTACAGAAGACAGCAACAATTTTTTCGGTCCGCAGTATTTTTTGAGCAGTTTTATCAGCATAGATGTTTTGAATTTGATAACTACGAAGCACTTGATGAAAAGCTTCACTAGAATGAAATTTCGGGATTTGCGATAGCACTAATCCACAACCAAGATGATTAGAAAGTTTATCCCTATTGATTTCTAACCAGCATTTTGATTCTAGACGTGTTAAGTTGACTAACATTATGTTATTAATCTTTTCTTAAAAAAATTAGCTTCTTTTTCATTATGAGCAATACAACTAATGAATTGCTCAACACCGTTTCTTTTTAAGATATAATTGCCGTTGCCAATCACAATCGCTTTAGTTTTAACCCATTCTTCAATGATATCGTCGCGATGAAGCATTTGAAGATAGATATCGTAATTGGTGATTGGTTTGAGAGAAGTCGGGTCGATGATAAAACCAATCAGGACATAAGGATATGTTTGTAGTACTATTTTATAGCTGGGCGGAAAAGGTCCTTCGGGAGTAAGCACTTCAATTTTTTGGATATTTGACCTTTTCAAAATGCGGGGTAGATCAAATTCACAAGTTAAACCTAATCGATGCGCGATCACACCAATGCCAACATTTTGAAGCTTGATACTTTTATCAGTGGGACGATATAATTTAATCATCCGCAACAGAAAACGATTTTTTTTCTGATGCGAGATTAATTCTCGCAAAATATGCTTGGTCATCATTGAGGCCAGTCCTTTCATTCGATATTTTTCATCAACCATCACATCCCAATAGACTATGGCCCCCGTTTTCTGATTGCGTTCAGTGCAAGCACGGGCAACGATCGTATTGTTTTCTTTCAGGAAAAATCTTAATTGATAGGGAGTTAATTCTTGTTCATATTGAAATATTTTATTGGTTAGTTCACCTTCGGTTATTTGAAGCGCGTCGTCGGAAATAAACTGAAATGCTGGTCCTAATCGATGTGGAAAGAAAACTTCTTTTTTATTTAACCCAAAGAGCCAACGCCAAAATGACATAATATTTATTTCATCAAATTAGGATTAAAGCGAATTGCTTGCTCTAAGCATTTTATTGCTTCTTTGTTTCTTCCTTGATTGCGATAGATAATACCTAAATTATACCAACTCGGCGCATGGTCAGCTTTTAATTTAAGTAGTTTTTTATATGTCTTAATACTACTCGTGAGTTCGCCAAGTTCATAATAAGTCTGGGCAAGGTTGTAAAGCGATTTAATGGATTGGCTGTCAATTTTCAAAGCACGTTCAAAATAGTATTGAGCCCGTTCGTATTTTTTTAGTTGGAAATAGACATTGCCTAAAGCAAAAGTCGCAGCGAAGTGATTCGGTTCAATATTTAAAATTTGGTGATAAGTCTCAATCGCTTTTGTAGTTTCATTGGTTTGTTCATAACAAACCCCTAAGTTATTTAATGCTTCAATATAATTAGGTTGTAGGGCAATGGCTTTTTTTAAATTGGCAATACTTTGCGAAAGATTTTTGGCTAAATAATAGCCTAACCCAAGCATATGATAGTAGCGTGCTGATTGAGGATTTAATTCAATCGCTTTGCTTAACATCTCAATCGCATGCGGAGGATCATTGGCTTTAATATAGATTTGAGCAAGTGATGCATAATTTTCTGCATAATCAGGAATTATTCTGATGGCATTTGTGTAATATTTAATAGCTTTATTAATATCTCGAGATAGTTGCACATAAAGGTTAGCAATTTGGCACATAGTTTGAGCAATTAAAAAATGATAATTATGACGATACTGAATGATGGGTTGAGCATAAGAAATAGGACCTCTGTTTATACAATCCCAATAAATTAAGCGTTGCGGTAAAATAATTTCCAGATTGATGTTATTATCAATAATAACGCAGTTATGATCAAATCCAAAACGGGCAAGAATGATACTATCTAAAATGGCAAAAACAAGGTTTGATGCTTTAATTTGAAAGGGTTGATTGGTTTTATTAGATAATTCCCGATACTCATCAAGAAAGTCAGTAAGTAGGAATTTAGTATCATCAACAATGCGATTTGGAAAATATTTAAGAATAGTGTCTCTTAAAACAGCAATTAAGATATAATCATGATTGAAATTATTTTCCAGGAGTTTATTTCCAATCGCAACTTGTACCTGGTGCATGGTCAAGATTTTGGTAATAAGCAAATCAATTTTTTGTGCGTATGGAATCAATTCTTTTGGTTTATCAATTCCCACTAACATAAAACTTGCCAAGGCTAAAGCAGTATGTTGACCGTATTCTTTTTTAATCGCATCAATTAATGGTATAAAATCAGTACTGTCGGGATTTATTTTTTTATATCGTGGTGATGATAGTATTTCTATAAATTGTTCTTCAATATTAGAAGGTAATATTCCTATTGCTCTTTTCATAAATAATTCCTTCTCCCAATTGGATAATTCACAATAACCCATTAAATTATGAATTAACCAAGCTTCTGCTTCGGCTCTTAAAATTTCTAAATGTTGCTGTAATGGATTAAGATTAACAAAATCATAAATTTCATATCGTATTAAAGCATTATTGCGGTAGAATAATGGAAATTGCCAAGCATTTAGGAGGGGGTCATTTTGTTGACTTATTTTTTTAGCATACGCTTTACCATACTCAATTAATTGTTTATCATTTTCAATAATTGCTTCATTAAGGGCAATGATTTTAGTTATTGAAGTTAAGTTTGTTAAATCATTGGGGTCAGGCATAACTTTTAAAGAATATTAAATATAAATTAACTTCAAAATTATTTTACTGAATCGGCTAATGTTGTTGATAAATTGCCATTTCTAAAATCAGGATGGGTAAGGATACGTAGATGAAAAGGAATTGTGGTTTTAATACCAACGATTACGGTTTCTTTAAGTGCGCGTTCCATTCTCACAATAGCTTCATCGCGGGTCGCTCCCCAAGTTATAAACTTACCAATAAGTGAATCATAGTAGGGTGGAATTGTATAACCATTATAGATAAATGAATCAACGCGGATACCGGGTCCAGCCGGTAAACGCAAGTCAGTGATTGTGCCTGGGGTTGGTTGAAAGTCTTGATTTTCATCTTCAGCATTAATCCGGCATTCTAAAGCATGTCCGATTGGCTGATTGAGGTAAGTCGGCGGAAGCGTTAATTTTTCACCACTGGCAATTAGAATCTGTTGTTTAACAATATCAGTATGGGTGACGAGTTCAGTTATCGGATGTTCTACTTGCAGGCGGGTATTCATCTCTAAAAAGTAAAATTGACGCTCGGGCGTAGCGATAAATTCCATTGTTCCGGCATTTTCATAACCAATGGCTTGAGCACCCATTACCGCAGCTTGACAGATTTGCTCACGCGATTGGATATCGAGGAGCGGTGAGGGTGATTCTTCAATCAGTTTTTGGTGGCGTCTTTGAATTGAGCATTCTCGTTCAAAAAGATGCGCAATATTACCATACTGGTCGGCTAAGATTTGGACTTCAATATGGCGCGAATTTTCAATGTATTTTTCAATATAAACCCGCTCATCATTAAAACTGGCTTTGGCTTCAGCTTGGGCTAAGCGCAGTGCGGTTTCTAAATCGCGTTCTTGTTTGACAATCCGCATACCCTTACCACCACCACCTGCCGCGGCTTTGATAATAATCGGATAGCCAATTTCATCGGCAATGGCTTTGATCTCTTTTATCGACTCAACTGCGGATAGTGAACCTGGCAGAATCGGTAAACCCGCTTCTTGCATCTTTTTACGAGCAGTAAGTTTATCGCCCATCAGGCGCATAACATTTGATTTCGGACCAATAAATTTTATCTGACACGATTCTGTGGCTTCGGCAAAATCAGGATTTTCTGATAAAAACCCATAACCGGGATGAATCGCATCACTCCCAGTTACTTCAGCCGCTGATAAAATACGGGGAATATTAAGATAACTTTCTTCAGCTAAAGCAGAGCCAATACAAATATGTTCATCAGCAAGTTGCGTGTGCAAAGAACTGCGATCAGCTTCAGAATAGACCGCAACAGTTTTAATACCTAACTCCCGACAAGCACGAATAATACGCACCGCAATTTCACCGCGATTGGCAATTAATACTTTTTTAAACATTGATTTCTCTTATCTTTGCTGGATTAAGTTATACGCGTTCAACATAAGTATTGGTGCGGGTGTCAATTCGGATTTTATCACCAACGGCAATGAAAAATGGTACGGAAACAACCAGACCTGTCTCCAATTTAGCAGGTTTACCACCACCTGTGGCAGTATCGCCCTTATAATCAGGTTCGGTTTCAATCACAGTTAAAACAACAAAAGTCGGCACATCTAAAGTTAACGGCTGGCCTTCCACATAGACAACATCCACCATCAGATTTTCCGTAAGATATTTTACTTTATCGCCAAGAATGTCTTTGGAGAGGACGAATTGGTCATAATGTTCCATATCCATAAAATGATAATTCTCTCCATCATTGTAAAGATACTGGCATCTTTTTCGTTCTACTGCCAGTTCTTCAAATTTTTCATCGGATGAAAGATTTTCTTCAATAATGCGACCAGTGAGTAAATTTTTAAATTTGGTACGGACAAAAGCACGGCGTTGAGCAATTTTTACTCGCTCATATTCAATAATTTCATATATTTCACCGCGATGTCTTACTAATAAACCCGCTCTAAAATCATTAGGTGTAATCATAATTCAATCAACTCCTTTGGACTTTGGGTTAGAATTTTACATCCCGTGGGGGTTACCACCACCAAATCTTCAATCCGAATGCCAAATTCATCGGGCAGATAAATACCCGGCTCAATTGAAAAAACTTGATTAGTTTTGATAATATCGTTACTTAAAGCAGAAATGGTGGGTAACTCATGCACAACTAAACCAATGCCATGACCTAAACCATGCCCAAAATATTTGCCACAATTTGCTTTACTTATATAATCGCGAGCAAGGCGATCAATCCCTTGCGCCGTTTGGTTAGGTTTGACTCCGGCCAGCGCAAGTTCTTGAGCATCTTGGACAATCTTATAGATAGTTTTAATTTTTTTATTGGCTTTACCAAAAACGACCGTCCGGGTCATATCTGCACAATAATGCTGATACTTAATGCCCATATCAAAAATTATCACCTCGTTATTTTTTAATCTGCGATTCGTGGGTTGAGCATGGGGAAGCGCAGAACGACTAGCAAACGCAACAATTGTAGGAAACGCATTACTACCCATTCGTAAAAACTGATAATCAATTTCATTGGCTAAATCTTTTTCGGTGATATTGGGTTTTATTTTCTTTAATACATTGGCAAAAACTTGGTCAGTGATACTAACTGCTTTTTTAATTTTATTGATTTCATCTTGGTCTTTAATCATTCTTTGATTTTCAATGAGATTTTGAGTGGCGATGAGTTTAGTTTTTGATTGTAATTGTTTTTTAATTGTTTGATAAACATTGTAAGAAAGATGATTGCTTTCAAAACCTAATTTTTTTATGTTTTTTATATCCGCAATTGGAAAATTGGTAAATAAGTTACGCGTCCAGATTTTAATGCGACAACCTTTAACTTCTTGTACGGCTTGTTCTTGATAACGAAAATCAGTGTAAAAAATCGGGACCGCCTGATTTTGTTTTACTAACAGCATACCATTAGAACCCGAAAAACCGCATAAATAATAAAGGTTATCAAGATTGGTCACTAATAAGGCATCAAGATTGTTTTTTGCTAAAGTATCTTTTAATTGTTTTAATCGTTCGAGCATTATCTTGCAACTCCTGTCTTGATAACTAAATATTTTTATAAAAACTTAAAATCATTTCTTGACTGACAAAATCATTTTATTGTATCTAAAAGTTTTCTTGTGTCAATAAGGAAATATTATTAAAAAAGCAATTTTCAAAAATAGTAGTAAAGCAGGGATTTTTTAATGCGCCGGGGTGACAACTAACGGTTGATAACCAGGAATAAATTGACGAATAAGCCAGATATTGGTTTGTAAATGAGATGTCATTTTATTGGTTTTAATCGTAAACGGCTCGGCTTGATGTTGGTTACGAAAATGACTTAAAGCCAAAAAAACGCCTAACTGGTCGGCTAAATGTGAGTCATAAACACACTCTGATTCTAAAAGGTATTCTTTAAATTCTTGATAGGTTTCAAAAGCAACCTGTTCAGCTGGTTTTCCTTTTTCCCCTAAAGCACTAAAACCAACCGTGATATTCTCAAATTGTACTTTTAAGAAGAGATAAGTGCCAGGGCAGGCAGCAGTAATTTTTTCATTGAATTCTTCGGCTTTAAGTTGCGGAAAATCAGTGCTTAATAGTTTTATTAAGTGACTGGATTGGCGTTCGGCAATGTTTATTGGTAAATTGGCAACCCGCGAGACTATATTTATTTTTTTTAAACTACCCCGATTAAGAATTACACCAATGCTTCGATAAGTTGGCGATGGTTTAAACTCAATTATGATTTTACCCCGTCCAACTGGGAAAAAGCCGTAAGTGATAATTTTACTATTAATAATAAGTCCAAACCGCCTTAAATAATTAAGCAGGATTTCTTCTAAAAAATCATAGGGTGGACTAAATGGAACATGGGTGCCACCTTTAATGGTGATTTTGCTGTTGGTATTGATTAAAATCGGCAATAACGCTTGCGCAACTAATGTTACTGCTCCTGCACTACCTCGTTCTTGAGCAATATTAAACTCATATTCACCTGTTCTTATGGGATATGGTTTAAAGATTAAATGGGTAGAAGCAAATTTATTGCCCGTGACTTCAGCATTACAGATTTTTGCGACCGCGTTGACCGCAGTGAGATGTTGGGGTAAAAGACCTGGCCGTTTGCGATTTTTACGAATATTGATAATCTCAAAAGGAATTTGTAAAGCCGCAGAAAGACTAAGGGCGGTGCGTAAGATTTGGCCACCGCCCTCAAGGTAAGAACCGTCGATTTTAATCACGGTTTGGATTTATTTCATGCGATTTGCTAATTTTTTCAAAACTTCTGGTAAAGTAGTATATTCCATTTCTGCTAATGGTAAACGATGGGGCTCAAACGGACCATGGCTACGCATAAAATTAGCAATTTTATTAGCTTGTTTTCGAGCATAATCAAACGACGGATCATCAAACATATCCCTCGGTCCGATTAATTTTCCATCGGCAATTTGAAAACCAAAAGCAATCACGCGGGGTGGGCCATCAAATCTTGAAGGATTAGCATCTTTTTGAGCAGTTGGCATTAACGGTCCGTAATGAGAACCACGCATCCAGCCCGTTACTAAGTGCGGAAAAGCAAATGGTTCTAAAATTTCTCCCATTGCAGGAAGACCTGATTGTCCACGAACGATTAAAACGGGATCATCTTTACCAACATAACGACCCGCAATTAAGAATAACTTCTGAGTCGAACTGGCGGCAGCAATTTCACCTTTTTTAGTGTAGACTGCTTTAATAATATAATTTTCCGCAGAACCAATTAAGACCAGAAGGTCATACATTTCTTCGGGTGTCGAAAGCATAAAGTTTTTATCTTTTTTAATATCGTGGACTTCAAATTTGAAACCATCATGCATTGCTGGGTCAATGATTAAACCAATGGTATTGAAAGGATCGGCAAACATCTTAAAGAGTGGAAAATTCCATGCCCCAGGCGCACATTTATCACCCATAAAAATAATGATCGGTTCGGATTTTCGTTCAACAAATTCCATTTCAGCAACACCCGGTCCCATACCTTTTACATTTCCTGAGAAAGCGTCGGAAAGCATATCTTGTCCTGCTCCATAGAGCTTTAGTTCTTTAGCTAACGCAGTGCATTCCTCAAAGATATGCCAGGCAAGGCCATGAATCTCTTTCGAATCACAACCCTTGCGATGAGTCATAATCAGTTCTAAATCATCGCCACAGTTTGTGACACAATAATCAACAATGGTCTTATTTTGCTTGGCTTTACTCAAAAGATTTTTGGCTTTGTCCAAGATTTGAGGATGTGACGAAGAATGACCGACATAACCACCAATATCTGCCTTAATTACTGAGACAGTTGTTTTGAGCACCGATTTTGTATCAGATGCTGTTTTATTTATCTTTTTCATTTAATGCCTCCGTTAAGTATTTCATATTATAAAATTAGACCGCTTATTTCTTATTTTGATGCTTTGATTTTGTTTCTATCTTTGCCTATTTTGTTGACTTATGTAGAATATCTAAAGTACCCAAAATAGGTAATTCTTAAAGATACTGCTCTTTATAAAGTTTTCCAACTTTACTCGGCCTATTTTAAATTTATTATAGGTAAATTTAGATTGCTTGTCAATGCTTAAACACAAAACCATAACGAATTCTTAAGCTAGAGGATCTTATTGTTTGTAATACTGGTTGTAAGAGTGCTTCAGTCGCTTTGCTCCTTAGCTACGACATTATTCTATGTCATGCTGGATTTATTTCAGCCTCTTTCTTTTTATGATACCAAGATCCTAAACAAATTAATGTCATTTTATTATCTCTACACTGCACATTTCACGGTTATAAATTTGGGTTGACGAATCTATATTTGATAAGTAAAATACTATTTATGAAAATAATTGCGACGAACCGCAAGGCCTATCACGAATACACAATATTAGAGAATTATATCGCAGGTATTGAGCTTTATGGGACTGAGGTAAAATCAGCACGTAATGGAAATGTTTCATTAGATGGTGGTTATGCGACTGTGGAAAATGGAGAAGTCTTTCTATATGATATCAATATTGCACCTTATCAAAGTGGTAATATTTTTAATCACGAACCGAAACGAAAACGAAAACTGCTACTTAACAGAGATGAGATTAAGAGATTGTATGGGAAAGTGAGAGAAAAGGGATATACCTTAATTCCCTTAAAATTTTTTTTTTCAGACCGTGGTTTTGCTAAGGTGGAATTAGCATTGGCAAAAGGGAAACGTACCATTGATAAACGCGAAGAATTAAAACGACGAGCCATAGAAAGGCAAGAAAGAATTGAAAGTAAGAGAAGGAGATAAATTGAAAAGAATTCTAAAAATAATTTTTCTTTTCTTGTCAATTTTTGTCTTGGCCGAAGGTTCTGTAATCGAATCAATTTCAATTTCCACTATAAAAGATACAACTTTATTAGTCTTTGAAGTTGACAGCACAATTAAAGTGACTAATCAGCGCATTAACAATTCTCAGTTACAACTAGTGTTTGATGCCAAATCAGCAGTGAGTGATATTAAAAGTAGAGGTATTATCCGTAAGATTGAAGTTGATGTAGATTCCAATAAAACAAGATTTCATATCTATTTTGATAAGTTATATGATTTTCGAAGCGCTCGCCAAGCAAATAGTTTGATTTATAAATTTTATCCAATAACAATTAAAAAGATTAAATCAATTGTCCTTGATCCAGGTCATGGTGGTATTGATCCAGGTGCAATAGGACGCAAAGGAACACAAGAAAAAGAAATAAATTTAATAATCACCAAACTTCTTAACAAGCGATTAGAAGACTATGGTTTAAAAGTGTATCTAACCCGTAGCGATGACCGTTTTGTTTCATTAGCAGAGAGAACCCGTTTTGCCAATGAAAAGAAAGCCGACCTGTTTATCTCCATTCATTGCAATGCTTCAAATAATAATAAAAAGGCATTAGGATTTGAAACTTACTTTTTATCAGAAGCAAAAACCGATTTAGAAAGAGCCGCCATGACCAGAGAAAATCTTGCTTTACAGTATGAGACGCAAAATAATGATCCGCTCATTGCGGATGAGCTTAGTTTAATTTTAGCAGATCTAACTCAAAATGAGTTCCTAAAAGAGTCTTATAATTTGGCATATCAAATTCAAACCGCGGCAGTTAATATCTTAAAAGATGTTGATCGAGGCGTTAAACAAGCGGGATTTTTTGTGCTGCGGGGGTGTGTGATGCCCGCAGTATTGATTGAATGCGGATTTATCTCAACTCTCAGCGAAGAACGGAAATTAACAAATAGTAAACATCGTGAAGAAGTGGCTCGGGCAATTTATACAGGAATTATCAATTATATTAAAGATTATGAAGAACGCTACAAATTTTAATAAAATATTCAGTAATGATAAAAAATAAAAGACAAAGAGCGATCGGGGTTTTTGACTCTGGTATTGGTGGTCTTTCAGTTGTAAAAGCATTACATAAGATTTTACCACATGAAGATATTATCTATTTTGGCGATACCGCACGCTTACCCTATGGTACAAAATCCAGCGACACAATTAAACGCTTTGCTCTGCAAGACGCAGAATTTTTACTGAACCGAGATGTGAAAGTTATCATTATTGCTTGTCATACCGCAGCCGCAATTGCTTTAGATGATTTACAAAAAAAGTATTCAATTCCAATTATTGGGGTAATTGAACCCGGCGCTCGAGCAGTTGTTAAAGCAACCAAGAATAAAAAGGTAGGCGTAATCGCAACTCAAGCAACAATTTTAGCAGGTGCTTACGAACGAGCAATTAAGAGACTGGATCCAGAAATTGAAATCATTGCTAAACCTACTCCATTATTTGTTTCATTAGCCGAAGAGGGCTGGCTTAATAACCCAGTTACTTATCAAGTTGCGAAGATTTATTTAAAACCTTTATCTAAAGAGAAGATCGACGCTTTACTATTAGGTTGTACCCATTACCCTCTTTTAAAACGGCCGATCAAACAAGTTTTCGGCAAGAAAGTGAAAATCGTTGATGCCTCTTTAGAAACCGCTCTTGCTACGCGAAATATCTTAAATCAACATAGATTAGATAATTCCCAAACTAAAGAAGGGACGATGCGATTTTATTTTTCAGATCTAACACCGAATCTATCCAATATTGGTCGTATGTTTATCGGTCACGAACTGACGGAAGTTTATCGAACTTCTTTAGCAGAATAACTAAAATGGTACGCAGTGACGGTCGTAAGTTTGATCAAGCGCGTAAAATTGAATTTATCCTTGATTACTTAGCATATGCCGAAGGATCTTGTTTAGCTATCGCAGGTAATACCAAAGTTTTATGTGCTGCGACTTTTGAATCGAAAGTTCCACCACATTTATTGGGCAGCGGCAAAGGTTGGATAACCGCAGAATATAGTTTATTGCCGCGTTCTACTCAAGAGAGAACAGTTCGGGAATCCACAATTGGGAAATTACAGGGACGCAATCAAGAAATCCGACGATTTTTAGGTCGTTCCTTACGAGCGGTATGTAATTTAGCAAATTTAGGTGAAAACCAAATAATTATTGATTGCGATGTGCTTCAAGCGGATGGAGGAACAAGAACACTTGCTTTAAACGGTGCATTTTGTGCGTTAGTGCAATGTGTTAAAAAGCTTATTAAACACAAGCAGATCGATAAAAATCCGATTATTGAACATATTGGAGCAATCAGCGTTGGTATCGTTCAGAATAGTATCTTAGTGGATTTAGATTACCAGGAAGATAGCCAAGCCCAAGTCGATATGAATGTCGTAATCACAGAAAACGGACGGATTGTTGAAATACAAGCATCCGCAGAACAGATGCCATTTAGTTTTCAACAATTTCAAACTATGTTTCGTTTAGCCAAGAAAACGATCAACAAAATCATTCAATATCAAAAGCAAATTCTTAAATGATTGTTAGCATTTGATGATTAAGGAGTTCAGTCGTATCGTCTCAGAAAAAATGTGGGGTAAAAGGCTTGATCATTATCTGATTGTATCAGGGATTGGCGTCTCGAGAAATCGGCTACATCATTTAATTCGGGAAGGGGCAGTATTAGTTAACGATAAAAAATCAAAGCCCAGTTATCAAGTAAAACCAGGTGACAAAATCATAGTGCATTTTGAAATTAATGATAATTATACAATTTTACCGGAACCAATGCCCCTTGATATTATTTATGAAGATGAAGATGTTATTGTTTTAAATAAACCCGTTGGTGTTGTTGTCCATCCAGCTCGTGGTCATAGTAACGGTACTTTGGTCCAGGGTTTATTATATCACTGTCAAGAACTACCAGCTCATCCGAATAGTAAGATTAGACCTGGCGTAATTCATCGATTAGATAAAGATACATCCGGATTACTTTTATTCGCAAAAACGGATTTTGCGTTAAGTAGTTTAGGTAAAGCAATCGAGGCTCGAAAAATCAACCGGGAATATCTCTGTCTTGCGTGGGGTAACTTTGCGCAAGACCACGGGGTTATCGAAGCACCTATTGGTCGACATAGTTTAGATAAAACAAAAATGGCAGTAACGCCCTTTGCTTCAAGAAGTGCAATTACAAAGTTCGAAGTGATTAAAAGATATCGAATTGCAACTTATTTACGATTAAAATTATATACTGGTCGGACACATCAAATTCGAGTTCACTTGCAACATTATGGTCATCCAGTCGTGGGCGACCCAGATTATGGAGGGCGCAGCCGAAATGTGGTGCGTAATAAATCAGACATGATGATTTATAAAACGATACTCGATCTTATATCAAGACAGGCATTGCATGCTTATAAAATAGGTTTTCAACATCCCCGAAGTGGTAAATATCTTGAATTCACTGTTCCATTAACTGACGATATTGTTAAGCTATTACAATACTTAGATAGTATAAAAGCAATTGACAAATAAAACAAGTATCCATACACTGATGCTATGAATTGGTATCTTTATATTCATCCTTTAATTCAAGTTAGCGCTTTAATAATTGGGATAACCAATCTTAGGATCGGTTTTAATCTGAGCAAGACTTGGACATTTCCAATTCGTAAACATCGAGCATTAGGATTAATTTTTTTTGTTTTATTATTGAGTGGAACCATTATTGGTTGGCAAGTTAATCGAGCACTGAATAACATCGGTATGGCATTTCATATTGCCGGGCATCGATTTATTGCATTGTTAATTATCATTCTACTTTTTCTCATAATGATTTCTGGATTTATGAGCCAAAAATATCAGTATCGCATACAATGGTTAGGAGTTTTACATAGTGGCTTGAGTATTCTTTTATTAGGTTTGATTTCTGCCCAACTCTTTGGTTTTTTATTAAAGGTTTTATAATCATAAATTATGATAACAATATTGACAAATCTTATATTTTATCTATGCTATATTATCTGGGCTCGTAGTGTAGCTTGGTTTAACACGTCGCCCTGTCACGGCGAAGATCGCCAGTTCAAATCTGGTCGAGCCCGTTTTATTTTTATCACCGTTAATTGAATTCCGTGAAAAAAATTAAAAAAATAATACTAATTGTTTTGGTTTGTGTTTTAATTATTTTTATCACGAGAGCGATAATAAAATATCGACAGTTTTATCAATATTCAGCTTCCAAGGAAGATATTAAAAGTTTTTCTGCAGTAGTAGAAACGCTAAATAATGCATTGAAACAAAAAGATATTAATAAATTGTACAATCTTTTTAATTCGGCATTTCAAAAAGAAGTTAGTTTTGATAAATTCAAACAAAGTTATCTCGATTGGTTAGGAGCGAGAGAGTATAGTTCCATGAAAATACAAAGCTTACGCGTATTAGGGCGGATAGGTCATGTTTCAAGTAAATTAAAATTTAAAGATTCGCCGGAGACATTTTTATACCAATCATGGATAAAGACTTCACGAGGATGGAGATTAGTCTGGTTAAATAGATTGCTACCTAAAGAAATGTTACATTATGGAGAATCTCAAAAATATGAGATTCAGATTCTTAAACAAAGAAGTTTAGAAGAATTGTTTGTCCATGATAAAATAAGATTAATTACTCGTGACTTGCAAATTCCAAAAAATATTTTTATTGAAACCAAACAAGCTCGAAGTAAGTCTTTTTATCAGCTTTCTAATTTTATTGTGAATGAATTAACCAAGCAAGAAATAATGGCTCAAGCCCATAAGACCGATGCATATTATTATTTGGAATTTGCAACAGTAAGGATTATTGATGATATTGCCTCGGTCTATATTGACATCCATCCCTTATATGCCAATATTCCCCGCTTAAATCGAAGTCGTGGTATTCAGTTATTTTTTATTCGTAATAATGAAGGTTGGGATTTTGATAGTCCAGGGGCGCGATGGTAATATAAGAAGGTTATAACTTAATAGAAAAGAAAAATTATTATAATAAGTTTAGCCAAAGAGTTTTTAGCTGTTAAATTCGGGCATAGGAACTTCGTATTAATGGTCCAGCAAAGACAAATTTAATGCCACTATTTATTGCTAAATTGCGATAATAATTGAATGTTTCATTATCAACATATTCGACCACCGGCAGTAAGTAAGGAGCAGGTTGTAAGTACTGGCCGATCGTGAGAACCGAAATACCAACTTTTGCTAAATCATTTATTGTTTCTTTGACATCAGTATGGTTTTCACCGAGGCCAACCATAAAGCCGCTTTTTAAGATTAAATCAGGTTTGTATTCATGTACTTTCTTGAGTAAGTTTAGCGATCTTGTATAATTAGCGTTTGGATCACGGACATATTTTGATAATCTTTCTACCGTTTCTATATTGTGAGCAAAGACATCGCAACCCGCATCAACTACTGTTTGCAATGATTTTTCATTACCTTGAAAATCAGGTACTAGTACTTCTACTTTAATATGACAATTGGATTCTTTTATTGCTGTAACGGTTTTTGCAAATGCAGAACCACCGCCATCGGCAAGATCATCTCTGGTGACTGAGGTAATAGTAACATAATTAAGATTTAATTTTTTAATAAGGTTAACAATTTTTGCTGCTTCGTGGGGATCTAACTTGCCGTTTGGATTACCTGATGTGACAGCACAAAAATGACAATGGCGAGTACAGATATTTCCTAAAATCATAAAAGTCATAGCGTTTTTACTCCAACATTCAATGCGATTGGGGCATCTGGCTTCGATACATACAGTATTGATTTTTGTTTGCTTAAGAGTTTGTTTCACTCGTTCGTAGGCTTGGTTAGTCGCTAATTTTATCTTAAAATAATTTGGCTTCATATTTACTACTTTATGATATATAAAAATAACAAAATGTCAAATTATCCTGAGCGGGATGCGTTGATATCTTGACATTGAGTATATTTTTTTTATACTCATTTACGATGTTTCGGAAAAAAAGAAACTTCGAATTTATCAGTAAAGACGATACGAATCGATTAGATACTTTTGTCGGAAGATTAACAAAGTTAAAAGGTGATATTGAGATAACGGGTTCGATTAGAATAGACGGTGAAATTGAGGGCAATATTTCGGTATCCGATAGTTTAATCTGTGGTCAGGAATCTTTTATTAAGGGCAATGTAATTTGCAATTCGGCAATTATTGCGGGTCGAATTGAAGGTAATATTTCGGCACAAGGTTCAGTCGAACTGCAATCCGGCGCCAATATCATTGGCGATATTACTTGTGCAAGTTTAATAATTGATAAGAATTGTTTTTTTGATGGAAAGTGTAATATGCAAGGAAAGGAAAAAAATGAGAGATAGTTATGCTTCATAATTTACAAAGTAAAAGAGTGATTATTACGGGTGGTGGTTCTGGCATCGGTAAAGCCATTGCAAGAACATTTGCCGAAGCCGGGGCTTTGATTGCCGTGTGTGATATTAATTATGAAGCAGCTCAAATTGCTGCAAAAGAAATTGAGATTATCGGAGCAAAAGCGATTGCGTATAAGGTTGATGTTGGTGATTATAAAGCAGTTTACGAAATTACGGAAAAGATAGTGCAGGATTTTGGCACGGTTGAGATTTTGATAAATAACGCCGGGATTACGAAAGATAGTTTATTATTACGAATGAAAGAAGAAGATTTTGATGAAGTAATAAGAATCAACTTAAAAGGAACATTTAATTTTACCCGCGCATGTCTTAAGTATCTGATTAAAGAACGGTGGGGTCGGATTATAAATATCTCCTCGGTGATTGGTGAAATGGGCAATATTGGGCAAGCCAATTATGCTGCCGCAAAAGCAGGTATTATTGGTTTTACGAAAGCCACCGCTAAAGAAGTTGCGAGCCGTAATATAACTGTCAATGCAATCGCACCGGGTTTTATTAAAACCCCAATGACGGAGAGACTACCGGATGCGATCCGACAAGAATATTTAAAACAAATCCCCTTGGGTCGAGAAGGAACGCCGGAAGAAATCGCATATCTTTGTCTATATCTTTGTTCGGAACAAGCATCATATATCACCGGTCAGGTTATTCGGATTGATGGTGGAATGTTGATTGCCTAAAATCATTAAATAATTGCCAAGCGTTGGTTAGTAATAATAAAGATAATTACTTGACAGGGAGAGAAAACTTAATTATACTGATTGGGACACGATGAGTAAACTTAATATAATATTGTTTGAGAAAAAAATAAATCGGATTGTTAGTTTTACGATAAGAAAATATGTTTTATATTTAATTGTCGGATTAATATTTTTACTCATTCCTTTTAGTCTCTATTTAATGATTGTCAATAGTCAACAGATTTTATTTAAGAATCGTTATCAGCGACTTATTCAAGAGAACACTAATCTTAAAAACGAATTATTCGTTGTCAAATCACAAGTTGATACATTAAGTAAACAATTAAGGGAATTAGCAGAACTTGACGCGCAAATTCGTTTAGCTGCCAATTTAGAGCTTTTGCCAAAAGATCTTCAAGCCATGGGATATGGGGGAAGTAAAAATAGTGAACTAATTGCTTCGGTTGATAATTTAATTGAACGTGCACGTCTTCAAGAAAAGAGTTTTCGGGAACTTAACAGATTTTTCGAGCAGCAAAAAGTTCTATTAGAACATACACCATCAATTTGGCCCGTATCAGGTTATATCTCAAGTGGTTTCGGTTATCGCAAATCCCCGTTTAGCAATAAAACAGATTTTCATGATGGAATTGATATCGTGGCACCATTAGGTACGCCCATCCGTTCGCCCGCGGCAGGCAGGGTTGTCTATGCCGGTTATAAAGCAGGATGGGGTAATTATGTAGAAATCGATCATGGTTATGGTTATATAACGGTTTATGGACACTGTCAGCAAATTAAAGTGTTTAAGGGACAGCGAGTTAATCGCGGCGATACGATTGCGACGGTCGGACGGACGGGCAGTGCAACCGGCAATCATCTTCATTATGGTATTAAGGTTGCTGGTAATTGGGTTAACCCGCTAAATTATATTTTAACCGATTACGCTACCCAATAAGATAATCACCAATAACCAACTTTGCGAATCAGTGATATTAAGGAGTGGTTTATATGTGGTGGCAACACCAATTGGTCATTTAAGTGATATTACTTTACGAGCATTAGATGTATTGGCTAAAGTTGATTTCATTGCTTGTGAAGATACCCGTCACACTTCAATTTTGTTAAATCATTACCACATTAAGAATAAATTAATCAGTTATTATGAGTATAACAAACAGAAACAGACACCCAAATTAATTAACTTATTAAAAGCAGGTAAAAGCATTGCTTTAGTTAGTGATGCCGGCACACCGGGTATATCAGACCCGGGGTATTATTTGATTCGTGAAGCAATCAAAGAAAAGATCGCAATTTTTTCGATTCCTGGTCCTTCTGCGGTGATTGCCGCATTGGTAATCTCGGGTCTGGCTAGTGCCAGTTTTGTATTTGAAGGTTTTTTGCCGAAACGGGAAGGGCGTAAACGAAAAAAATTAGCGGAGTTAAAGGATGAGAAGCGAACGATAGTTTTTTATGAATCACCTTATCGCTTATTAAGAACTTTGTGTTTAATATACGAATTATTTGGTGATCGACAAATAGTTGTGGTTCGGGAATTAACAAAAAAATTTGAAACCGTCTTGCGTGGTCGAATCTCCGCAATCATAAACGAAATTCACAATCAGTCAATAAAAGGGGAAATCGTTATTGTCCTGCAAGGAGTAAATGAATTATGAGAGAAGAATATAAAGTAAAAGGTCGGAAAATATTAAATCCGCTCATTTCTTTAGTAATTCGTTTGGGCATTAGTGCTAATTTATTAACACTTGCTTCCTTGCCCTTTTCTTTCCTGGCAGGATATTTTTTCTGGCAAGGGTTACGCTATTGGGGCGGTTTATTTTTAATATTAGTTGCATTAGCCGATACCATTGATGGTGAAGTCGCACGACGAACTAATCAAATCAGTAAATACGGCGCCTTTTTAGATTCAGTTGTTGACCGAATATCTGAAGCATTCATCTATTTAGGTTTTTTCTTATACTACTTAGACCATTCGGAAAAAAAATGGATTTTGATATTAGTGTTTACGAGTTTAATTGCCTCCCTGTTAGTAAGTTATATTCGGGCTCGTGCTGAAGGCATTGGAAAAGATTGTAAAATTGGATTTATGGAAAGACCAGTCCGTATGATTGCCTTACTAATTGGTGTTTTTGTTTTGGGATATAAATTTCTGCCTATAAGCTTTGCGATAATTTTTATGGGTAGTCTATTTACTATTATGCAAAGAATATTATATGTTCTTAAAAGATAGCGTATTTTCAAAATAAATAAAGATTCTTAAGAGAGCAAGGATTTAATTAATGGAACGAGTATTACTCATTGCAGTTGCTAAAACTAATAAAGAGCGTTGGCATAAAATTGATGCCTTGGAAGAATTAGCATCTTTGACTGAAACAGCGGGTGGACAAGTAGTTGAACGAATATTACAAATAAAAGAAAATTTCGATCCCGCAACTTTAATTGCAAAAGGAAAACTTAATGAAATAAAATATTTATGTCATAAGCATCATATTGACCTATTGATTTTTGAAAATCAATTAACGGCAACTCAAATTAGAAATATTAGTGAAATAGTTGGAGTCAGGATCATTGATCGGACGGCTTTAATACTTGATATTTTTGCCCAACATGCAAAAACGGCAGAAGCCAAAGCCCAAGTGGAATTAGCACAATTAGAATATCGGCTTTCTAATTTAATTGGTTATGGTAATCAGCTTTCCCGTTTGGGTGGTGGAATCGGCACCCGAGGTCCCGGGGAACGGAAACTTGAGATTGACCGCCGTCATATTAGACAGCGC
Organism: Caldifarciminota bacterium; assembly: GCA_965649215.1. GTDB lineage: Bacteria > Hydrothermota > Tepidihabitantia > Tepidihabitantales > CAIPLT01 > JAGXRL01. Next base: position 24,110 of record CBFGJZ010000001.1, read on the forward strand.
ATCACAATCTTACGTAAAACTTTAGCTAAAATTGATAAAGAACGTGCCGTCCAGCGAAAAAATCGTCAGAGTTTTTTTAAGATCGCGCTTACCGGATATACCAATGCTGGTAAATCGACTTTAATGAATAGTCTCACCGATGCTAATGTGAAAGTTGCACCGTATTTATTTGCCACTTTGGATGCCAATACAAAATCTTTATCATTATCAAAAAATATCAAGGTGTTTATTACGGATACTGTGGGATTTATTCGTAATTTACCATACGAGCTTATTGCGAGTTTCCGTTCCACATTAAGTGAAATTAAAAATGCGGATTTAATTCTTCATATTATTGATACGACTGATAGAAATATTAATGAGAAAATCGAAGCGGTTAACTCAACTCTTTGTGAGATTGAATGCGATAATAAACCTATTTTATTAGTGTTTAATAAAATTGATCAGATCTTTGAGGTTGAAATCATTAAACGTCTCAAACGACAATATCCGAAAGCGGTTTTTATCTCGGCTCAAAGTGGCGAAGGTATTGAAAACTTGAAACAAGTAATTATGAATTTTGTAAAATCATCATTAACCATAAAGACTTTTTCAATCCCGCAGAACCGGGGTGATTTAATAAATATTATTTACGAAAATTGTGAAGTTATAAAACGAGTTGAAAATAATAGTGCAATTACCTTAAAAGTTAGAGGATATAAAACAGTCCTTAATAAATTAGCGAAATTATATTAAATAGTGCATTGTAAATAACCATTTAAATCGTAAAAATAATTTATGAATTTTGGGAAGATAATGTTTGACACAATTCTATCGCATTTAACATACTATGATAATCTGCAGTCAGTTGATTAGCGATATCAAAAGCGACACCGTGGAGGGGCGCAGTACGGATAAAAGACAAACCAACAGTAAGATTAACACCCATTCCAGCGGAAAGTAATTTTACAATCAACATTGCTTGATCATGATACATCGCAACAAAACCATCGTATTGAATTTGCTGAACAGGTCGGAAAGCAAAAAGCGAGTCAACAGGTATTGGGCCATTAACTAAAATTCCGAATTTTTGGGCGGTCTTAATAGCTTTAAAGATTTCGCCTTCAGCGCCACAAGAAAATTCCCAAGCATGGGGATTTAGAGAAAAAACACCGATGCGTGGTCTTTTTATTTTTTCATATTTTTCCAAATGGTTATTCAGCAGGATTATTTTTTCGAGTACTTTTTCTTTGGAAATTAAATGCGGAACTTCTTTTAATGGTTTATGAGTTGTTACTAAAATAATTTTAACTTTGCTTGACCAAGCCAACATGCCATATTTCGTAATATTGAATTCATGAGCAAAATATTCAGTTTGACCGTCATAAGGGAAATCAGCTTTCCGCAAAGCAGCTTTACAAACAGGTGCGGTTACGATACCTTTTATAAAGCCCGTTTTTAATAAATGTGTTGCAAAATGTAATTGTAAAAATGATGCGATTCCACAACGTTTATTTATTTTTCCCATTTGATAGGGAAAATAATCAAAGGCATCGATAATTGTAAAATCAGCTAAGTTTATTTTATAACTGTTGAGGATACCTTGTAATTTTTGCAGTAATTGGCGATTACCCAAAATAACAAGATCTTTTCTCATGTGAGCTGATAAGTTAGCCAAGGTTTTGAGGACGATTTCTGGTCCAATACCTGCAGGGTCACCAATTGTGATGCCGATCATATTTACCTTAGAAATTAAATATTAAACTGTAAAAAATAGTGATTTTCACTAAGATTGATAGGTGTTTTATAGATAATAGGGTAATAATATCACACTTTTGGTTTTTAGAAAAGTGGGTCATAATAAACGCATTTCATATATTGCTTTATGGTATTTTTCCTAATTTAAGCTTGGCATTTATTTTTGCTTCAATAGTGGCCAATTGTTCCTGTTCGTCTTGTTTTTCGGTCAATGAGTTCAAATATCAAAACACCTACTCCGACCCAGAAGATACCCAATACCGTTAATCTTATAAAAGCAGTCCCAACACTGAAACTCATCTGTTCGCCGATTAAAAAATGGCGGACCGTCATTACACCATAGGTAGTGGGAAGAAACATAGCTGCTTTTTTTAAAAACACAGGTAAGACGGCTAACGGATAAGCAATTGGGGTGATAATCATCATGATTCCCGAGAGTGCTTCAGAAACTAACCAGCCTTGTTTAAGAATTAATGTTAAACTTGCAATCATCATGCCAAAACCATAAAGCGCAATTAACATTAGGCCAACGACTACCAACGAAGGTAAAATACCGCTTGGCGAGATTGTTAATTTGAAGATTAAATTAATAACAATAATTTGTAAAAAAATCATTAGACCTTGATGTAAGGTTGAATGAAGTGCCATCCCTAAAGCAAAAACCCAGCGGGGTACAGGAGAGGCAAAAACTGATTCCAATGTGCCCCAATACTGTTCTTTTCTTAAAGAAAAACCCATTGCCCATAAAGCCATATTAAGAAAGCCGACAAAGATATAGCCAAGCGTTACAAAAGTAATTAGGTCATCAGTGCCAACTAAATTATTAAGAGTTTGTGATGTTCTGCCACCAACTAAAGCGATACCATACAACAGATAGGGCATAGCATAAACTAACGGATCAATCATTCCTCGAATAAAATCAGCTTTATAAGTCAATTCAATTCGCCACTCTTTCATATTCTCTGCCCAAATCGCACGTAGATAATGCATTGTTTTTTTAATAAAGTTTTTCATAAATTAATATTGGGCAAGAGTACCTGCCTGTTTAGTTTTTCGTTCTAAATAACGAAAAGTAAAATAGCCAATAATAAGAAGAAATATATCCATAATCATAAGAATCAAAATAGTCTGTTGCAGATGTAAAACATTTTTATTAAGTAAAATAATGGCGCGAATCGCAACGAGGGCGTAGGTCAAAGGAATTAAAGCAGAAAGCGTTTTAGTAAGTGGGCTGATTTCTACCGGATACCGGATTGGTGAAAACAGATAAAACACCCATTCTAAAGTATGAACCCAGCCGTGGGCTTCTTTAATAAGTAAAGTAAAACCCGCAAAAGCAATTGCAAAACCATAAAAACCAATTACTAATAATAAAACAATTAATAACACAGGTAATATTTTGGATATGGTTAGATTAAGTCCTAAAAATATCGTGGCAATGATTGCTTGCATTGTAACATTAACTGTAGCATAAACAAATTCAGCTAAAGTTTTACCTAACAAAACGACAATCGGATTGGTTGGCGATACAATAATATATTCCAATGTGCCCCAGTATGTCTCTTCTCGTAACGAATTACCGACACCCCATAATCCTGAAAAAATATAAGTGGAAACCATTGCCCCGATTAATACAAATGGTAAATAATGCGGTGAACCAGTTAGTTCTTTAAAGGCATTGCTTGATAATCCACCTACTAATGCTTTACCTTGAAAGATAAAGGGTAACACCCACATAAAGGGCGCAATTGCCCAGAATACCAGCATAATCGGATACGAAATCCATATTTTAACGCTTTTTTTAAACTCTGCCCAAATTACAGTTAGGTTATTTTTAAGATTCATAATTTATTAATCAGCGTCAGCTTGATGGATTGCAGTATTTTCCGATAGTCGACTGCCCGTAACATAGATAAAGACATCTTCTAATGTTGGTTCTTTAACATCGATTGCTAAAATTTTCCCGTTCTGACGAATTAATTCAATTAAATCGGCTAAAATTGTTTCTGCTCGGGGAACGATAAGTTTAATATGAGTTATGCCATTATCATTATAAAGAGTTATTTTTTCGATAGGTTTTATTCTTTGTAGGTTATTTTTTAATAGCTCAAGGTTTTTAACCTCAGCACAACGCAAGTCTAATACTTCGTTATGGGGTAGGTCTCGTTTATATTCATAAGGTGTTTTACAATCGATAATTTGACCACGACTAATAAAAGCAATTCGCTCGCAAAGTTCATCTGCTTCATCCATATAATGCGTTGTTAAAAGAATAGTCTTTTGTTGTTTTTTATTAAGAGTATTTTTTATAAAATCACGTAAAAATCTTGCAAATTGCGGATCTAAACCAAGGGTTGGTTCATCAAGCAATAAAACTTTGGGGTCATGAATTAAAGCTCTTGCTAATGAAATTTTTTGTTTCATTCCTGAAGAGTACTTTTCAACCCGTTCATTTTGGACATCCTTTAAGTCTAAAAGTTCAATAAGATAATCAATGCGTTTATCTCTTTGTTTGTTGTCTAATCCATAAAGTGCTGCAAAAAATTTTAAGTTTTCTCGAGCCGACAGTTTCCAATATAAAGTCCGTTCCCCTGATGTTAACAATCCAATTTGCTGACGACAAGTTAAGGAATGCTTAAAGATATCTTTACCCATAATTTTAATTGAGCCCGCATCAGGAATTAATAAGGTTGCAATACATCTGACTAAGGTAGTTTTACCTGCACCATTTGGACCTAATAGTCCAAATAATTCCCCATCGCGAATTGTAAAAGATGCATGATTGACTGCATAAATTTCTTTTTTACGAAGACCCCTACCTCGTTTGAACTTTTTGGTAACATCAATTACTTCTACGGCATTATTATTCATTTTTTCTTTTTATCTTAATTGATTGTTCAATAATGGTCAGCATTTTTTCCGCAGCACTCTGCCAACTGAAATTTTTTGCCCATTGGATAGCGGCTTCAGCCATTTTTTGGTTTTGTTCTGAATTTGATAAAAGCCAATTTATTTTTTCTGCTAATTCATCAATGTTTCCATAATCATACAACAAACCAGTTTTCTGGTCAAGTACTGCATCTTTTAATCCTGCTGAACGGGCTGCGATGACGGGGGTCCCACAAGCATTTGCTTCGATGACAATCATACCCCACCCTTCTTTGAGAGAGTTTTCTACTAAGAGTGTGGCTTTTTGATAGTATTCTATTTTTTCCGATTCGGTAAGATATCCAGTAAAAGTAATCCAGTTGGTCAAATGTAATTTTTGGGTAATCCTTTGTAATCGCGCTAAATCATCACCGTCGCCAATTATAACGACTTGGATATTCTTTCGTTTTGTAATTAGTTTTTGGGTCGCATAAATCAAATGTTCGGTCGATTTATATTTCTTCAAACGACCAACATGAATTATGAGATTTTTTTCTTTGCTTGCAAAATTCGGTTGATATTTTGCTAAATCAATACCAGGTGGAATAACTACAATTTTTTCAGGGCTAATGCCCATTTGAATTAAATCTTGTTTAGAGCTTTCGGAGAGAGTGGCAAAATTGTTATTCTTATAACATAATGGAATAAGACTTTCCATTAGATATACATAACTTGCAAAAGGTAAGAATACTTCACGAAATATACTCGTGCGAAATAAATGCATCATTAAAGCTAAAACTGGTTTATGCGTAAGCCACGGACTAAAAAAGGGTATTTTATTTAAGTCATCAATCACAATATCATAGTAATTTTCGCTAACAAGATGGGGGAGTTCCCGATATACTGCAAAATTAAATGTATTTTTAGTTCCGAAGCGGATAATTTTAATACCATCAATGATTTCTTCACTTAATGAATTAGGATAACTAACCGCAAGTTGGGTAACAGAATGTCCCATCTCGACTATTCGTTTAAAGATTTCTTGAAAGTATATTTCAGCACCACCAGCAAGTGGATTTTTTATGCAGCGCCAATTGATTACCAGAATATTCATAAACTATATGATAAAATAAAATAGGAGTCGCGTCAAGTAAAAACGACCGCAAAGATACCCTAAAGCAATATAATTTATTTTAACCCCACGGGTTGTTTACAAGTTAATAAATATACACAAAAAGAGTGGCTTTTTTCACAATACGATATATCTTTGAATTTCTAAAACTTATCATACTTATGAAGATTACAAGAAATGAGTAAATATATGCTTGACATACTATAATAAATTTATATAATTTTGTAATAATTTATTTATATGAAATATTATAATAAAGAGTATCGCCGAGCAAAAGAGTGTGGGGTTACGATTGTTGAATTATTAGTCGTTATTTTTGTAATTGGAATCTTTATCGCTTTTTTTACTCCGACTGTAGTTAGTCGGGCAACTAATTTTGCACGCATCAATGCTACCAAACAGGAATTGAATGAAATACGGTCTGCGATTATGGGCGACCCTAATGTAATTAGTGGGGGTGAATATGTGGCGACGGGTTTTAAAGCTGATTTAGGAAGGTTACCACGCCATCTCATTGAATTATCGACCCGACGACCCGATACCACAACCTATAATTATCCAAATAAAGAGTCTTTGCCATTATGGAATCATTTTACTAAAACAGGTTGGAATGGTCCATATATTAGGGATGACGGCAAACAAGGTTTTTTATATGATGCCTGGGGTGATTTATACGATTTTCTTATTGTCAGTGGGGAAACGCTCGGTTTAAGAAGTCGTGGTCCGGATGGTGAATGGAATGCCCCAGGAACACGAAATGATGATATAGAAATTAGATTTTAAGCGCACATTATGAGTACTCAAAAAGGAATAATGCTTATTGAATTATTGATTGTGATTATGATTATTGGATTATTGATAACGGGTGCGGTTAAAACTTGGGATACGGTGGTGAGCCAAGCAAGATTTAATAATACTAATCAAGAAATGCAGGAATTAGTATATGCGATAGTTGGTAATCCCGAGTTGGTGAGTGATGGTCGTCGAACTGATTTTGGTTATGTGGGCGATATTGGTGCTTTACCAGATAGTTTGTATGATTTAGTTAATAAACCGTCTTATGTTTCAGATTCTTGTTGGCGAGGACCGTATATTAGAGCAAAATTTTCTGAAAACCAAGATGACTATATTTTTGATGCCTGGGGGAATCGTTATATCTATCATAAAGAGAGTTTATTTATTCGGAGTTATACCACAGGCACAAATTTAACACCTAACAAATGGATTACTAAAAAGATTGCACGTTCAGAGAATGATTTATTAAGAAATACAATTAATGGCTATGTGAGAGATTTGACAGGTAATCCGCCAAGATATTTTAATCAGTATATTAGAATTTATATTACTTATCCCTACAATGGCATAATGTGGACACCAGCAGGTTATATTCCTGATTCATCGGGATATTTTACTATCTATGATGTTCCCCAAGGCAATCATCGCTTATTTTGTGTCTTTGATACGACTTTATTAAATCCTGCGGATACAACCGATTATGCCGAAAAGTATGTTTGTGTCTATCCCGGTATTCCGAATTCAATTGATTTTAAGTTAAGTGTTAAGTTTTGAACCGATATGACAAGCGAACGAAGCGTGACATTGGTAGAAATGATGGTCGTGATATTAATTATTGGCATCATTGGCGCGGTTGCATTTCGAACCATTGAGACCACAAATTATCAAGCAAAATTTGATAAAACCCGCAAAGAAATGACTGAAATCTTATATGGCTTAATTGGTAATCCAAATGTTATTTCCGAAGGTAGACGGTTAAGTTTTGGATACATTGGTGATATGGGTAAATTACCTGATAACTTAAGTGCTTTAATTAATCAGGAAGCGGGCAATTGGAAAGGTCCTTATGTGAGTCAACAATTCGTTGAAGATACGATTGGTTTTAAGATCGACGAATGGGGTAATTTATATATCTATGACCGAGATAATTTATTGATTCAAAGTACGGGTAATGGCAAACAAGCATTGACCATTAAGATTGCGGATTCACTTAGTGATTTGTTTGCCAATCAGGTTTCAGGAGTAATCTTGGATTATAATGGTGTACCTCCCGGGGCAAACGCTCCCAATATTCGGATTCGCTTAAGCGTTCCGATTAACGGCGAACTTACTGATTATGAAATTTCACCCCGCAGTGACGGTTATTATGAATTTAGTCCACCTAATTACCCAGTACCGATTGGTTATCATCGTATGATTGTTTATAAACAGTATGGGAGCAGAGATTCGTTAGTGAAATGGATTTCAGTACCGCCACGTTCTCGGGTATTAGCCGACTTTAAGTTTGCAAGTGGTTTTTACGATAATTTAAAATATGTGACGGGAAGTGGTGTCGCTTATGCTTCAGTTGGTGATACGACTAAAAATAATGTTGGTTTTCGAATTTTTAATAGTGGTGATTCTGTGATAATAACTTCCATGGTTTTAGTTTCTTTAGATACAGTTGCTTATTACGAGGAAATAAGCTGGGAAGGTTTTTCGGTATGGCTTTGCCCCAGTCCAATTATGGACAGAGCGCGAATTGGGGAAGAAGTGTATTTTTCAACCCCTGTGATAATTGCGCCCCATCAAGTCGGTCGATTTGATATTAAGAGTTTTAAGGATGATGAATATGCTCACCCTGGTCATCCCGTGGGTATGCAAGGCAGACGTTTGGTGATAAGATTTAGTGATGGTTCAGTAGTAGATTTTAGATTATGAATATAGAAAGGAGTTTACTTTGAATTTAAAAAGTATTTTTGCATCAGGTAGTAAAACTACTTTAGCAATTGATATTGGTTCTTCAGCAATTAAATATGTTAAATTAGAAGGTGGACGGGTTACTGATTATGGAGTACGTGAGATTGCTGAAGTTTTTGATATTCCTTCGATTTTAAAAGAATTGACGATGAATTTCACACCGGATCAGATTTTGAGTTTTGTTTCAGGTCCAGCGGTAAGTATTCGTCAAGCTCCTTTTCCGAAAATGAGCATGAAAGAATTGCGCGATGCGATAATGCTTCGTTTGGACAAGTATTCACCATTTACCTTAGATGAGTCAATTTTAGATTTTACAGTTATTTCAGACATTCGTGAAGGTGGTATGATTCGAGATAATGTTATGGTGGTAGCAGCTCGTCGCGATGTTGTTTCTGAACATATTGCTACTTTTAAGAAAGCTGGCTTAGAACCAACTACGATTTCCGTAATTCCTTTTGCTTTAGTTTCAGCTGCTCGAAGATTTGCTCGTTTACGCCCGGACGAAGTTGTTTGTATGATTGATATTGGTTCCCAATTTACAAATCTTGTTTTTATTCGTAATCAAAAACTTGATTTGAGCCGAACTTTGAGTATTGCCGGTAACGCGATTACCGAAGCAATGACGGTTGCTTTAGCGACCGAAGCGGGTGAATTAGCTTTGAACTACACTGAAGCTGAACAGTTTAAAAAAGAGTACGGGATTCCCAGTGCTGATACTACTGAAAAACTTCCTTCCGGTATTCCCTTAAAGTATCTTTTAACTTTACAAGAACCTATTTTAGCTCGTTTGTTGGCAGAAATAAATCGTAGTATTGATTATTATCGGCGAGAGTTTACGATACCTAATATCAGTCGAATTCTTTTATGTGGGGGCAGTGCCAATCTTAAGAATTTACGAGCCTATTTAGAACAAAATATTGGCATTCCGACTGAAGTTTTTGATCCGTTTCGAAGCCATAATCTTTATCGTCGGGATCGACCGTTTACAGAAGGTTTAGGCACTCGTTTAGTTGCGGTCTTGGGTTTATTATTTGAACCGAGCGCAGTTAATCTTTTACCGCGGGAACTTAAATCACAACGTATTCAGAAATCTGATGTTAGAACCGTGATTGCGCTCATGGTTTTGCTTATACCAATTTTACTGGCTATTTATTTTCTCATGGCTTTCCAATCGAATCTGAAAAAGAAAGATGTTGATAACTATAAACAGCGTTTACGAGCATTAGAGATTATCAATGCTGAGTATTACGATCTTAAAGAAGATATTAGTGAATTAGAGAACAAAAACAAATCGCTCAATGAAATTGTTGGGGCGGAGAGTAATTTAATACCTGTTCTACGCTACCTGAGTTATAATGTACCTTCCTATATGCAATTAAAAACTTTTTCTCTTACTAAGGATAAAATTATTAAAATGACCGGTTTGGTCAGTGGTAAGCAGTTCTTATTAGATTTAGACCTAACCCAGTTTATGATTCAATTAGAGGCATCACCGTATTTCAAGAATGTTAAATTAGTGAATAAAAATCGCACTAATTTAGCAACCGAAACAGTTTTAGATTTTGAATTGAGTTTAGAATTAGAATAAAGGTGGCATTATGGGAATATTACAACGTAAAGTTTTATTTGGTGGTTTGATTGCAATAATTGTTATTATCATTGTCTTTGTAGTTTTTCTGTATCGGCCCATTATGGTTAAGAATAGAAAGATTGACAAAGAGATTGTGGAATTAAAGAAAAAGATTAAAGAGAACGAGGAGATGGCTAAAGATATTTCCCAATTGCGCCAAACTGTTGCGGAACTAGAACAAAAACAACAAGCATTTATGATGCGGATTGTGCCTCGTAAAGAGATGCTAGCGACGGTCCGCCAATTAGTTGATTTAAGTGATGGTTATAATCTGGTTTTTAGTGAAATTAAACCACCAGGGTTAGATACAATTCTAGAAAGCGATAAACCAACCGCACCAATTAAACCAATTCCATTTTTACTAACGATCCAAGGGCGCTATATTGATATTGCTCGTTATATTGAATCGCTTACTGATTTTCCTTATTTTTTAAGAACACCGGAAATTGAAATAATTGGTCGTGAAGATCTCCGACCCAATGTGGAAGCACGATTATTAATAAATCTTTATGTATCAAGTTTAGTTGTTAAATCAGGTTGATTATGAAAAAAATTCTATTTGTTGTTTTGGGGATTTTAGTAATTGTGATGATTGTAACCGTCTTTGGTAAACCGAAATCAAGCCCGAAGGGTAGTGCTCGTGGAAGAAGTAAAACGGCGGGTGAGATTCAAACGAAAAGCAAGGAGCAGATTGCTGCGGAACGACGCAAAGCAAGAATGGAAGAACGAGCGAGAAAGCGGGAACTAAAAAAACGACTACGCGAAGAGCGACGAGCACAGAGATTAGCCAATCGGTATGGTTATCGTTATGGTTATGGTTATTCAACTAGCCGACGAGTGAGAGGAATGAGTCGAAGAGGAACAATTGGTGCCGCCCGAACGCGTCGTGGTGGGGTGGCTCAAATCTATAAATTGCGCGCGATTCTCACTGTTGATAATGTAAAATTTGCTTTGATTGATAATCGGCAGTACAAAGTCGGTGATGAGATTATGGGACGAAAAATCATTGAGATTTTAGACGATCGCATTGTCGTATTAGAAAATAATATTCGTAGAGAAGTCAAAGTTGGTGAAATTGCTTTTCCCAATTTGATTGCCCGAAGTCGACGAAGCAGGTAGTAAGATAATGATTAGTAAAATTAAAATATAAAAGGAGTGATTTAAATTGAGACAGCGTATATTATTTATTATTTTAGGAATTGTTGTTTTATTGGCCATTTATACTTTTTTCTTACGACCCAAGCCTAAAGTAGCCCAACAAGTTGCGCAAACCAAAGCTAAAGCAGCACAACAAGCAAAGAAAGCAAAAACAGAAGTTACGGCTAAGACTAAAGAAGTTACTAAAAAAATTAGTGAACCGATAAAATCAGTTGTTAAAACCGAAGCGGAAGCAACTATTGTTGAAGCAGTGAGTGATAAAGGTAAATGGGGGACCGACCCATTTGTCCGTGATTGGGTTATCTCCGAGGAGATCAGTGATTTAAAATTATCAGCGATAACTCAAAGCGGAAGTAAAGCATATGCTTTAATTAACAACCAGATTGTGGAAGTTGGAGAGATGATTGCAGGCAAGAAAATTATTGCAATTAATCGAGACAATGTCGTCTTACAGCAAGGTGATCGTAAAATTACTTTAATGTTAGGTCAATAATGCAACAAAATTATTTTGGTTTTGAGTTATTAAGTTCTAAATCAAAATTAAAAGTTATTAATAATAATAGATAAGGAGAAGATATGATTAAGAAATCGTTTTTAATGCTGGTTGGTATTTATCTGGCAATCTTCTTGCCAATTCTCGTCGAAGCAAATGATGTTAAAAGTGTCAAACGGATTACTTATGCTTCGTTATTAGATAAGGTGAGAATTACGATTAGTTGTGAAGGAACACCGTCATTAACTGCGTTTACCCTTTCTAATCCAGAACGGATAGTGTTAGACTTAAACAATACTCAGTTAGTCGCAGAACTTACCGAATTATCCGTCCCGTATCTTCCAGTAGTAAAAGTTTATGCCGAACAGTGGCAAATGCAACCACCCATTACCCGCGTAACAATTGAATTAGATCGACGAGCCCAATATCAAGTGTTACGAGAATATGATATGATAATTGTGGATGTCGAAACAGAAAAACTGCGACCAATGCCAATTACAGTAGAGGAGCAGGAAGAAAAGCGTATATCGCTTTATGTCAAAGATGCGGATATTGTTGATTTACTAAGGATGATTGCCAATCAATTTAATTTAAATATTATTGTAACGCCAGATGTTAAATCAACAATCACAGTAATGCTTACTGATGTGCCGTTAATGAATGCGATTGATGTTTTGGTCCGCGCAGCGGATTGCAATTATATGACTTATGAATCGGGTATTATCATGATAAAACCAAAAGCACGTGAGATTCCCGGCGAGTTAGATTCCAGGGTTTATGAACTGGATTATTCGGAAGCAGCGGATATTGAAAAAGCAATCAAACGGGCATTATCCGCACGGGGTGTGACTGAAGTGGTTTATCGGCGGGTTGGTGATGGCAATAATTCAAAACGAGCCTCAGCCATAATTGTAACTGATTATCCCGAGGTTTTGGATAAATTAGAAACGATTATTGCCCAGCTTGACCGTCCATCACCGCAGATTGCAATTGAAGCCAAATTTATTGAAACAACACTTACCGGTGATGATATGTATGGCATTAATTGGTCATTACGAACTGCTTTTACAACCGAAATACCCGACTTGAATAAAGAGATGGCAATTCCAGTACCACCGCCACCTCTTTATTACAAAGGATTACTGTTAGGTAAATTATCATTAGCCCAGTTATCAGCAGCATTAGAAATTATGCAAACCCGTGGTAAATCGAGATTGATTGCCAATCCTAAGACAATTACTTTGGACAATCAAACCGCAGAGATTAATATGGGTGTATCCGTGCCATTACGATCAGTGCGAGTTGACCCCCAGACCCAAGAACGCATTTACACTTGGACTGAAAAGTTTATTCCAATCGGTCTTAAAGTGACACCCCATACAACCAGTGACGGAATGATTAATATGGAAATTGAACCAAAAGTTGAAGCGATCACAGGTTGGCAAGGTTCGGCAGATGATATGCGACCAGTGACAGTCCGTCGTGAAGCCAAAACTCAAGTTGTCGTTAAAGAAGGCGAAGTGGTGGTGATTGGCGGTTTAATAAAGGATGAAGAAACGCGGGTTAAGAGTAAAATCCCAATTTTAGGTGATATCCCAATTTTAGGGCCGATGCTGTTTAGCCAGACTAATATAAAACGAGAGAAGAGTGAACTGTTAATCTTTATTATACCGCATATTATTAACACCTAATATGCTTAATGGCTAATTCATTAAGCATATCTTAGATGTCGGTTATATTTTTCATTCTTGGGTTATTGATCGGTAGTTTTTTAAATGTTTGTATCTATCGTATTCCAAGACATAAATCAATAATTGCGCCACGTTCTTTTTGTCCCGCGTGCAAAAGACCAATTCAACCATATGATAATATTCCCGTTATTAGTTATCTGTTATTAGGTGGGCGTTGCCGATATTGTAAAACCAAGATTTCTTGGCAATATCCGTTGGTTGAGTTGTTAACCGCCCTCTTGTTTCTGTTTTTATATCTTAATTTCGGTTTGGGTTTAGAATTAGTTAAATATCTTGTGTTTGTTTCTCTTTTGATGATTGCTGCGTTCACTGATCTTAACTATCGGATAATACCGAATGTCATTTCTGTTCCTGGTATTGTGTTAGGTTTGATTATGAATTCAGCCGATTATCTCAATACTATTTTAGCAGTTATCCTTGGGGGCGGTATCTTTTGGTTCTTTCGCCAACTTGGGATTTGGATAAAAAAACAGGAGATGATGGGTTGGGGTGATATTAAACTGGCGGCTATGATCGGTGCTTTTTTAGGCATTGCCAATAGCCTTTTAGCTTTGTTTATTGGTGTGGTGTTAGGGGTATTAGTGTGGACGATTTTAATGCTCGTAAAAATAAAGAAACGTAAAGATTATATTCCGTTTGGTACTTTTATGGTGCTGGGTGCAATAATCACAATTTTCTGGGGTAGTAAAATTCTAGCCTGGTATTTTACTTTATTTACTTCTTAAGATGAGTTTGAATTTGTTTTACTAAAATCGTACCTGCTTGATAAGCTTCTTGTAAAAGTTTCTTTTTCTGAGCGTCTTTGCGGTCCGCATGAAACATTTTAAGAATTTTCATAATTTTTAAGTTAAGATCCTGACACCAAAAATTAATTGATGCTAAAGCGGGTTTAATATTTTTAGAACAATCTGCAACCCAAATAAAAATACCAAGTTTAGGTTTTGTAATAAGACGCTGAAAAGTCGGTTTGCCACTTTTATTGCGCTTGATAATGGACAGGCAATTACAACGGTCAATCATAAGTTTGGTTTGAGCCGAAATTGTTTCATAATACGCAGGTGTGCCTAATATGATACCATCAACCTCTTCAAATAATTTATAAAGTTGCTGCATTCCATCAGGATAAATGCAATAGCGGGGATAAGGGTGTTTCAGACAGGCTTGGCAAGGTTTAATCTTTAAGTTGTTAAGATAAATCTTGGTAATTTTAGCACCTGCTTTTTTGGCACCGCTTAATGTTTTACTGACTAATTGATCGGTATTTTTACCGCGACGAGGACTGCCAACTAATCCAAGAATATGAACTTTTTGTCGGTTCATAGTAACTTATAGATATCATTGATCTTTTCAAATACTTGCTCGAAAGTCAGATAAAAAGTAGGTTGAATGATTTGTCTTTTTATAATGAGCATACTTTGTAAATCTTGCATCAGGTCGTCAAATTCAATAAGGGCATCAATTAGCTCTTGCTGATCTGAACTTTGAATAATCCGCGGCATTAAATCAGAACGAATTTGCGCAATATCCCATTTAATAGCATTAAAATAAGCTCTTACCGACTCAGGTTGAATTTGCTCTAGCGCCATTAGTTTTTTAATTTGTTGGATTACTTTATTCAAGTTTGGTTTTTGATAGGTATCGGATAAGTCAGTGTTATTAAGGGGGGTAATTATAGAATTATCTTTGGTTAGAGCAAAATGATTAAATAACTCAAGGACGATATTATTTAAATGATGGGCGATCGTACGATGGGATATTTGCCGTACCCGTTCCCACTTTTTTTTACGCTGATTTTCAGTAATGCGGTCAACTAATAAGATCGCCACAACAATACCTAAAAATAAGCCGGTTATCTCTGCTAAAATATTACTCACAAATCCTTGGGTGTCATAAAAGAAACCGCTAATGATTAATAATAACGCAAGAGTGGTTAATAATAAAATAAAAGTCTTAAGCGAGATATATTTTTTCATTTACTTGATATTTTGTTTAATGTTATCTAAAACTTTCTGAGAGTTGGGTGCCATTTTAAAAAAATTAGCTATGATATTTCGCATTATTCTCAAGACTATGGCAGATTTAATGCTTTGTCAAGAGCGCTGATAAGAGGAGAGTTTTTAATAAAAGGGCTTGACAATATTTCTAATTTTTGTTAAAATATTACATATGTATGTATTACATATTTTATAATAGAAAGGAGGTGAGGTAATGCCCGTAAGAAATACTTTAAGAAGAATTGCTAAATTTAGGGCTAAGTATGATCCGGAGGCAATTCGGAATGCGATTGAACGGCAGTTGGATTCGATTTTAGAACAGCAAGAGACCGCCCAGTCGCAATTAGAAAAAGTCGAGAATCTGACCAAGATTATTTTAGGCGAGGAGAATGTGCCGACACCATTAATACCTGCTTATTTGAATTTTGCCAGGCAAATTTGGAAACTACGTAATAAATTTTCAGTTGAGATATTAAAAACTGAAGCGGATATTATGCTTTACAAATGGACTCGACGCTCACTTCTGGAATCAGTTTTGATTCGTATTCGTGATTCAATCTTTACGCTTGAAGCACCAACATCATAAGAAACGTAAAGTGTCATGCTGAACTTGATTCAGCATCTATAAAATAAGAGACCCTGAATTAAGATGGCTTCACCTAGTTACGCCTTCGCTTCGCGACCAGGGTGACAATAAACCGACGGGTGCATCTGATGAGTACGGGTTGCACCCGTATAAAAATTCTTGGCGGTCTACCTCGCATAGCTGGTTACCCTTTTGTTCGCCTCATCGGTAAGCCAGGGGGCATGCCCCTCGGCAAGCCGGTGGGCAACCCAAGGGTATACCGACTGGTCCGCCGAATCAGTAATGTAATCAGTCGCCCGTCAGTTCGCCTGACGGATTATCTAATCGATTACCAATAAGATTGCGGATGAAATTGCTGAAAAGTTTGCCTAGTGAATCTAGGAGGACCCTTGTTGGGAAATAAAAAGCCTATAATAATATATTGAAAGTGTCTCTTATTAAAATTATTTTTTATTATTTTGGTTATATGCCTTACAAACTAAAAACTTTTACATGAGATAATCCTTTTTTCTGGAGTAATGGTCTTAATTTAAGTACCTGACCGTATTGAACCATAATTCCAAGTATTGTTTTTGGTGTAAGTCGACAAATAGGTTGATTAAGTGTTTTGTTAATAGGAATTTCAGCGCGCATAACTATACATCTATTGAAAGGACTAAGGATTATTTTGTTTTTAGGGGAATCAAAATGATGGCACTCTTTTTGATTTTTAGGTCTTCCATCGGTTCTGACTTTTATGATTTCTTTGACTTGTTTTTCAAGTTCTTTTTGAGAAACTAATATCGCACATTCAAATTTTTTATATTGTTCTTGATCAGTATAATAATCATTTAGTGCTTTATAAAAAACATCATCGACTAAGAAAAAATTAAGACAAGGAACTTCGGATAGATCTTTATAGGGAATACCATGCCCTGTGGTTCCTTTTACAATCCACCCTCTATCTGAAGAAAGCATATTTAAATAAAAGAAACCGGGATTATCGAGAACTTTACTTTCTTTACTTCTGATATAAAAGTGCGCTAATAATGTATCGTCTTTGTTTATCTTTTTTGTCCAATTTTTTAACTCAATTACTCGTTTATGCATTTTTTCCTCCAATTTATTTATTCTGTAATAACTCGACCATTTTAATCAAGTTTTACAGTATACCAATCATAATTTCCCTTTTTAATTACTTTTTTTAACGAGGTCTGAATTTTCTCGCGTCTTTTATCGTGAGGTGGTCCATCAAAAAGTACGACTTTTCTGACTTTATCTTTTAAATTCATGCCATCGAAAATTATAAAATCAACTGGGTCAAATAAAGTTTTTAAGTCCTGCGGATAATAGCCGTGGGCACATATTACTGGTACACATTTTCTTAGTAGTTTTGGAATTTGTTTTCTTCCTTTTTCTTGGGCTTTTGCTTTTATTTTATCCCAATTTTCCTCTAACAATTCTTCTGCTCTTTCAATTCTCTTTTCTTTTTCTCTGATTATATCTAACCATGTACGTTTTACTTTACCCCGATAAAACAATTTAAGTTCACTTAGACGATGAATTTCACCACAAATAGGACATATAATTAATACTTTTTGAAAATCTTGAAAAATATCTAATAAGCGAGACATTATAATTTCCCTCCATACGTATCCCAAAACACTTTACCGTTTTCAACTGCTGCTTTTATCTGTTTTTGGTGGTAGTTTAAACTGGCTTGACCAGTTTTTATATCTATAAAAAGCATTGAATCAATATAGCCATTTTTCGTAGATAATCCATTAAAAACCAAATAATCGATTGGTTCAAAAAGTGCACGACAATCACGATGGTTATATTTGAATCCTTTTATAGCAGGAGCAACTTTTTCTAAGATTTTCCCTAGATTGACTGAAATTGTTGCTTTTTCAGCACGTTCTTTTAACTTTTTTCTTCTATTTATGAGCTCTTTTTTTCGCTTAAAAAGATCGTTTTCTTTTTTATTTATAATTTTCTTTGCCTCATCTGGAATAGGCCCGTCGACATAAAAGATTATTGCTTTATTCAATTGGAAAGAACTTCCGCATGTTGAACATTCTGCGTATAAATTACAATTTGATTTTAATTCTTTAATGATATCTGGTTTCATACATTTTCTCCTATTAAATGCATTATAAATTTAAATAAATAACTGTCAATTGGTGATTGACAGAGAGATTGATAGAGATATTTTATAATTTAAAATAAATTACAAATTATTGTAATTAGCGAGAGCTTTAATAGTAATTCTTGACTTATGTTTATAGTAGAATAGAATAAAAAATGCTGAAAGTTGGTGATTTGGTTTTTTTGTATCATAGTGAGCGGGCAAAGTATTTGATTACGATACAAGAAAAAGGTAGTTTTTCTACGCATAAAGGTAATATTCCATACTCCGAACTCGCCCAAAAGGATTTTGGCGATATGATTAAAACGCATCTGGGTTTTTCTTTCTACATTCTAAAACCGACTTTAGCAGATTTAGCTATGAAAGTGCATCGGACGACCACCATTGTCTATCCGAAAGATGCCGGCTTGATGATTCTTAGGAGTTTTGTTTATCCCGGGGCAAAAGTTATTGAAACAGGCACGGGCAGTGGCGCTTTAACAACAATTCTGGCAACTTTTGTGCAACCACATGGCAAAGTTTATTCTTATGAAGCGCGTCAGGAATTTTCTGATAATGCGAAAATGAATATTATGAAACTGGGTCTTTCTGACTATGTTGAGTTTTATGTAAGAGATGTTGAAAAAGAAGGTTTTGCTCAAAAAGATGTCGATGCGATTTTTATTGATCTACCTGAACCATGGATTGCAATAAGACATGCTTATAATGCGTTGAAAGGCGGACATTCGGTGGTCTCGCTGAGTCCGAATACAGAACAGATAAGTAAAACCAAAGCAGTTATGGAATTAGAAGGGTTTGTGAGAATTCAAGCTTTAGAAATTTTAGAACGAGAACTTTTAGTGAGACATACTGGCACACGACCAGCAGAGCGCATGATTTCCCATACCGCCTATTTGTTGTTTGCCCAAAAAGCAACCAAGCCAATGCCGGAATAATGCAAAGATTAAAAATTAAACAGCAAAATAAACTAATAAAAATTAAAAACAAGTTCTATATTTTTCATTGCCTTTTGATATTTACCTATTGTGTTTTGAGTTTTGTTAGTTGCTCTAAATCAAATAGAGAAACCAAAGCACAAAGGATTATTTCTTTAGTGCCAAGTGTTACCGAGATTATTTATGCCTTAGGACAAGATAGTCTTTTGGTTGGTAATACAATTTATTGTGATTATCCCGAAGCTGCCAAAGGTGTTTATAAGGTCGGTGATTTTTCTAATCCCTCCATTGAACGCATCGTTAAGCGAAAACCAACTTTAGTTTTTGTAACTCTGCCCGAGCAACAAAAGATTGTTAATGAATTGAAAAAACTTAAAATTCCTGTTTTTATTACCCATCCGAAAACAGTGGATAGTGTCTTAGTTGAGATTGAAAATATTGGTAAGTTATTAAATGCCAGTGCCACGGCTGATTCATTGGTAAAATCGATTCGGCGGCGTCTTGAGCAGATTGCACAAAGTAATTATAACCTGCTTGATTCACCGCGAGTTTATCTTGAGATTGCGGGTACTCCGATTATGACGATCGGTGCTCGTTCGTATATTAATGATCTGATGCGATATGCCGGAGCACGCAATGTCTTTAGTGATATTGACCGAGAATATATTGTTACCAATAGTGAAGAACTAATTGAAAGAAATCCTGATATCATTATTATTTTACATCCTCAAGCAAAAAAAGAGCAGGTGCGAAAGCGACTTGGATGGTCACAAATTAATGCGGTTAAAAAGAATCGCATTTATGACGATTTGAATCCGGATTATTTCTTTCGACCCGGACCACGATTTATTTATGCAATTGAAGACCTGTCCCGAATTGTCCAATCAGTATGGGTTAGAAAAAAATAAATAATGGCAAAATTAAAGTCATATTATCTGTTGTTGTTATTGCTGGTATTTGCGATCATCTTATCCTTTGGTTTAGGACCAACAGGATTTTCTCTAAGTGATTTGACAATTCCTTTACAAGTACGCTTACCACGCATCATCTTAGCAATTTTTAGCGGTGGCGTTTTAGGAATGGTCGGTGCCTCATTACAGGGATTATTCCAAAATCCACTAGTTGACCCGTACACTTTAGGTATTGCAAGCGGCGCCAGTTTTGGTGCCGTAATCGGATATTTATTTGGTCAAATTGGTGTATATACGGTTCCAATTTTTGCTTTTATGGGTGCACTTATGACCATGTTCTTAGTGTATAAATTAGCATTGGTCAGAGAGCGAATTACTAAAATCGGACTGGTTTTAGCAGGTGTCATAATGAGTTTTCTTTTTGCGGGTATGGTTATGCTTTTAATGGTGTTAAGTCATAAACCCTTAAGTGAGATTATCTATCTTTTAATGGGGCGCTTGAATATCATTTTTACTAATGAATTGTTAATTTCTTTTATGGTCGTTTTGATAATTAGCATTCCTTTACTATTCTATCTGTTTAGTAAATGGCGCGCTTTAAATGTAATGTCAATGAATGAAGAAGTAGCAGAAAGTTTAGGAGTTGACACCCAAAAATTGACGCGCAGTATTTTTATAACATCATCGTTACTGGTCGGTTTTGTTGTGGCATTTAGTGGAGCAATCAGTTTTATCGGACTGTGTGTACCCCATATTATCCGTATGATCTATGGACCAGATCATTACAAAGTGATGCCCTTATCGTTTTTACTCGGTGCGAGTTTGTTAATCTTTACCGATTTAATCGCGCGAAGTATCGCGCCCATTGAATTGCCAATCAGTGTAATTACCGCTTTGTTTGGAGTACCGTTTTTTATTTATCTTTTGAAAAAGAAATTATGAACGCAGTTGTGATTAATGATTTGGAATATAGTTATAATAAAGAGAAAGTATTACATGATATCTCACTTGAAATTACCGCAGGCGAATTTTTTGGTATTATCGGACCGAATGGTGCTGGAAAGACTACTTTACTGAAACTAATCGCTGGTTTGTTGAAAGCAGAACATGGCAAAATTGAGCTTTTTGGTAGGAACTTACAAGATATTTTGGTAAGTGAACGAGCCAAGATTATAAGTTATGTGCCTCAAGAAAACTATTTCTATTTTGATTTCACAGTTTTAGAAGTAGTTTTATTTGGTCGTCATCCTTATTTAAAACCGATGGAACGACCAAGAAAACAAGATCTTGAGAAGGCGATTTATGCTTTGGAAGTCACCGATGCTTTGGAATTTAAAGATAGAAATATTTTGGAATTATCTTCCGGAGAACGGCAACGAGTTGTTTTAGCAAGAGCGCTCGCATCTGAACCGAAAATATTATTATTAGATGAGCCGACTTCTTATTTGGATATTACCCATCAGGTAGAGATTATAAAAATACTTAAAAAATTAAACCAACAAGGAATCACAATAATATTTCTATCCCACGATATTAATTTGACTGCTCTTTTTTGTCACCGAATATTTTTATTAGCAAATGGGCAGCTGATTACTTGTGATTCTCCTGAAAATGTCATTACTGAGCAAACGATTAAGAAAGTTTATCGACTATCTCCTTTTATTATTTTACACCCGCAAACTAAAAAACCACAAATAATATTACCCGAAATATGAAATTAGTTGATGGTGTTCTTGGGCATCGGTATTTTTAAATTATGTTTCTGAGCGGTTTTGATGGCAATATCATAACCCGCATCAGCATGACGAGCTACGCCGATTGCAGGGTCATTGGTTAAAACACGCTCTAATCTTTCATCCATTTCTTTAGTACCATCACAGACAACAACTTGACCAGCATGGATTGAATAACCAATGCCGACTCCACCACCATGATGAACTGAGACCCAAGATGCACCCGATGCAACATTTAACATCGCATTTAAAATAGGCCAATCCGCAATCGCATCCGAACCGTCAAGCATCTTTTCGGTTTCACGATTTGGAGATGCGACTGAACCCGTGTCAAGATGATCTCGACCGATAACAATGGGTGATGTAATTTTCCCTTCTCGCACGAGTTTATTCATTGCCAGTCCCATCTTATCGCGTTCACCCAATCCTAACCAACAGATGCGCGCTGGTAAACCCTGAAAAGGTACTTTTTCTTGCGCCAAATTAATCCATCGTTTTAACGATTCATTTTCGGGGAATAATTCTAAAGCTAATTTATCGGTGGTGTAAATGTCTTGTTTGTCTCCTGATAATGCAGCCCATCGAAATGGTCCTTTACCTTCACAGAAGAGGGGACGAATGTATTCTAAGACAAATCCTGGAATGTTATAAACATTTTTTACACCCGCTTTTGCGGCTTGGGCTCGGATATTATTGCCATAATCAAAAGCCGTCGCACCATCTCGTTGCATTTTTAGCATCGCTTCCATCTGTCGAGCCATTGATTCAAACGAGTGTTTGATATATTCCTTAGGGTTTTTTCTTCTTAATTCAAGAGCATACTCAAAGGTCATTCTACCAGGAACATAACCATTTAACTCATCATGAGCTGAAGTTTGATCAGTTAAGACATCAGGAATAATACCACGTCTTACTAATTCGGGATGGATATCAGAAGCGTTACCAACTAACCCAATTGACAACGGTTTTTTTTCTTTAATTGCTTGATTAATTAAAGTTAATGCTTCATCTAAATTCCAGACCATAGTATCACAGAATCCTTGTTTGACACGGCGTTCGATTTTTCGAGCATCCACTTCAACATCTAAAATAACTCCACCGTTCATAGTTACGGCTAATGGTTGAGCGCCACTCATGCCACCCATTCCTGCGGTAAGCACCCATCGCCCTTTTAGACTGCCCCCAAAATGTTTACGAGCACATTCGGCAAAAGTTTCATAAGTGCCTTGAATAATTCCCTGGGTACCAATATAAATCCATGAACCTGCGGTCATTTGACCGTACATGATAAGTCCTAATGCTTCAAGTTTTCGGAAATAATCCCAATTTGCCCAAGCTGGCACTAACAAAGAATTGGCGATCAGAACTCGTGGTGCATGGGGGTGGGTTTTAAAAATAGCCACAGGTTTACCAGATTGGATTAAGAGGGTCTCGTCGTTTTCTAATTCTTGTAATGAGCTAATTATAGCGTGATAGCAATCCCAATTTCGAGCTGCTTTTCCACAACCACCATAGACAATTAATTCTTCTGGTTTTTCAGCAACCTCAGAATCAAGATTGTTCATTAACATCCGCATAGCAGCTTCTTGATGCCAACTTTTACAGGAGATTTTGTTACCTCGTGGTGCCGTTATCATAGATTTTGTTTTTAATTAAAGTAGCGGGGGCTGGATTTGAACCAGCGACCTTGAGGTTATGAGCCTCACGAGCTTCCAGGCTGCTCCACCCCGCAATTTTAATTGCTCTGTCAAAAAACTGGTTTACGCTCTTCAATAATATAATTAATATTATAGAAAATGTCAATACAATTGGTGATTTTTCAATAAGTTAAGAGTTCATTTGTTTGATTTTTATTCTTTGTTTTGATAACAAGACAATCAATGCACCGTTTTTTCTGGTATTGAAAATTTTAAGACGGTGTTGTTTAAATAATCTTAAAACATCGGGATTGATAGTTTTTCGTCCTGTGATAATAACATATTCTGGTTGTACTTTGTTAATTAATGTGGGATTATTGGCGACTTTACTACCATGGTGTGGTATTTTTAAGAATTGAGCTTGAAGGGGGAAATGCTGTATTAATTCAAAATTATCTAAATCACCAGGAAAAAGCAAGGATATGTTTTCATAGTTTAATTTTAATACGACGGATATGTCATTTGGTGATAAGACACCGACTTCATAATTTTTTCTACTTATCGGATTGGGATAAAAAACACTAATATCAGTTCTGTAAGTCGCAATAGATTGATTTTCATTGGCGAGAAAAATTTCTTGTTTGTTGTTTCTGAGTCTGTTAATTAGATTTTGATAAGTTGTATCAGAAGAGGTATCAGTAGCAATTAAAAATTGCTTTATTTTCACGGTATTGATTAAATCCTGATAACCACCATAATGATCGAAATGAGGATGTGTGATGACGGCTAAATCAATATTTTTAATTCTCTTACTTTTGAGCAATGGTAAAATAATTTCATTCGGTTCACCAGCATCAATTAACATCGTTTTACGATTTGGTAATTCTAATAAAATGGCATCGCCCTTTTTTAGATCAAAAAATGTAACAATCAGATTCTGAGGGGATAAAATATTTTGCCAGATATAGAAATTCAGTCCAACCAATAAAAATATTGCACTTAATTTGCGAAAACGAAGATTTTTCCAAAATATAATCATCAAAAGAAATAAATAAAATAAGGCAATAAAGATTAACGGTGGTTTTCCGAATTCAAGATTTTGCCATGAAAGATTAGAAAATTTCTCACTTAAATAGATGATTAATTTTAATATTAACCATAAAGTTTGAGCATAGATAGCGGCTAAACCTTTTATTAAGAGGTTTAAGAACATGACTAAAAAACCCAGTGGCATTGCTAAACTTACTAATGGGATAATCAATAAGTTGGCAAAGACAGTTAAAAGTGGAAATTGAAAGAAATAATTGAGAACAATTGGAGCAATACTTATAGTTGCACTTAACGATACTAAAAAAGGTAATAAGAGATATCGAGTAATGTATTTAGGTATTTTATATTTCTTGATTATATTATAGAGTTTGGGAGTAATCATAATAATGCCAAGTGTAGCAATAAAAGATAACTGAAAACTAATTTCGAATATTGCTTGGGGTGAGAATAGAAGTATGATAATTGCTGCAACTAAAACACTGTTGATAGGATTATAATAACGGTGGGTGTATAATCCAAGACAAACAAAAAGAGCCATCAAACCAGCTCGTACAGCGGATATTTTAAAACCGATTATACTTAAATAAATAAATATCACAACAATGATAATAGCCAATTGTAATAAACCACGAACACGAATTATTGGTAGTAAAAGCAGGAGAATACCAATTAAGATCGCAATATGTAAACCAGATACAGCTAAAATATGAGCAATGCCTGTGTCAGCAAAAGTTTGTCGCAGTTTTTCAGACATTTCTTGTTTTTCTCCGAGCAGAAGACCGATTAGCAATGCTTTTTTATTGCTCTCTAAATATTGACTAATTGTGTTAAAAAAATAATTTCTTAAGGGAATTATTAAATTTTTGATAAACCAATTTCCTGCGTGCCTTCGGATTATTTTTATGTTGCTTTGTGTAGTGAAAATACTACCAATTAATCCCTGCTTATGATAATAAGAGTTATAATCAAAAAGATTAGGATTACAAGGAAAATCAAAATCAGTTATTTGAGCATCGAGGTCAATTACATCGCCGTACCGAAGGGGTTGAATTACTGACAATAAGTGAACAGTTTCGTTTTCTTGCGTGACAAATAAGAACACTTTGCCCGTGATTCGAAGATTGTTTAAAGTTAAAAGTTTAGCTAAATAACGATTGTTGTAAATGGGTGTTTCTAAGATTTGTGCTTTGATTTTTACCGCTCGATCATAATACGGAAAATTATTGATTATGTTCTCTTTTAATAAAAAACTATTATAATTTAACGCAGAGACAATAATAAGGCTGAAATACAACGAGTACCATTTTGTTAAAAAAGTGATTACGATAGATATGATAAAAGCAGCAATTAAAAACCAATTAGGGATTTTTAGGTAATGAGTACAAACAATGCCGATGATAAGAAAAATTAGTACTTTTAATGCGGCATAACGCATTAAGAATATTAATATATGAACTTAAAAAGTAAAGAGCAATCTTTATAAAAAAAGATGATACCTTTATGATCTGTTTTAAATTAGTGTTTTGAGATAATTTTCATATTCTTGACCGACTTTGAAAACAGTTTCATCAAAAGTTGTATATTCAATCCATTTGATATTTTTAATTTTTCGGAACCAAGTTATTTGTCGTTTTGCATATTGGCGAGTGCGAATTTTTGCTAATTTTATTGCTTCCATTAAACTTATTTCGTTCTTTAAGAAGCTGATAATTTCCTGATAGCCAATGCCACTTAAAGCATTATGTTCAGCATTATAACCCATCTGAAGAATTTTTTTGACCTCTTCAACGAGTCCCATCTCAATCATTTTATCAAAGCGTGCTTCAATTTTTGCATAGAGTTTTTTTCGTTCCATTATAAGACCAACATAGTAGGGGACAAATTCTGATGATAATTTGATGCTTTGCTGAGCTGATAACGGTTTACGAGTCTGATAATAAATTTCTAAGGCACGGATGATTCTTTGTCGGTCATTAGGTTTTATTCTGTTTGCGGAGAGGGGGTCAACTAATTTCAATTGTTCATATAATTTTTCCAGTGGTTGTTGGTTTAGAGATTTTCGTAATTGTAAATCCCGCGCGGGAGCAGGAAAAAACGGTTCAAATAATGCTTTTAAATATAAACCAGACCCACCGACTAAAATAAACTTTTTCTCTTCTTTTATAAGTTGATAAATAATTTTTTTACAATCTCGAACAAAATCAGCTGCGGAATATAATACATCTGGTGTCACAATGTCAAGCATATGAATTCTGATACGAACAGTGCTATCTTGAAAGAAAGTCTCATTTGGTTTGGCGGTGCCGATATCCATATATTTATAAATTTGACGGGAATCTGCAGAAATGATATCAAAATTATATTTTTTTGCTAAAGCAATGGCAATATCAGTTTTACCGACACCAGTAGGACCAACCAAGCAGAAAATTTTCATCAGATTATTCGTTGCTGGTAACAGAATCTGAATTTATACCAAATTAGCATCAGACAATATTGAATGTTATCTTCCAAATTTTTTATCTAACTCATCGCGATTGATTTTTATGATAGTGGGTCTGCCGTGTGGGCAAAAATAAGGATCCTGACAAGCAAAAAGCTTATTGATAAGTGCTTCCATCTCGCTTTGGGATAAACGCTGATTGGCTTTGATCGCACCTTTGCAAGCAATTTGTTTGGCAATTTCTTCTCGATGAGATAATTGGTTTTTATCAAGTTTAGTAAGTTCAGTAAAAAATTCTTTTATGTCTTGTTTAGATAAAACAGTACTGGCCGGAATCGTTTCGCAGACGATACTGCGATTGCCAAATACTTTGGTTTCTAAGCCCATGGCACTTAGGATGTCTTTGATTTCTTCATAAATAATAAATTCTTCTAAAGAGAGTTCAATGATAATCGGAAACAATAACCCTTGAGTTGTGACTTTTTCATCTTTTTTAATAACATCTTCAAAGATAATTCGTTCTGCGGCGGCATGTTGATCGATAATACAATAACCACTGGGTAATTGAGCGAAAATATAGGTGGAATGAAGTTGCCAGAAATTTTGTCCGATTTCACTTGTTTCAAGCAACTGATTTTGAAAAAATACACTATCCGCAGGAAGTTCAGCCTGTTTTTGAACACCAAGCGTTTTCCGGATGGCTTCGGATATAAAGTCAAAAAGAAAACGTTCATCAGTAAATTTTACTTCGTTTTTCGTGGGATGAATATTAACATCTAAATTGGCAGGGTTGGTTTCAATAAAAACAACAAAATTAGGATTTTTCCCCATGAGGGTACCTGCATAACCATCATAAATTGCTTTGGTAACAGTGCGATTCCGAACGGGGCGAAAATTGAAATATATTTGTTGCAGTTCATAGAATGTTTTAGCACTTTGAGGAGAAGATATAAATCCAGAGAAAGTCAACATCGGATTAGTATATCGAAATTCATAAAGATTTAAGAAAACAGATTTTTCCAGAAAATATTTAAGTCGTTCTTTAATTGATTCGCATTTAGGCAAGTTAAGGATTTCTTTGCCATCGGCAATAACGACAAAATGAATTTGCGGATAGGCAATAGCATAGGCTGAGATTGTTTCAATGATGAGTTTGCTTTCATAGGAATCGGATTTGAGAAAGTTTCGCCGAACGGGTAAATTGTAGAATAAACTCTGCACTGAGACAGTCGTGCCTCGGGCTCGGCTGATTTCTTTGATTTCTTTTATTTGTCCTTCTTCAACATAGATGGCGGTGGCGGGCATGTGTTCATCATAATTGGTTTCGATTTTTAAGCGCGAAACCGCGGCAATGCTTGCTAATGCTTCGCCACGAAAACCGTAAGACGATAAATTGTTAAGGTCTTCGATTCGGGATAGTTTACTAGTCGCATGGCGTTGAATTGCTAATCGCACGTCATCCCGTGACATTCCGATGCCATCGTCGATAATCTTAATTAGATTTTTACCGCCCTGTTTGAGTTCAATAGTTATTTTTTGACTTTGGGCATCAAGTGAGTTTTCAATTAATTCTTTTACTACTGAAGCCGGCCGATTGATAACTTCTCCAGCTGCGATTTTACGAATCGTTTCTTCAGGTAATAACTTAATTCGATTCATTTCTCTTCTATATTATACTTCATCCCATCCTGCGCGGCAATGACTTTAATACCAGTTTCTTGACTTAATTTTTCTGCTAAAAGCCAAGGCTTGGCTTTTAGCATAGTCATGCCAAAATGAGTTAGAATTGCGGTTTTAGGTTGAGCTTGATTTATAATACTTTTGACATCGGCTAGTGATAAATGTTCTAATTCAGTATGTTCAAGACGAATGACATTAAAAATCATAATATCTGCTTTGTAAATTTGAGCTAACTCTTGAAAATATTTAGTATCGGCCAGATAAGCAATTTTAGTATTTTTATTTTTAAAGATAAACCCATAGACTTCACCAGGATGGTGATGTTGAGTAGGGGTTGTGAAATTGACACCGTTAATCAGATATTTACCACCAGTAGTCAAAATAACTATTTTTTTTAGATAATTTTTTAAATAGGGGAGAATCACCCTCTCTTCACCTTCTAAAGCATCACGGGGACAGAAAAGAGTACCCTTCGGCATGGTACCACCGATAGTCATTGCTTCAATCATAATGTTAACATCGTTAGAATGATCAAGATGTTTGTGGGACAAGAGAATAGCATCAAGTTTAGTGGGATCAAGTTTATGTTTTGATCTGACAATGCGTACCAAAGAGCCAGGACCAGGGTCAACAATAAAATTGGTACCGTTAAGTGAAAACCAAATACCACCAGTTGCGCGTAATTGTTTTGCAACCACAATCCGCGCACCTCCGGTACCTAAAAAAATAATATAATTAGTGTCGTTTGCTGTTTTAGATTTATCCATTTTATTAAGATATTGAAAATATTAATAATGTCAACACTATATCATGGCTAATGATTCTGTTTAAACTTTATATTTGAAATTTTAGTCTAATTTTATGTATGAAAAATTTATTTAATTTAGTAAGGAGGATGGTATGAAAAAAGATATTAAACGATTATTGGTAATGCTGGTTTTGATAGCGAGCTTCTTTTTGCTTATTCCGAATCTTCAAGCGCAAAGTCTTCGAAATAAACCCCAACGACATCAATTTGAAAGGACTGAACAGTTAGTTAATCGTCAGCGAGTAAACGCAGCTTGGCGACAAAGAAGATTGCAGAGAATACAGAGAAGGCTCCGACAATTAAGATGGCAGAAATTAAGAATGCTCGCAAAGCATCGATGTCGTTGGCAATATCAACATCATCATAGATGTTGTCATTGCCACTAATCTATAGTAGAATATTAAATTAATTTTAATTTAAGTTCAATATTAACTTATTGCGAGTGACAATCGAAGATTATTTTTTGTGATAATGAAATATAAGGAGAGTAAACAATTATGAAAAAAATAATTTTTATTATATTCTTTATGCTGATCAGTAGTATCAGCGTGGCAGAGGTATTTACTTTGACTGACTGCATTAATTTAGCCAAAGAACATAATCTTGAGTTACAACAAGCAAGATTAAGTATTGCAAATGCCCGCGCTGCTGCAAGTGAAGCACGAGCTCAATTTTATCCGAGTCTTGGGGTTTCCAGTAGTTATCGGTTAAGTGGTGATTTCAGTGGTAATAATAATTATCAAGGAAATTTTTCTAATGGTGTTAATGCTTCTTATAATTTATATAAAGGCGGTGCGATTCGGGCATCGGCTAAAATTGCTGATTATCGCTTAGCAATTGCGCAGGAGAATTATCGACAAAAAGAAGCCGAAGTGATTTTAGCAGTGAAGCAAGCATTTTATAAGATTTTACAAATCCAACAGCAAATTGATTTAATTAAGCAAGTTTTACAAAGACGGCATGAGAATTTAGTCTTAATAAAGTTAAATTATAATGTCGGACGAGAAAACCAAGCAAATGTCGCACAAGCCGAAGCAAACTTATCTCAAAGTGAATATGATTATTGGAAAGCACAACAGAACCTGGCATTAGCAAAAGCAGATTTGGCAATGCTTTTAAATCAAAATGATACTTTGATTGAAATCAAGCTTGAGCAAAGGGATGAGAATTTTGCTGAATTAGATATCCTGATTGCCATTGCCCTTCAAGAACGCGCGGAGATAACGGCAGAAAGATTGTATCGTGATATATTGGAAAATCAACTTCTTCAAGCAAAAAGCAATTATCTACCGGCTTTAGCTATATCTTCCTCTTACGGATTGGGTGGCGAAAATTTTTTAGAACAAAAAGCGTCGTGGAGCGGTGGTGTTAATCTCTCATGGTCGCTGTTTAACGGTTTTGCCAATAAAGCAAAAGTTCGACAAGCAAAAGTTAGTCTTGAGCAAGAAGATTTAAAGTTAAAGAGTTTAGAGAATAATATTAAAGCAGAAGTTCGCCAAGCTTATACAAATTGGCAATTAGCAAAAAAAAATTTAGAAGTAAACGAAAGGATTCTAAAAGCAATGCAGGATGTCTATCAACTGACCAAACTTCAGTACGAGCAGGGTCGAACATCATACTATTTTCTGCAACAAAAAGAGAGTGAATTAAGTCAAGCGGAAAATAATAGTATCAGTGCTTTGTTTAATGTATACCAAACCGCAGCTATTTTAAACAAGGTATTGGGAAGGAGTAATTAGTATGAAGAAAGTTTTAATCAGCATTGGCATTGTTATCGTGGTTGTAGTTGCATTATGGATGGTCCGTAAAAAAGTTGTGAAAACTAAACAACAACCAACCTTTAATGTAGTCGAAGTAACACAGGGCAGTATTGAAGTAAAGGTTTTGGCAACAGGGACAGTGCAACCATTTACACGAGTAGAAGTTAAATCACCGACCAATGGACGGATTGAAAGTGTTGTAGTTGATGAAGGGCAACATGTAAAAAGTGGCGATATTTTAGCATGGATTTCAAGTGAAGATCGGATTGTCCTATTAGACGCTGCCAAATCGAGTTTAGAGAGCGCTTTAAAAACTAACGATCCGAATTTAATTGCAGAAGCAAAACAGGCATATGAAATTGCAGATAAAGCGTATAAAGCGGTTCCGCTCACTAATTCCATTGCCGGCGAAGTGATCAGTCGCACTGCCGAAGTCGGCCAAAATGTCAATACCCAGACAACTTTATTTGTGATTGCGGATCGATTGGTTGCTAATGTGACCGTTGATGAAGCAGACATTGGTAAAATCGCCTTGAACCAAAGAGCATTGATCACACTCGATGCTTTTCCAAATGAAAAGATTGACGCCAAAGTAACGAAAATCGCCCGCGAAGGCAAAACAGTTTCCGATATTGTGGTTTATAATGTTTTGGTAGAACCAATGCAAGTGCCGTCGTACTGGGCATCGGGTATGACTGCGAATGTTGAATTTCTAATCATTAAAAAAGATAGTATTTTAGTTATTCCGACCAATGCGATAAGACAACAAAACGGTAAAAAAATAGTGCAAGTGCGAAATAATGAACACACAGAAATGCGGGAAATTCAGACGGGTGTGAGCGACGGTCGGTCGATTGAAGTAATTAAAGGATTACAGGCGGGTGAAAAAATTATGATTAGTGGTGGTTTTAATACTTCTCCGACGCAAAACCCGCGAGCCGATAGCGAACGG
This sequence comes from Caldifarciminota bacterium, assembly GCA_965649215.1. Classification (GTDB taxonomy): domain Bacteria; phylum Hydrothermota; class Tepidihabitantia; order Tepidihabitantales; family CAIPLT01; genus JAGXRL01. The sequence goes on from CBFGJZ010000001.1 coordinate 56,247, forward strand.
CGCATGCGTCAAATGATGCGGAGCGTTCGATGATTGAACTGAAAAATCTCTCCAAGATTTATCGCATGGGCGAAGTGGAAGTACGGGCATTACATAATATCAATTTGAAGATTAATGATGGCGAGTTTGTTGCCATTATGGGGGCATCAGGTTCAGGAAAATCAACACTTTTGAATATGCTCGGCTGTTTGGATACTCCGAGTAGTGGGCATTATTTAATTGATAATATTGATGTCAGCGAATTCAATGATTCGGAACTGGCACAAATCCGCAATACGAAGATTGGGTTTATCTTTCAAAGTTATAATCTCTTACCCCGTCTTAATGCAATGGCAAATGTGGAGTTGCCATTAATTTATTCTGGTAATTATAAAGATCGGCATCAAAAGGTGATGAGTGCTTTACAAATGGTGAATTTGCTAAATCGAGCCAAACATCGTCCCAAAGAAATGTCCGGGGGCGAACAACAACGAGTTGCGATTGCTCGTGCTTTAGCTAATGACCCATCAATCATTTTGGCTGATGAGCCAACCGGAAATCTGGATTCGAAATCAGGTCAAGAGATCATGGCGATTCTAAAGGAACTGCATCAAAAGGGGATTACGATTATTATGGTGACCCATGATGAAAATGTGGCTTCGTATGCGGAACGAGTTATTCGTTTAAAAGATGGTGAGATTATTGAAGATAAGCAAATAAAATCACAAATTCATCTGCTCGCTCGTCAAAAATTAATTGATGACTCAAAAACCAAGCGTCGTTTCACATTGGCAGAATTAAAAGAGAGTTTAAGTATGGCGATCGCTTCGATATTTGCTAATAAGCTGCGAAGTTTTCTAACAATGTTAGGTATTATCGTAGGCGTGGCGGCAGTTATTACCATGATTGCAATTGGACAAGGCGCAAGTAATCAGATTACCCAACGCATTGGGCAGATGGGCGCAAATTTATTGATGGTCCAACCAGGTTCATTTCAATTTGGACCGATGCGAGCAGCACCAGGGACAATGACGAGTCTCACTTATGAAGATGCCCAAGCAATAAGTAAAGAATGTCCGTCGGTTGCCAAGGTTGATGCGATGTTTTCGCGTAATGCGCAGGTTGTGTATGGCAATAAGAATACTAATACTTCAATTCAAGGCGTCACTGAAAATTTTCCCGAAGTCCGTAATTTTCCAATTGAAGAGGGATTTTTTATTTCTGATGAAGATAACCGTTATATGCGACGCGTGGCAGTGCTGGGTAAGACCGTCGTTAAAAATCTTTTTGGCGATGCCAACCCGATTGGTGAGTATATAAAAATCCGACGGGTGATATTTCAAGTGGTTGGTGTGATGAGTGCCAAAGGGAGTAGTGGTTGGCGTGATGAAGACGATGTGGTGTTTGTGCCTTTACGGACTGCGCAAAAAAGATTATTTGGGGTTAATCATGTCTCAATGATTAATGTGATGGCGCGTTCCCCACATGAGATGGAACAAGCAAAAGAAGAAATTACCCAACTCTTACGAAAACGGCATCGGATTCGAGAAGGTCAGGAGGATGATTTTAATATTCGCTCGCAAGCCGAAATTCTCTCAACATTACAAGAGACCACTCGCACTTTTACCATTCTTTTAGCAAGCATTGCCATTGTCAGTTTGATAGTTGGTGGTATTGGCATTATGAATATTATGTTTGTTTCGGTTACCGAGCGCACTAAAGAGATTGGGATTCGTAAAGCAATCGGAGCTCACAAGCGAGATATTTTAGGTCAATTCCTAATCGAATCGATCATTGTTTCATTAAGCGGAGGACTGATTGGTATTTTAGTCGGTATTTTAGCAAGTCGACTGACCAGCCAGTTAGCAGGTTGGGCAACAATGATTACTCCAGCCGCGGTTTTATTATCATTCTTTTTTGCTTTTGCAGTAGGCTTTTTCTTTGGCTTCTATCCTGCTCGAAAAGCTGCGTTATTGAATCCCATTGATGCTTTGAGATATGAATAAAAAGAACTTTGGGGTCGCCTTTTAAGAGAGGGTTGTTGAGTAGGTTATTAAGTAGATACTTCAGAGAATGACTTCAAAGATTATGGTTTGAGTGGTAGCCGAGAGAGTGAAGAGATTCATCGAAAGGGTGGACAGGGGGGATATCCCATAGGTCATCCCAAGGGTCATTCAGAGGACACTCGTTGATACTACCAACTGGATTATTCAAAAGACAACTGATTAAACGAGGGTGTGTCTTGGGTAGTTTAAATAATAAATAGTCTAAAACGACAAATTTAAGATAAAGAACTAAGAGAACATTTTTTTACTTTAATAACTCTTTGGTCAGTTCAGTTTATTTTAAGTCACCGACAATACCTGTAAATAATATCGCATTGGTTTCGTGATCAACAATTGCATAGAAGAAAGGTCGGTTAAAAATGAGTGAAAATTTTGTTGTCGGAGCGCCTTTGACTTCCATTTGAACTGAAGTTACCGCTGCGGCTTCAGTTCCTTGTTCTGTGATTTCCAGGTAGGTTTTGTGTTTTACATCACCAATATAAATATTGCCTTTGAGATTTGTTGAAGCCATTTTGGTAAAATTGGCTTGCTCGGAAAAAGCTATTTCCATCCCCATTGCTTTAAGTGTTTGTTTAAGCGATGTTTCATATTCTAACTTAACACGAGGAATGGTAATTTCTCCTTCGGTCACGACAAATGATTTAAGCCACTGTTGAAAGTTTTGATAAGTGAGATTGGCTAAAAATTCTTTAAGATCTGATTGGATATCAGGGAGAAAAAGATAGATACTCATTTTATTGTGAGCATAGGGTAGACTGACCGCTTGAAATTTGTCGGTTGCAAGATACGGAAATTGGTTCTGTTGATACATCATTGGCTGTTTAATTTCCCTACCATCAAAACAAGTAAAAAGACGAGGCAAAGTGGCTTCAACATCAAATTCATTTTGCCAGAGTCCTTTGAAATAAATCGCATTGATTAAAAAGATAATGACATCTTCACCAATTTGATTAATGATACTAGGAATTTTGCCATTTGTATTTTGACTAACCCACTGATTGATCGTGTTGATTGTCTTGGGAGCGGTAAAATCAAGCGTACGGAGCGTACTGTGATAATATTTTTTATTGGTTTTGAGAAATTCGTTTTTGAATTTCACACCTTGATCTGCCCAAAGTGAATTGGCAATAGTTAAATAGATTTTTTTATCTTTTTTAATCAGGTCATTTTGTAATTTTAAGTTGGTTTGGTTAAAACTTTTTAAGGGAAAATCCTTAATCCCTAAAGTCTGTGCCATGGTGATTTGAGTTAAGTCAACCGCACCATTATAGGTCATTGCCAAAGCAAGAGCAATACTGAGCGGTGAGATCGTGATGTTTTTTAGCGTCTCGTGATGAACTAATTCATTTAACAAACGCAGCCCAAATTCATTATAGGCGTTAACTAACTGATATTGATTATAGAGTAAATTTTGATGCGATTGGTTAGCAAAACACAAAATAAAGGAGATGGTTAATAGAACAACAGGGATTTTTTTCATCATATTTGCCGATTTTCTATTCATAAAACATCATTAAGGAGCGACGACCGCGCCCATAAAAACAATCGCATTAGTCTCGTGGTCATAAATCGCACAGAAGAAAGGATGGTCTACTATCATTGTGAACGGTTCTGGTTTAAATGCAGTTGAAGTGGCAACAAAAACTGATGTTACGGCGGCAGCTTCAGTACCTTGTTCATTAACTTCAATAAAAGTTTTATGGATAACATCACTGACCACAGCTTTAGTATCAGTCAGATTAGAAAAATCTGCATTGTAAAAAGCATTAGCCATGCCAAGATCTGAAAGCACTTGCGTTAATGATTTTTCATATTCAAATTTAAAGCGTGGTAAAATGATTTCGCCTTCCCGATATTGAAATTTTTCTAAGTAGGATTGATAGGTCGTAGCGTTGAGTGATGCAATAAATTTGGCAAGCGTATTCGGACTTTTGGGAAGAAAGATATACATACTCATTTTATTTTCATATTGCTTTTCATATGGAAGAGTGATTGCTTGTAATTGTTCATCTTCATAATAAAAATATTCGCCTGTTTGACTCATCATGGGAACTTTGATTTGGGTTTGATTGAGTAAATGAAAAGGACGATCTTGAGTTAATTTTTTATCAAATTCAGTTGCCCATTGCCCATTAAAGTAGATCGCATTGATTAAAATCATTACCAGTTCAGGACTGAGTTTATCTACAATCTGATTGATTTTATTATTGGTTTTTTCACTCACCCAAGCATTGATATTTTTGGTCGCTACGGGATCGGTAAAATCAAGATTTTTGACTTCGGCTTGATAATACTTTTGACAAACGCCTAAAAAATTTTCTTTGAATTTGATATTTTTATTTGCCCAAATTGAGTTTGCGATATTTAAGGTTATTTTTTTGCTTTGCGTTTGTAAATTGTTGGTGAGACTAAGATTGGCTTGGTTCGTTTGTTCATCAGTTAGATTTATTAAACCCAGCGTATTGGCCATCGCTTCTTTAGTTTTACCATGAGCGCCATTATAGAGCATGCGTAAACACATGTTAATACTGGTTGGGGAAATAAAGATATTTTGTTGCGGATTATTATTAGTTAATTTTTGAAATAAAGTAAATCCAAAATTGTTATCAGCATTGACTAACTGAGTTAACGGAGCAATTGGTGGCATCGCTTCCTTAATTTCATTACTAGCAGTCATCGCAGGGGTATAGTGACGAGGACAAGAGATAACGAATAAGCCAATAAAAAGCAAATTAATTTTTAAATGTTTCATCTGACACCTCTTTATTTTTTTGAAAGTAAATATAGATTGCTCGAATTATAAAAAACAGAATTACTAAACCAACGATTATCGCACCCCAAATGCGCAGCAGGGATAAACCGGTGACAATTGTAGCGGCGATGAGCACCCCTAAAAAAATAGCTAGAAACGACGGGAAGTATTTTAATCCTAAAAGAAATGCCGCAACTGAACCAGTCCATGCGCCGGTTATCGGTAAGGGAATTGCAACAAAAAGAGTTAACCCAAGCATTTCGTATTCTTCAATAATTTTACTCTTTTTGCGAGTGCGCGTAAAGAGCCAAGTAAAGAATCGTTTAAAAATTGGAATGCGACTTAATCCCAAAGAAACTTTATCCAATAGAAAAAGAATTGGTAGCACGGGTATTACATTGCCAATAACAGCAATGATGACCACCTGCCACCAAACCAAACCATAAAAATTAATGCCCAACGGAATTGCGCCACGCAATTCAATGATTGGCAACATGGCAGTTAGGAAAACTGACAAGTAAGGAGATACACCATAATTTTGTAATTTTTGAATGATAGTTTCCCTGAGATGTCCTTGACAACTTGTGGTTAAGGTAATTATTAACAATAAAAGAAAATACAAACATTTCTTACTTTTCATAAAAGACCTTTTTTCTTTCTTAGATATAAGAGCAGCCCAAATAATAAAGTTAAAATAATATAAAAGTATGGATTATTTTTTAATCCGAGATGATATGTTCTTTGATAATTAACAATTTGCGGTTCAAATCCTTGCTGTAAGAAATCATATACTGAGAAATATTGACCATTGCTTAAAATAGCGATTTTTTGTAATAATTCTTGATTTACGCCCTTAATATCTTCGATCGTTTGGGGTGAAATATTTACCTGCGTTGTCACGGTATTTTTAAATTGGGTGTCTTGATAGATTTGAGCAGTTAATGGTAAAGCTCCACTCTGAAATGCTTCGATTTCAGTTTGATATATGCCGGCTTGTGTTTCCTGTAACGGTAGATTAGTTTTTAAGTTAGCAGCATCAAGATAGACGTTTAAGTCAGTATAGGGACGTCCGTCAGGTGTTGTTGCAAAGAGATTAATGATGATTTTTTCACCGATCAGATAATCCGATTTATCAGTGAGCAGTTGAAAATTATCTAAATCGGTAAGGGCTAAAAATCTTAAGACATTAGTCAAGAATTGATCAAAATTTTTTCGCTGAGATTCGGTTTCAATATTGGAAAAAGCAAGTCGCCAAAACGGAAAACCACTAAAGAAAATAGTCTTATTCTTTTGATATTTAAGATAACTCATAATCGGAATTTTATTATTAACAGCTTCTAACCATACGGTGGCATTGGGTTTAATATTATCTGCTAAATTTATACCCCACAGGGGCGGTACATTGTTAAGTAAATATTGGTTTGCTTGATCAAAGAAGATCGGTATTTTTTGACCGTCATTGCTTAGTTGGAAAAAGATATTTTCCGAAAGATTTTTCGAACTATTATATTGTAAAGGTAAAATTTCATTTAGTAAGGTGTGCGCTCGAAAGTTATCACCACCGAAAATTAGAAATCCTTTACCCTTTGTAATTAAGTTTTGTAAGCGTCTGATAATATCCGGTGTGAGATTGAATTCATCGATGTTATCTAAAATGATAACATCAGGATTATTAAATAACTGTTCTAAGGATTGATCAGAGAGAATGGTATACTTCTGGTTGGTTAAGGCAATAATGGGATGAACGATAAAATTATTCTGCAGTTTTTCGGAAGTTGGATTTTTAAGTGAATTAAGTAAAAAGCGAGTATTAAACGACGGTCCATTTGTTAAATAGAGCACTTGAAAACGATCCTTGAATACTTGTAAGGTAAAATCTTTACGATTATTTCCATAATTAGTTTCTTCGGGGAGACTGTCAACAATCACCGTGTAGGTTATTTGACCGGTGGTTTCAGGAATAATATTAAATTTAATTTCTTGTAGTGCATCTTGATTAGGTAAGGTAATCATTTGGGATGAAAGTAAGTTGTTACGCCAAAGCAAATTAATCTTAAGAGGATGATTGTATAGGGAATGATTATAGATTAAGATCGAAACTGACGTTGTTTCTTTACTAAAAGTATGTGACGGTTTTATGATATTTTGGATGACAACATCTTTAATCGTATCAATTGAAATGCCGATCGTGTAAATGGGTGATTTGCTTTGACGGACCGCGGTAAAGACATCAGTTTTTTGATTGTGTTGGCCATCGGAGATAAGGACAATCGCGCCGGGCTTTTGATGTTGTGCGGCAAGGATCGCCTGGGCGATATCAGTTTTTTCGCCCCATTTGAATTTTTCTTTGGAGAATATCCTTAACGAATCACTAAACATAAAGATTTTTTTACGATAGGGTAACTGATTTATTCTATTAAGAATACTGTCAATATGAACTAAATTGTTTTGATAATCAATACTGCGCGAATGATCGACTAATACTAGAAGAGGTATTTTAGGTCGCTCGAGCGTAGTTATTTTTAGTTTATGGCTGATTAAGATTAAACCGATTGAAATAATAATTACTAAACGGAGTATTAACTGCTCGCGATGCCTACTGAGACTGCTTTCTTTGCTAAAGAGCAAAAATGCGAGTGCTAAGAGTATTATACTAACGAAGATAATCGTCAATTTTCTGATAAGGTGGATTTATGGATAATGGTATGTTTAAGGTAATGGAATCAAGCGGATGGTAACGATTTAGTTCTGCATAGAGATCAACTGATTTATCATAATTAGTATCAGCTAACGCAATAATTTGATAGAAAGTTGTATCAAGTTGAACGCTAAAATCACCATTTAGCTGTGAAATGGTAATTACTTTTTGGTTTTGATTTGAAAAGATGATTATGCCATTAGGATAGGGATTGTTTTGATAATTAAGAGTACCCCATCTAATTAATGGTGAGAGAACGGATTCGGTTGTAAAATAGGTGTAGGCACAATTTGACATGCGATTATTTGCTAAATCAGAAAGTGTCGGCATCAAAATGAAATAGACGGTTGTTTTTGGGGGAAGTGAATCAAGGGTAATATCATTTTGTTTACGCATGGCATAACCAAAAGTTAGCCCTTGCCAATCTTTAGTATATTGCCAGTGGATTCTTGTTTTATCTAAGGGATAGATAATAAAATAAGGCGTTGTGGTTGTGTCAATGCTTTCAGAAAATTTAAATTCAAAATACACATTACGGTTTTTATTGGTTGTAGCTGGCTTTGGTTCGATTGAGATTAGTTGGGGTGGTGTTGTATCCGCCACTCGCGAAGCTGTAAAACGACGGTTGATTATAGCAGTATTAGAGAATCTGTCCTCGAGGGTTCCTAATAATTGATAACTTTGATTTATAGCAGGATTAGTATAGATCGTGATGGTTTTGAAGTCAGGGTGGTAAGTTAATAGTTTTATCGCTAAAGTTTCCTGTTTGTTAACTGATATAATCTGAAAATCAGATGGGTTTAGGGATGCGACATTGATTGGTTCATCAAAGACCAAATCAATTCGTGTTTTATTAATGGGATTTATTTGTTGTAAACGAGGGGCAAAACGATCCGGACTTGGCGGTAACATCTTTTTAGCACAATTAATATTATTTGATGATATAATTAAAATAAATATTAAAGGCATAAGGAAAATGAAATTTTGCCGCACAAAAATTAATTTTTTCATTAAAGTTATTCTATGATGGTATCAAAATAAAGTCAAGCAATGAAAAGATGATAGATAAAATAACGCCAAAGAATCTTAAGGTATATTTTGAGTAACAAATTATTTTCTTGTAAGTAGGAGATGTGCCTGTTTAGCCATTAATTTATAGAGTGAGATTAATTCAGGAAATCTCTTTTTTAATACTTTGAGATGACTTTTAATAGTTATGAGATCGCCCCGAACAATCGGTCCTGTTAATGCTTTTTTGGGGTCAAATTTTGATATATTAGTCAGAGTTTGATTAATTAGAGGCCATAAAACTCGCAGCTCATTTTTGGGTTTTATTTTTAATTCCCGAGCAATATTCGAAACAATACTTATCAAGACAACAAGATAATTAGAAACAAAAACACACATTGTATGATATAATGGCTTATCTTGGCTTTTAATAAAGATTGATTTGCCTTTCAAAGCTAAGACAATTTCATTTGCAATTGCTTTCGCCTTACTATTTGCTTCAATGCCAAAATAGATATTAGTTATTGATTTTATTGATTGAGATATGGTTGTAAAGGTTTGGATCGGATGAATGCCAATTGGAATTAGTTTTTTTTCTTTTGCTGAATAAAATATTTTTGTATCCAAGGCACCACTGCAATGAATGACAATGGTCTGGCGATTAAGATATGGGAATATTTTTTGATAAGTTTTTTTAATTTCCGCATCAGGGGTTGTAATAAAAACGAGATTAGATGTCCGAATCAGTTCGGGAAGAGTGGGAATTTGATATTTTATTTTTAATAATTGATAGAATCGTCTTAGTTTGTGTTTGTTTATATCAAAACCGCCAATTATCTGATAACCTTGCTTTTGTAAATGATAGGCAAAAGCAGTGCCGACGCAACCCGTTCCTAAAAAACTTATTTGATAATTCTTTTTTTTCAAATATTTTGAATGAAATGATTGTTTTGTTATTTAAGTCCCTTTTTATAACGGTCCTTTAATTCGGCTTTTTTGCCTAAATTCCATCCTGAGACCCGAGAGAAATAACCAGTCACACGGGTAATGTGGTCAACATCATTACTTTGGCAATAAGGACAGATTTCTAATAACCCACGAGTGGTTTTGAAACAGTTGTTGCAGGATGTAAACTCAGGAGAAAAAGCAATTTGGGCATTGCGGGTATTACGAAACGCTTTAATCACAAAATTGGCGATGGTTTCTGACGATGGTTTACTATCGGCTAACCAGATATGGGTTAAAGCACCAGCTTCAATCATATCGTGGAAGCGCCCTTCTTTTTCGACTCGTTCAATCGGATCGATTGGCAACCCAACATTAAGATAAGTGGAATTAGTATAATAGATTGCATTGTCCCGTAAAGAACCTTTAACCACTCGCCGCGTTTGGTCAGGAAATCTTTCTAAATCTAATTTTGCAAAGCGGAATGCAGTTGACTCTGCAGGGGTTTGTTCTAACACAAATCTTAATCCGATTTCTTGGGATAATCGTTTGATTTCACGATTAATAAAGGCAATCGTTTTAATACCAAAGCGATAGGCTTCTTCATCTTCATGCAGTTCTTTGCCAAGATGATATTCAACCATTTCGTTAAGCCCAAGCATGCCAATTAAAAAGGTTGCCCGATGCATCCGTAAATATGGTTCGCCATCGCGATCCATAGTCAAAAGCGCTAAGGGGCCATTGTCTTTTAAGCCTAAAAGTTTTTCTAAAAACTTCTTCTTGTAAATATGGGCTTTGACGGCTAAGTTAATCTGGCGTTTGATTTCGGCAAATAGTTTTTCGTCATTATAGTTGGCGAGATAAGCAGCACGCGGTAGATTCAAGGTGACATTTTGAATTGCCGAATAACGCATCTTCCAAGGTGTTGATGCGTCATCTAAATCCGATTGTTCTAATTTAAAAGAAAGACGGCAGCACTCGGATATTTTGGCGGTTTCGCCACGATCAAATACAAAGTAGGTGTTGCCTTTAACACTGGCAACATGACAGATGTGATTTAAGAAATCTTCCCAGCCCGGTGTTTGGAAAAATCGTTCGGTAATATGCACGAGTGGTTTTGGGAAAAAGAACGGCCGGCCACTGCCATCGCCTTCTAAATAGACATCAAAGATTGCTTTGATAAATCGTTGAGCTTCGCTTAGATAGTCAATATATTTTTTACCGGTATATTCACCGCCCGGACCAATCGCGGGAGTGTTTTCAAAATGTTTAGGAACTTCCCAATATAGATTAATATCCGAAAAGATCGCCTGGCCACCCCGCGCCACATTTTGTTGGGAATATTCAAAGATAAGCATCTGGGCTAATTGATGCAGTTCGCGGTCGTTCATACCGACTAAAAACGGAGCAAAATATAAATTGATCGCATCCCAACCGATTGCGCCTGCAAAATGACCCTGGAGCGCAGCCGAAAATTTGACCATATGGGCTAAAAGAGTTTCAGGATGACGAGCAGGTTTGGCAATAGATAAGGCAGATGGTAAACTGAGTCCAAATTTCTTAACATATTCCAAAGATTGTCCGGAACAATACGGGCGGTCAATAAAACCCAAATCATGCAAATGAATATCACCACTGCGATGTGCTTCGGCAACATCTTCGGGAAAGATGTTGGCTAAAGCAAACTGTTTTTTAATCGATTCGGCTAATGTCATATTTGTTGCTTCAGGATTGTGGGGGGTATTGGCATTTTCTTTATTTCGATACAGGAGAATCTTTTCCACATCATACATTGGCACACCTAAACGAGTGTGATATTTGCTGATTTCACCAAGACCATGTTCGATTAGTTTGGTGTTCACAATCTCCCGAATCAGACTTGAAGTAAGGGTTTTAATATTAGCGTTAACAACAAAATCTTCTACTTCAGATGCGATTTTATCGGCCAAACTAGGGGAGAGATTGGCTTCTTTAATCAAGGCCGAGATGATACGAGTACGATCCCATTGTAAAATTCGTTCATCAGAAGTCCGTACAAATAAGGCATATTCAGTCGCTTCCGGAGCAATGGCAATCTTTTTTTCCAAAACTTTTTTCTTACGGAGTTGAGTTCGTTTTTCGCGATACAAAATGAATGCTTTGGCAGTTTTCGCATGTCCTTCTTCAATGAGCACTTTTTCAATAGCATCTTGAATTTCTTCAACAAAAGGAATTTTTTCAACATTCTTATATTTATCAATTAAATAAGCGACAACTTTATCGGCTAAGGCTTCGGCAATCTTACGATTTTCGCCACCCACTGCCCGTGCCGCTTTGAAAATTGCCGCGGTAATTTTTTCTTTATTAAATTCATGAATCTGTCCGTCTCGTTTTTCCACATAACGGAAAATGGTTTGTTGGTCAACTGCTTTTAATGTTGGCTCTTGTTGAGCAGTTGGGTCAAAATTATCTTGTGTCATCTCATCGCTCCTCTCTCTAATTAAGTTTCTAAGTTTTCATTGCGAACGACCACGAAAGATACAAAAAATTAATGTCTTGTTTTGATTGTGTATTTGTATAATTCGTGGTTTTAATATTTATCATTTTTTTTGTCTCATGCGTATTAATTCATTAATGTTTTGCATGGCTTCCGCAAATTCACTGATGTTTTGAAACCGTCGATAGACCGATGCAAATCGGACATAAGCAACTTGGTCAATGTCAATTAATTTTGCTAAGACCCGTTCACCAAGTTCTTTTGATTCGATTTCCAGTTTATATTCATCTGCCAGTTCATTTTCAATCTCAGAGACAATTTTTTCAATGGTCGCGCGACTGACTGGCCGTTTTTTACATGCCAACGCAATGCCAGTGATAAGTTTATCGCGATCATACGTTTCTCTTTGACCATCAGATTTAATGATAATCAAAGGGCTACGTTCCACATATTCATAAGTCGTGAAGCGCTTTTTGCAATTTAAACACTGTCGACGCCGTCGAATCGCAGAACCCTCACGCACAACGCGTGAATCCAATACTCGGTCTTGATCTTGATTACAAAAAGGACACTTCATATAGTATTGGTAAAATTATAAAACAACATATAGTAGTGTCAAGAGCTAAATAAAAATTTAATTCGAAAAAAATACAGAAAAATCAATAATTCTCGGGAAATTTTTTTAATTTTAAAAATTTTATTTTAAAAATTGAACAAGGGGTATAATTGATTGGTATATAAAGATTTATAAGAAATAAAATTTTGAGTGCTATTCGCCCAAGTAGGCAGATTTAACTTTTGGATCGTCTTTTAGATCACAAGCATTACCACTCAAGACAATATGGCCAGTTTCTAAAACATAAGCGCGCGATGCAATACTTAAAGCCATATTTGCGTTTTGCTCAACTAAAAGAATTGTACTGCCCGCAGCATTGATTTCTTTGATGATTGAAAATATTTCATTGACTAAAATCGGAGATAAACCCATTGACGGTTCATCAAGCATTAATAGTTTGGGTTCTGACATCAATGCTCTTGCCATTGCTAACATTTGTAATTCACCACCAGATAAAGTACCCGCCTGTTGCTTAATGCGTTCTTTAAGTCGGGGAAACGATTTAAAAACTCGCTTGAGTCGTTGGTTAATAAGATTCTTATTATTAATTTGATAGGCACCAAGTCGGAGATTTTCATAAACCGTTAAATTAGGAAATGGTTTACGTCCTTCGGGTACATGGGCAATGCCTAGCCGACTTATCAGGTAAGCGGGTAAATTAACTAAATTAATATTGTCAAAAATAATTTCGCCGTGGGTTGGTTGCAGCAAGCCCGAGATTGTATTTAGAATCGTGGTTTTACCCGCACCATTAGCGCCAATCAGAGTGATGATCTCGCCTGCTTTAATTTCAAAAGAAATATTATTTATAGCTTGAATCATGCCATAAGCAACTGAGAGATTTTTTACGACGAGATGCATTTTAATTACATTGGCTGGTCGTTTTGCCAAGATAGGCTTCAATTACTTTAGGATCGGTTTGAATTTGTTGCGGTGTGCCTTGACTGATAATTTCTCCAAAGTCCATAACAATAATGCGTTGACAGATACTCATGACGACTCGCATCTGATGTTCGATTAGTAAAATTGTGAGTTTGAATTGTTTGTGAATAAATTGAATTAATTCCATTAAATTTTTTATTTCTGCAGGATTCATGCCTGCGGCCGGTTCGTCTAATAA
>CBFGJZ010000001.1:70003-73578 GCA_965649215.1 Caldifarciminota bacterium
TCATGACGACTCGCATCTGATGTTCGATTAGTAAAATTGTGAGTTTGAATTGTTTGTGAATAAATTGAATTAATTCCATTAAATTTTTTATTTCTGCAGGATTCATGCCTGCGGCCGGTTCGTCTAATAACAAAAGATGGGGATGGTTTTCGTTACTTTCAATGGCACTGACCAAGGCGCGAGCAATCTCTAATCGGCGCTGTTCGCCATATGGTAGATTTTTCGCAATTTCGCCAGCGCGATGCGATAAGTTAAAAATCTTTAAGACTGTTAAAGCTTTTTCTTTGACCTCTTTTTCAATCTCGTGAAACTTACGGTTATGTAATATGGCATCTATTACTTGATAGTGAGTTTTATAATGATAAGCAATCCGCACATTATCTAAAACTGAAAGCGAGGCAAAGAGACGAATATTTTGGAAAGTTCGGGTAATTCCTTTTTGAGCGATTTGGTGTGGTTTTAGATTATTTATTTCAACCCCTAAATATTTTATGGAACCACTGGTTGGTTTATACAAACCTGTGATTAAATTAAAAACAGTAGTTTTGCCTGCACCATTGGGACCAATCAGTCCAACTAATTCACCCTGTTTAATAGTCGTAGTAAAATTGACGACCGCTTTTAAGCCTCCAAAGTTACGACAGAGATTAGTAATTTCTAATAAGTTTTGATTATTCATTTTTTTCTTGATATTGTAAAAACTTAAACTCTTTACCACCAAAGATACCACTGGGTCGAAAGATCATTATGATAATCAATAATAATGGATAAATGACTAAACGCCAATCTAAAATTGCTTCGGGCAGGATTACTCTTAATCCTTCTAAAATCAATACCCAAACTACTGCGGCAATAACGCTACCTGAGATACTCGCCATGCCACCTAAAACAACAATTAATAGCACATCAATCGATTTTAAGAAGTCAAAATTTTGGGGATGTAAGAAAGCATAGAGATGCGCATACATCGCACCAGCAACTCCAGCATAACTACAGCCAATCACAAAACCTAAGGTTTTATATTTTGTGGTATTGATTCCAACTGCTTCCGCGGCGATTTCATCTTCGCGCAGGGAAATTAAAGCACGACCGGGTGCAGAATTAATTAAATTGCGTAGGATTATTATCGCCAGAAGCACAATGATAAAGACCCAAGTGAAATTGGTTAAAGTTGGAATCCCGACCATTCCCCGTGAACCACCAAGTACGGGTAAGAGTTTATCAGCATTGTCAAATATGACTTTTACAATAATACCAAAACCAAGCGTGGCAATGCCAAGATAATCACTACGTAATCGTAAGATGGGTAAACCGATTAGAAAGGCAATGAGTGCAGACAATATACCACCACTGATAATACCGACAATTAAAAATAATGGATTAGTAAAATTAATTGATTTAATAATAAAAGCTGAGGTATAAGCACCAATACCAAAAAATGCCGCATGACCTAAGGAGAACTGTCCGGTAAAACCATAAATTAGATTCAAACCCAAAGCAGAAATAGTCATAATCCCGGCATAACAAATGATTTGTTGCCAATAAGGATTTATAATTTGTTTAGAAATTAATAATTGGATGACAACATAAAATAGTATTACAAATAATGAAATCTTATTTTTTAATAATTGATGTCGGATATTTAATTTATTGCTCATACTTTTTCAATAGAGCTTTTACTCAGTAGACCAGCAGGTTTAATAAGTAAGACTATGAGTAAGACTAAGAATGCAATTGCATCGCGCATGGTTGAAGAGATATAGGCGGATGTTAAAACTTCAACCATACCCATAATGCCAGCACCAAGCATCGCACCGGGAATAATGCCAATGCCACCAAGAACCGCGGCAACAAATGCTTTAAGACCCGGCATAATGCCCATAAATGGATGAATTTGAGGATATGCGATACCAAATAAAACACCACCAGCTCCTGCTAAAGCAGAACCAATGCCAAAAGTAATAGATATGATATAATCAATATTAATCCCCATAAGTTGAGCAGTGTTTTTATCAAAAGCAACCGCGCGCATCGCCGTTCCCGTTTTAGTTTTATTAACAAATATTTGCAAGAAAATCATTAAGATAATCGCAATTACGAAAACGATAATTTGGATATTAGAAATTACGATTGAACCAAACTGGTAATTGGTAATTGCAAAGGGACGGGGATATGCAAGATAGTTAGGACCAAATATGAATTTGAGACTGGTGAAGTTTTCTAAGAATAAGGAAACACCTAACGCAGTGATAAGGCAAGCAATGCGAGGAGCATTCCGGAGTGGGCGGTAAGCAAGTTTTTCAATAATCATCCCGATAAGAGCACAGCCAAACATCGCTAAAATTAATGCCACGGGAAACGGTAGCTTAAATCGTAAAATAGCATAAAATCCTAAATATGCACCAATCATAAAGACATCACCATGAGCAAAGTTAATTAAACGAATAATCCCGTAAACTAAAGTATAACCTAATGCAATCAACGCATAAACTGAACCTAACTGCAAACCATTGATAATTTGCTGGAGTAAATAAGTCATTTACTCTAATAATAAGAAAAAAATTAAAATAATCAAGGGAAATAATAAAACAATAGGTCTGTCTGGATTTTTGCCAGCCATAAAAAGTTCTATTTATAAATAGAATGAAATTAGAATTTATTTTTTTACCTAACTCTATGAAATATAATATGAACCATCAAAAAGTGATTGGACAGGGGGTATAATCCCATCCATGGTCTTAGTTTCCAAAGCGCTAAAGTTCACAGAACATATTACAAAAAAATATTTATAAAAATTGGGAAAATGGTAATTAAGACGCTGAAAGTTTAATGTGGAAATTGAGTTAATTGTTAATTTACATGAACAGAGGGGCTAAATATAAACTGATGAGAAATGATGGATGAGATAAAATTAGCTTCTCATCATTATGCAGGGAGAGACGACTAAAAAATTGATTTAATTGAATATGATTTTATGGGAGTTCGCTTCAGAATTTCTATTTTACTTCACAAAGTAATAAGAAATGCCGAGGAGGGGAGTTGAACCCCTATGGTTTTCACCACTAAGTCCTGAGCCTAGCGCGTCTGCCAATTCCGCCACCTCGGCAATTAATTTTTTAAGATAAGTTATTAAGACTTATCTTGCTTTGATTTTAACTTCATAATTATTAGTTGTCAACCCTATCACATCGTTTAAGAGAGTAATAAAATAGTTGACAATCTTAATAATTCATGTATTTTATATTAAGAGAAAATTTAAGTTTAAGGATTTAAATGCCTGATTTTATTTATTAGAAAGGGAGGCCGTATGGCAAAACATTGTGAAATTTGTGGTAAAGTTGGCGTGGTTGGTTCTAATATTAGTCATGCTCATAATGTTACGAAAAGACGCTGGGAACCAAATCTGCAAAGAATTAAAGCAAAGGTGGGTGGCGAGACTAAAAAAATCTGGGTTTGTACACGATGCATTCGCTCAGGAAAAGTTGAAAAAGCCTAAGCTTGTGTTAACCATTTAGCAAGTGAGGAGGAAAAGTTGAAAAGATTAATTATTTTTTTGTTTACAATTATGTTATTCG
>CBFGJZ010000001.1:73677-129451 GCA_965649215.1 Caldifarciminota bacterium
CATATGCGCAAGAGAGTCTTAATACAATCGTGGTAAGGGGAGAAGGTGTTATTGAACAAGAAGCAGATTTAGCAATTGTGCAACTGGGTGTTTCGTTACAAGATCGTACCGCAGATAAGGCATACAAAGAAGTAAATCGCATTGTGAATGAAATTATCAAGGCAGTGTCAAGAGTCGGCATTAAAAAAGAAGATATTAAAACTGCCTCGATTGGCTTATATCCTCAGTATGAATTTCCCGAAGGCACGCAAAGGTTGATTGGGTATCAAATGTATCATAATCTATCTTTAAGAGTTAGAGATATTAGAAAGTTAGCGGATGTGATTGATTTTGCTACGGTCGCAGGAGCCAATACGATTTCTTCGATTAGTTTTGGATTTCAAGACCCCGCGAAATTAGAAAGTCAAGCCCGAGTTATGGCCATTAATGATGCCACCCAAAAAGCGCAAGCGATCGCAAAAGCAACTAATCTTAATTTAGGTCGGATTGTTCAAATTATTGAAGATTTGCCCTCAAAAAGAGAGTTGCCATATTATGTGGGCGCTGGGGGACCAGATGGAAACGAGATTATGCAAGGAGCAAATGTTATTAAAGTTGCCGTAACAATTACTTATGAAATTATTAACAAATAAGGAGAAACTATGAAAGCATTAATTACAGGTATAACTGGTTTTGCCGGCAGCCATTTAGCCGAGTTTTTACTTACACAAAAAGGAATGAAGGTTTATGGAATTTATCGCTGGCGGTCAAGGACCGACAATATTGAAAAGATTAAAAACAAAGTGCAGTTCTTTGAATGCGATTTAAGAGACGCTGCGTCAACGTTAGCTGTGATTAAAAAAGTCAAACCAGATATGATCTTTCATTTGGCCGCACAAAGTTATGTCCCAATGTCATGGATTGCACCGAATGAGACGCTAACTACCAATATTCTTAGCGAAGTCAATATTTTTGAAGCAATTCGCACCTTGGGATTAAAAGATTGTCGAGTGCAACTCGCTTGTTCGAGTGAAGAATATGGAATGGTTTTATCGTCAGAAATACCAATTAAAGAGACCAACCCGCTTCGACCTTTAAGTCCGTACGGGGTTAGTAAGGTGGCGCAAGATTTATTGGGCTATCAGTATTTTATGAGTTACGGACTAAAGATCATTCGAACCCGTGCGTTTAATCATACCGGGCCTCGTCGGGGTGATGTTTTTGTAACTTCAAATTTTGCTAAACAGATTGCAGAGATTGAAAAACGTAAACGAGAACCGATTATTTATGTCGGTAATTTAGAAGCGGTGCGAGATTTTACAGATGTCCGTGATGTCGTGCGCGCATACTATATGATTTTAAAAGATGGTAAATTTGGTGATGTCTACAATATTTGTTCGGGCAAAGGCTATAAAATTAAAGAGATGTTAGCGATTCAATTAAAATTAGCCAAATGTAAAATTAAAATCCAGCAGGATCCACAAAGGCTGCGACCATCCGATGTTGAGCTCTTAATTGGGGATAACACCAAGATTCGAAAAGCAATTGGGTGGAAACCAGAGATACCTTTTGAACGAACGATGCAAGATTTACTTAATTATTGGCGAGCGCGCGTTTAGTTTTGAATTGAATAGTCATCGCATGAAGCATATCTTGATTACAGGCATTGAAGGCTTTGTCGGTACTCATTTAGCAAAATATTTACAAGATAAGGGATATCAAATATCAGGTATTTATTTTCAAACTCCCCAGCAAAAAATTGGCCGCATTTTTCAAGCTGATATTAGAGATTATCAAAAGATCTTTTTAATTATCAAAAAACTCAAACCTAATGTTATCTTTCATTTAGCCGCTCAAAGTTCGGTTGCACAGAGCGAAAAAAACATCAAAGATGCTTTTTCTATAAATGTTGAAGGTACGCTTAATATTTTAGATGCGGTAAACAAATTAGATTTCAAGACAAGAATTATTTTTATTTCTTCCTGCGAAGTTTATGGTAATCAACAAGTACGTTTGAGCGAAAAATCTGCTACGAAACCGATTAGTTTTTACGCGGCGACTAAATTATGTGCGGAAAATATCTGTCAGTATTACCACCGGCGATATCGATTAGATGTTGTTATTTTAAGGCCCTTTAGCCATACTGGTATTGGGCAAGCTGAACATTTTCTTTTTCCTCGGATAACTAAACAGATTGCAGAAATTGAAGCGGATTTGGCAAAACCAATATTGAAAATTGGTAATATTGAAGTACGACGGGATTATCTTGATATTAGTGATGTTATCAGAGCATATGAATTGGCAATGCGTAAAGGCAAAGCAGGTGAAATCTATAATATTACTTCTGAAAAACCATATTCAATCAAAGATGCGCTCAATTATTTATTAAAATTGAGTACGGTTCGAATAAAAGTAAAGGTTGATAAGCAATTGGTGCGTAAATATGATATTACGTTACTAACCGGTAAAACAGATAAGTTTCGAAAGGTTACAGGTTGGCAACCAAAAGTTGAGTTTTTTACAACCCTGAAAAATCTTTTAGAGTATTATCGACAACAAATAGCCCAGTAATCGTGGTTTCTGTTATTATTGTAAGCTGGAATAGCGAACAAGAAATCATTTCCTGTCTTGATTCAATTGTTAAACAGAAAGCAAACTATCCCGAACTGGAAATTATCTTGGTTGATAATAATTCACAAGACAAAACCAAAGAATTAGTCAAAAAGGAATTTGGAGAAGTTGTCCTTATTAGCAATAGAAAAAATCTGGGATATGCTCGGGCAAACAATCAAGGACTGAATCAAGCTCGTGGCGAATATATCTTATTAGTTAATCCTGATGTGGTATTAACTGATAATTTTCTTGCGCCATTAGTTGAGTTATTAGAAAAGAATAAAGAAGTTGGTGCGGTTGCACCAAAACTGCTTAATCCTGATTTGTCGGTGCAAAAATCAATTCGTAGTTTTCCTGATTATCAAATTTTATTATGGGAGATATCAGGGCTTGCTAAACTAATGCCTTATCATAAAGTATTTGGAAAGTGGCGCCTTACTTATTTTAATTATGATATAGAACAAGAAATTGAACAACCCATGACCTCATGCCTATTGGTGCGTAAGTCAGTTTTTGATGCGATTGGTTATTTTGATGAGCGTTTTGAGATGTTTTTTAATGATGTTGATTTGTGCAAGCGAATGATTAGTGCAGGTTGGAAAATTTATTATTGGCCTCATAGTTTTGCAATCCATAATCGTGGTACTAGCACGAGAAAGGTACGTAACCGGATGATTTTTTCTATGCATAAAAGTTTATATCACTATTTTGAGAAGTATGACAAAAGCGCTTGGTTTGGGTTTAAGAGATTATTTATTTATCCGGTCTTGCTTTTTTCGGCAATCTTACGAGCATTAGGCGTATCGCTTATTAAGTAAGGATTTGATTAAAAATAAGACTCAATTGGTAACTTTGTTCGATGCGATTGTACCTTTCTAAATTGATTGGGTCATAAGGTACTTTTTGATTTAAGTAAGATTGGATGAATTGCTTTATTGCAGTAAGATCTTTATTGATAACAAATCCTGCTTGGTGGTTTTTAATTAACTGAGTAGCTTGAGCTGTGTTATCACCAATTGCTAAAATTGGTTTACGAGCGCCAAAATATTCATAAAGTTTAAGGCCGACCGCCTGATTGGGCTTAGAAATATATAAAAGAAGTGAAGCCCCTTTCATAATTGCAATTGTTTCGGCATGAGAATGTAATCCCAAATAATGGACATTATGGTATCTAGGTATTTCATTTAAGAAAGATTGACTTAACTGACCTAGTAAAGTTAGTCTGACTTGGGGAAAATCGGCAATTGCTTGCATCACTATTTTGAGTTCGTTTTCGATGCCAAAGATATTGCCAGTATGGACAATATTAAGACCCTTAAACTCAATTGCTGGTTGATTAAACTCATCAGGGTCATAACCGTTGTCAATGATATGGGCTGAAGGATAGTTGATTTGAGTGCGGATTTGGGCGTTGACAGTAATTACCGCATCAGCTTGTTTAAGGAGGTCATCACGAAGATTTTCAACTCGATTTCTAATTATTCGGGGAGGTTCTATAAATCCAGTTGGCCAAGGATCGCGGAAATCAATAGTTAAGGGTAAGTTAAATTTCTTTTTTAATTTTAGAGCAACTACCAATGAACTGAAGGGTGGTGAAGTTGCAAAGAGTAAAGCAGGTTTTTCTTTCTGAATAATTTTATTACCCAGTTGAGTAGCAAAGGGTATCCAAGGTGATTTAGCATCAGGAAAGAAAATGAAGTTGGAAAAGATACTCATTTTATTTGTTTTAGCTTTAATTAACGATGATGGTAATTTGAAACGATACCACAAACGAGCCAAATCAAGACTCTCACTACGATAAATCGGAACATGTGTTAGATCGTTCATTAGTTGGGCATCATAATGATAGTACGCAATCGGTTTTACACTGAGAATTATTGGTTGCCAATTAAAACGGGGTAGATATTTAGCAAATTTAGTGATTCGCATCACCCCGCTCATGCCTAATGGCGGTGTGTAATAGGCGATAATTAATACTTTAGGCACAATCCTATCTTATTATCTGAGTGCAAATTGTTTTGTCAATAATTAATTATTGAATTTGTTTACTTCTAGCGTAAATTTCATCAATTAGAACTTTGTATTTTTCAAAGATTTTATTTCGCCGTAATTTTAAGGTTGGTGTTAATAAGCCATTTTCAATCGTAAAATTTTCGGCAAGAAGTTGAAAGTCTTTAATCTTCTCATACTGAGATAAATTTTGACAAGCATCATCTATAAGACGACGCATAAATTGGATGATTTTTGTATTGTTAAGAAGTTGCGTATAGTTATCATATTGAATATTATTTTGATGGGCATAAAGTTCTAGTAATTTTCGATTCGGTACAATTAATGCAATGATATAACTGCGATTATCACCAAAAATTAGCGCTTGCTCAATATATCCCGTTTTAATGAGTTTTTCTTCGATTGGAATCGGTGGAATTTTTTTACCATAAGAGGTAACGATTAATTCTTTAAGCCGTCCGGTAATAATTAAATGGCCATGTGCATCAAACTTTCCTTGATCACCAGTATGAAACCAACCGTCTTGGTCAATTACGCGCTTGGTCTCTTGTTCTTTATTAAAATAACCAAGCATCAAATTCGGTCCTTGCATTAAGATTTCATTGTTTTCACCAATTTTTACTTTAACATTCGGAAATGGTTTACCAACGGTGCCGATTTTGTTATCTTTTGGTGTGTTGGCACTAATTACTGGAGAAGTTTCAGTAAGGCCATATCCTTCACAAATAGTAAATTTAAGTGCTTGATAGATATAAGCAATCTTACGATTGAGCGGAGCACCGCCAGAAACGATTAGTCTTAATCGACCGCCAGCTAATTTATGAAATTTACGTGCAATCAGTCGGTCGAAAATAAGATGCTTAATTTTAAGAGTATGGGGTATCGGTTGATTGCGATAGCGTAAAAGCGTATAAGAGTTGAGATTTTTAATTGCCATACGCATGATTTTTTTAGTAAGATTGGAAGACGTCATAATTTTATCAACGGCAGTTTGATAAGCTTTTTCTAAAACACGAGGTAAGGCAATCAATAAAGTAGGTTTGATTTTTTTAATATCGACACTAATTGTAGAGATACTTTCAGCATATCCGATTGTTGCCCCACTAAAAATCATGGTATAATAACCGCAGGTCCGTTCAAACATATGAGAAGCTGGTAAATATGACATAATTACATCTCGTTCATTGATATCAAAGAGTTTGATTGCGGTTAAAGCATTGCTAATGATATTATGATGGGTGAGCATCGCTCCTTTCGGCTCGGCAGTAGTACCAGAAGTGTAGACAATCGTGGCAAGATCGTGCTCAGAAAGATTAATTGATAATGACGGATTGGCATTATCAGTTTTTAATAAATCTTTGAATTTATAATAAGTAAGTGAGGTCGAAATGTTAGTATCATCATAAATAATTATTTTTTTCAGAGCTATTAAATCATTGGCAATTGTTTTAAAGTTATCAAAGAGTTGTTTGTTTTCAATAAAGATTAATTTTGCTTGGGTCTCTTGAAGGATATAATGGATATAATAAGCAGAGAGTACATGATAAATGGGAACCACAATAAGTCCTAATTTTAAGGCAGCTAAATCAGAGATTGCCCATTCCGCTCGATTGTAGGAATAGATTGCAATCTTATCGCCTTTAGCTAAACCCATTTGAAATAGGTTGTGAGCTAAATTATTAATTAATTGATTAAGTTCGGCATAGGATATCTTTTTGAATTTCTGGTTTTGTTTGTACATGAGCGCAGTGCGATGAGGATATTTTTTAACGCTATTTAGAAAACACTCGTAAATGGTATTGGGCATTGCGTTAAATAAGTGCTAATTTTTTTCCAATGAGTTTAAATTTGTCCAAGGTAAATTGTAAATCTTCTTTTTTATGTGCAGCTGAGAGACTGACACGGATGATTGAATTGTCTTTGGGTACGGCAGGATAAATTACCGGGTTGACAAAGACTCCTTCTTGTTCCATCAAACCGGTCATCATAAAAGCTTTATTGTCATTATTGATGATAATAGGAATAATCGGTGTGATTGTCTCATCAAGCTGAAAACCTAAATCCTTAAGGCCGTTTTTTAAGAAATTAGCATTGTTGTGAAGGGTTTGAATGAGTTGAGGATTTTGTTCAATTACTTCGATTGCCGCAATAACCGTTGCTACGACCGATGGCGGTGGGCTGGCGGTAAAAATAAACGGCCGCGATGAGAGTTTGATGAATTCAATAATCGTATTTTGACTACAAGTAAAACCACCAACCGCAGCAAATGATTTACTAAAAGTACCTGAAACTAAAGCAATTTCCCCTTCCATATTAAAATGCTCTAAAGTACCACGGCCAGTTTTACCTAAAACTCCTGTGGCGTGGGCGTCATCAATCATAATTTCAGCATGATATTTATCAGCTAATTTTTTTATTTCGGGTAGATTGGCAACATCGCCTTTCATACTAAAGACACCATCTGTGATGATGAGTTTATTGGTTTCTAAGGGGAATCGGGCAAGTTTTTCTTCTAAATCCATCATATCATTATGCTTATAGACAATTGTCTTGGCTTTTGAAAGGCGACATCCTTCAATGATACTGGCATGATTTAAGGCATCACTAAAGATAACATCATTTTGATCAGTAATTGCCGAAATCGTTGCCATTAATGCCATAAAACCGGCACTGAAAGTAATCGCATCTTCGGTCTTCTTAAAACGAGCAAGTTTTTGTTCTAACTTATTATGAAGACTGGTTGTACCAGTTAAAATCCGAGAGCCACACGAACCAGTCCCATATTCTTGAATTGCTTTGATCGCTGCTTGTTTGACCTGAGGATGGTCGGTTAGACCAAGATAATTATTAGAGCCCAAATTAATCATCCGTTTGCCGTGTCGGTTGACGATTGGGCTGGCTGCAGGATCAATTTCTCGCAGGTAGAAAAATTGGCCATGCGTTTTAAGATAATGGGCTTGTTCTCTTAAGAAAATTGTTTTGTCAAAGAGTCCCATGATACCTCCTGAAATTTTCATTAGCTCGGACCATAAAACAATATTCAATTGTAATAATTTAATCATATCTGTCAACAAGAAGATGGTTGGCAATATTGACACAGCGTTATTTTTTAAGTATTGTTATGATTATGAGAATAAATAATTATAGGGTTTATTTTACTTCTGAATCAGTAACCGAAGGACATCCCGATAAGTTATGTGATCAGATTTCGGATGCGGTTTTAGATGATGTTTTACGGCAAGATAAGTATGGTCGAGTGGCCTGTGAAGTTTTTGTGTCGGTGGGATTGGTAATTGTTGGTGGCGAGATTACTACCAAAGCATATGTTGATTTACCAAAACTGGTGAGGAGTTTGCTAACTGATATAGGATATACGGATACGAAGTTTGGATTGAGTGCGGAAAACTGTGCGATTATCAATATCATCGGTAAACAATCACCGGATATTGCCCAAGGAGTTGATGTTGGTGGTGCGGGTGATCAAGGATTGATGATTGGTTATGCCTGTAATGAAACTAAAGAATTGATGCCATTACCAATTATGTTAGCCCATAGTTTGTGTCGACGGTTAGCATTAGTGCGTAAACAAAAAATTCTGCCGTATTTAAGACCCGATGGTAAATCACAAGTTACGGTTGAATACCAAAATGGTAAACCAGTGCGGATTTCGAGTGTTGTATTAGCAGCTCAACATTCAGAAAGTATCTTAGATAAGACAGGCAAAAAGATTACCAAGAAGGCACGAGAAGAGATTATTGAGACCGTTGTCAAAGATGTGATTCCACGTCACTTATTAGACAAGAATACAAAGTATTTTGTTAACGAAACGGGTAAGTTTGTGGTTGGTGGACCTCAGTCTGATACTGGTATGACTGGCCGAAAATTGATTGTCGATACTTATGGCGGGATGGTTAGACATGGCGGTGGCGCGTTTTCGGGCAAAGACCCAACCAAAGTTGACCGCACCGCATCTTATTTTGCCCGCTATGTAGCTAAGAACTGCGTTGCGGCAGGAGTCTGTGATAAGATGGAGTTGAGTTTAGCTTATGTGATTGGTAGAGCAGAGCCAACTCATATCAGCATTAATACTTTTGGCACTTGTAAAATATCTGAAGAAAAATTATTACGGGTTATTAAAGAAATTTTTAATTTCACTCCCCAAGGAATGATTGATAAACTAAATTTACGGCGTCCAATTTATCTGCCAACTGCTTGTTATGGACATTTTGGACGCAATGAAAAAAATTTTACTTGGGAACAGACTGATTGTGTTGACGAGATAAGAAGGGCGGTGAGATAATTCATGAACATTGACTATGATGTTAAAGATATTGATTTAGCCAGAAAAGGTAAACTGCGAATAGAATGGGCAAGTCGGTTTATGCCGGTTTTACGACTTATTCGCCAACGATTTAGCAAAGAAAAACCACTTAAAGGAATGAAGATTTCTGCTTGTCTCCATATTACATCCGAGACGGCTAATTTAGCAATTACCTTGAAAGCAGGCGGTGCCCAAGTGAGATTATGTGCTTCTAATCCTTTATCAACACAAGATGAGGTCGCGGCAAGTATTGTGAAAGATTATGATATTTCGGTATTTGCCAGATATGGCGAAGACCGTGAAACTTATTATCAACATATCTATCAAGCACTAAAGCATCGAGTAGACATTACCATTGACGATGGTGCGGATTTAGTGTCAACTTTACATAAAGAAAAGAAAGCCCTGCTTAAAAATATCATTGGCGGAACAGAAGAAACCACCACCGGTGTGATTCGCTTAAAGAGTATGGAGCGAGATCGGGCATTACAATATCCGATTATCGCAGTCAATGATTCAGAGACCAAGTTTTTATTTGATAATCGGTATGGCACCGGGCAATCAACTTTAGATGGGATTTTACGAGCGACTAATTTTCTTTTTGCCGGTTCAACAGTTGTGGTTGCCGGGTATGGTTGGTGCGGCAAAGGAGTTGCCCGCAAGGCCCAGGGATTAGGCGCAAATGTAATTATCACCGAAGTAAACCCAATTAAAGCCCTGGAAGCCAAAATGGATGGTTTTAATGTTATGAAAATGGATGATGCCTGTTTGATTGGGGATGTGTTTGTTACGGTTACTGGCTGTATTGATGTCATCAGCAAACGCCATTTCTTAAAATTCAAAGACGGTGCGATAATTTGCAATTCGGGACATTTTGATGTGGAAATTAATAAGCAAGAGTTAGCTCAATACACAAAAGAGAAAAGAATAATCCGACACGCTTGTGAAGAATATCTCTTAAAAAATGGCAGACGGATCTATCTTTTAGCCGAAGGAAGATTAGTGAATTTAGCATCTGCCGAAGGCCATCCAGCAATGGTCATGGATATGTCCTTTGCCAATCAAGCGTTGGCGTGTGAATATCTAATAAAAAGAGGGAGCAGTTTAGAAAAGAAAGTCTATAAATTACCGGAAGAATTGGATATGGAGATTGCCCGTCTTAAATTACAATCAATGGGTATTAATATTGATAAACTCACTCCCAAGCAAGCAAGATATATTTCATCGTGGCAATTCGGAACTTAAGATAAGACTCTAAAATTACTGTTAGATAAAAAGACTAAGCAAAAATTCGTTTGTTTAGGAGAGAGAAAAAATTTTCAAAGTAATAAGATTAGAACCCATCATTGTCGTTGTGGTAACCCAGAAGGTTATCTTGTGGGGAATCCTTTAGGTCGTCTCATCAATAATCGGCTAAGTTATCTAATTTACAATTGCTTAGGCTTGCTACTCGATTATCAAAATGGTTGACCGGGGGGATATCCCGTGGGTTCTCCAGTGGGTTACCCATCGGAGTACCTATTGAATTGGACAGAGGATAACCGTCTCGAGCAAGGAATGGCTGGATATAATACATTTGAGTAAGTTTTAGTTATAAATAAAATGTTTTGGCAAAGGGTTTTAAACAATTTTCATCGAAATATCAATAATTGGTGCGGAATGGGTTAGGGCACCGACTGAAATATAGTCAACCCCACATTCAGCAATTTTCTGGACATTTTTTAAGTTGACCCCACCAGACACTTCAAGTTTTGCTTTACCTTGGGCTAATTTGACAGCCTGACGGATTTGCTTTAAGTTCATATTATCAAGCATGATGATTGGTACTTTTAAGGCGAGTGCTTGTTTTACTTGTTTTAGATTGGTTGTTTCAACTTCAATGGTTAAGTTATTTTTATTATTCTTTTGGGCGTTCTGAATCGCATTCGTTATATTACCAGCAATTTTAATGTGGTTGTCTTTGATTAAAATCATGTCATATAACCCAAAACGATGATTTTCGCCACCACCAATTTGGACTGCGTATTTCTCAAAAATTCGAAAATTGGGAGTAGTTTTACGCGTATCAAGGATTTTGGCTTTTGTGTGTTTAACCTGTTCAACATATTTGCGCGTCAAGGTAGCAATACCACAGAGACGACAGAGAATATTCAAAGCAGTGCGTTCACCGCTTAGTAAAGCACGAGCATTTCCTTTAAGTTCAGCCAAGACATTACCGGCTTGAAAACAATCACCTTCTTTATAATAAAATTTGATGCTGACTTTAGGATCCAGGGTTTTAAACACCAGTTTGATAAAATAACTGCCTGCTAAAACTCCCTTTTGTTTTGCAATGATATGGGCAATTGCTATAGTATTGGGTGGAATCGTTAATTGGCTGGTGATATCACCTTTGCCAATATCTTCTTTAAGTGTGGATTTGATAATTTGCTTAATCTCAGCTAATTTTTTAATATAAGGATGTGGTTTCATAGTTTAAAATGGTAATGCGTGAGTCTTTTTGAATAAATTCAATGATCTGATTGAAATTGCGTTCAATCATTTTCCAATCGGTATTAACTAAAACGATGGATAGTTCTGAGCGTTGCCAGAGGTCTTGATGATTGGTTTCTGCAACTGCAACATTGAAATTATCTCGTAAGCGTTGGGTGATACTTAATAGGGTTTTGCGTTTATCTTTTAAAGAGAGACCGTTTTCAAATAAGCAGTCAACGACTAAAAGTCCAACTGACATAAAAATTACTATTTATTAAACTGTTAAATTTTATCGGAGAAATTAAGATGCTCTTTTTGTCTTTAGTTAAGACCATGGATGGAAAGTTCTGTCTTATTTTTCGCTGGTTTCAAGATTTTGAGGAGCACGGGCGACCTCCTCAATCTTATAGATTTCGAGAATGTCTTGAACTTGGATATCAGTTGCATTCTCAATGCCAATACCACATTCATAACCGCTGTCAACTTCTTTGACGTCTTCTTTGAAACGTTTGAGTGAGTTAATTTTGCTTCTGAAAATTTCACTGCCATTGCGGATAATTCGAACTAAAGCATTGCGAACTGCTTTGCCTTCGGTCACATAACATCCGGCAATGAGTCCAATCTTGGGAATTGTAAAAACTTGTCTTACTTCGGCTTTGCCAATGATAACTTCTTTTTCTTCAGGTTCTAATAAGCCAAGCATGGCAGCACGAATATCATCAATTGCCGCATAGATAATTCGATATAAACGAATTTCCACACCTTGTCGTTCAGCGGCTTTGACGGCGTCAGAAAGAGCGGAGACATGATAACCAACAATCACTGCTTCAGACGCTTGAGCTAATAAAACATCAGAAGTTGTAATTTGGCCAATGCCGGAGTGAATAACTCGCACTCGAACTTCATCTAAAGATAATCCTTCTAAGGCTTCTTTTAAGGCTTCTGCTGAACCAAAAGTATCAGCTTTAAGGACAATCTTTAATTCTTTAACTGTGCCTTCAATGATTTTTTGTTGAAGTTGTTCAAGGCCAATTTTCGCCATCTCACCTTGTTTTAAGCGAATATCCCGTTTCATTAACGCATGGCGAGTCGCAATTTCGCGAGCGGTGCGTTCATCGGCAACGACTTCAAATCGTTCACCCGCTTCAGGTAGTCCATTACAACCTAAAATTTGCACTGGAAAAGATGGTGTGACTTTATCTAATCGATTGAAATTTTCATTAAGTAAATCTCGAACTCGGCCAAAAAAGCTACCACAGACAAAAGAATCACCTCGCTTTAGAGTTCCTTGTTGGACTAAGACAGTAACGACATTACCTCGACCCCGCTCAATACGGGCTTCGATAACTACCCCTTTAGCAGGGCCATCCGCGACGGCTTGGAGTTTTAGTTCTTCGCTCAATAATAGAATTGCTTCTAATAAATCTTCAATTCCTTGACCAGTTCGGACCGAAGTGCAGACACAGAGTGTATCACCCCCATAACCTTCAACCCGTAAGCCATTTTGAGCAAGTTGGCTTTTAACCATTTCCGGATTGGTATTGGGTAGATCGCACTTGGTAATAGCAACAATAATCGGAATTCCTGCGGCCCGTGCATGGTTTAAGGCTTCAATGGTCTGGGGCATAACACTATCATCAGCAGCAACAACTAAAACCGCAATATCAGTGATTTGAGCACCCCGCGCACGCATGGCGGTAAAGGCTTCATGACCAGGGGTATCTAAAAAAGTGATTGGCTTGTCTTTATATTTCACAACATAAGCACCAATGTGTTGGGTAATGCGACCATGTTCTTTTTCGGCCACCTTTGTTTTCCGAATATAGTCTAAGAGAGATGTTTTACCATGGTCAACATGTCCCATCACAACAACTACTGGTGGTCGTTCTTTAAGTTCACCACTGACCACTGACGGGACGGTCTCTTCTTGTAGTTCAATTTCAATTTTAAACTCATCAGCTAAGAGAGTGATGGTGTCAGGATCTAAGCGTTGATTGACCGTGGCAAGCAAGCCAAAACTGATACATTTTTTAATAATTTCAACTGGTGAAATACCAATCAGATGGGCTAATTCCGCAACACTTACATAAGGGGTAACTTTTATCTTCTTAGTTTCTGTAGGAGTTGTTGTCTGAGTAGCTTTTTCAATGTGATGACGGTGTTTTATTTCTCGGTGTTCAATTTTCGCCATCGTGCGTTTGATGGTCTTTTGAATTTCAACAGTTGGTGGTGTAATTGTGGCTTGAGATTGGGGGGAAGTCATGCTCTTTTTACGTAACGATTCCTTAAAGATTGATTTTTCTTGACGTAATCTCTCTCGTACTTTAGCATATTCATATTGATTTATATGGGCAGTGTAGCCACGGGGGGTAAACCCTAAATCTTTAAGAATCGTGACTAACGCTTCGCTAGAAAGATTGAGTTGCTTAGCTGCTTCAAAGACTTTTAATTCACCGGCGGTACTTTTGGTTGAAGATGGTGTTTTATCAGTTACAATTGGTTTTGATTTGACCGGCGGAACTTCGCTTTTGCTTTCAGTCACACCTGGTTGTTCAACTGTTGGAGTTGGTGTTTTTTTAGTTTCTACAGAAGTGCTCGGCGTGATTGGGGTTTCTTGTTTGATTTCTTCAACTTTTGGTGGTACTATGGTAGTTTCTGCGCTTACCGCTTCAGTTGGTTGTGAATTGGTTGTTTCAATATGTTTGCTTTTGCTCTTGCGAGTAGTCTTAGTAATTGTGGGAGATTTAGTTGTTTTTGGTTTTGGGGGGCGTCCCCGTCGTTTTTTAATTGGTTCAGACGGACCTTTATCTGCCTCTGACTGATTTGATAAATTGTCTTGTCCGGTTGAGGCAGATTTGATTTTATTTTTCTTTTGGTCCTTATCTGAATCTATTCGGTCCATATTTGATCTTTAACAAACTTTTTTAGTTGTTCAATCTTTTCAATTTCATAATTCGTAACATTCGCTAATTGTTCACTTGGCAGATTAAGAATATCAAACGCAGTAGTTATCTGAGCGTCTTGTAATTTCGTAATTTCTTCTTCCGATAAATCTAAATCTTTTATCGAGATTGTCTTGGCTTTATTATTCATAAGGCGATTTTTGTAATCAGAAGCTTTTAAGACTTCTAGGCGAGCCCCAACTAAATTACTTGCTAACCAAACATTTTGTCCTTTTTTCCCAATGGCAATAGAAAAATCAGCGTCTTCAACAATAACAAAATAACTTTCACCTTCTTTAAAAACTTCTTTAATTTTCGCAGGGGCTAAAGCGCGTTGGATAAAAACACTGATATCTTTGCTGTATAGGACAATGTCAATCTTTTCACCCGAAAGTTCCTTAATAATATTTTGAATCCTTGATTTCCGATAACCGACACAGGCGCCAACCGGGTCGACTTTTTCATCGTTGGTGGAGACTGCAACCTTAGCTCGAAAACCGGGCGCTCGTGCAATCGCTTTGATTTCGACAATTCCTTCGCGGATTTCTGGTACTTCTTTAGTTAAGAGTTTTCTTAAGAAGTCATTATGAGTACGAGATAAGAAAATACGGGGACCAATCGGCGTTTTTTCGACCCGATAGACTAATGCTTTGATTGGTGCACCTTGACGATAATGATCGGTTTTAAGCTGGTCTCGATTGGCTAAAATCGCTTCGGTCAAACCAATATTTACAGTGATTTCATCTTTGCCAATTTTTGAAATGGTACCAGAAATTATTTCACCTTTTTTACGATTATATTCATCAAATAATTTATTACGTTCTGCTTCCCGTAATTTCAAGAGTAATTCATCGGATGCTTTACGAATGGCACTCCGCCCAATCTCACTTAAAGGAATTAAAACCCGGACTTTTTCCCCAATGGCAGTTTGAGGATTTATTTTTAAGGCTTCATCAAGGTTGATTTCTAAAACTGGATTTGAAACTTCACCGACAACCTCTTTAATTAAATAAACATTGATTTCCGAAGCATCAGGAGTAATATCAATTTCTACCCGCGTATCTCTCCCAAAACGTCGTTTGAGACCTTCAATTATTGCTAATTTTAAAGTTTCAATTACATAAGTAATGTCCACATTGCGGATGCGAGCAATTTGGGTTATGAGATTAGAAATTTCTTTATTGTTCACTCTTTCCCTCCCGCTTATTTTTGGTCTTAAATAATTCTTGGTTTGATACAATCAATTGAGCCGAATTTATTTCCTGATAATTAATAAATTGTTGAGTTAATGGTTTGGCGCAAGAACCAACTATATTTTCAATAGTAACGCCATCTTCATTGACCGCGATAATTTTGCCAATGAATTTACCACGATTGGTTTTGATGGCAACGGTCTTATTGAGGGAAACTTGAAAATCGTTTTGATGGCGGAGTTTACGTTCTAAACCCGGTGAGGAAACTTCTAAGAAATAACGTTTAGGAATAAGATTTTCCATATCTAAAGCAACGGACAAAGCTTGAGAGACTTGAGCACAAGTATCGATCGTGATTGGGTTGGCCGCAGTAATAAACACTTGCAAAAGATTTCCTTTGTAATTGATATCATATAATTCAACACCACATGCCTCAATTGTTTTTTGAATAAGGTTTAAGAGGGCAGGTTCAATTTGTTTTGTCATGTCGTCCTGTTTTCTCCAAATCTATCAAAATCCGAAGATAATTGCGATATATTTTATAATACAATTATCTGTGGTTGTTATTTTAATTATATGAGATTTATCTTATAAGTCAAGAGATTTTTTCTAAAGAGTCTTGACAAAAGGTTAATTTTGTGTAAAGTTAGATTAGTTTAATTATTGAGTTTTTTGAAGTAAATATTTAAATTGGCAATATAGGTCACCACTCACTTGGCTCGCTCAAAAGCGAAGTGAGCAGGTAGCATTTTATTGCGGAGGAAATTATGGCATTAACAAAAGAATTGAAACGTAAGTTAATTGATGAGTATAAATTGCACGAGAAAGATACTGGCTCACCGGAAGTTCAAATTGTTATCCTAACCGAACGGATTAAACTGCTTACTGAGCATCTTAAAGCTCATCCCAAAGATAAACATTCTCGTCGAGGGTTAATTAAAATGGTTAATGAACGTCGACGACATCTAAATTACCTTTATGAATATCATCGGGATCGGTATAAGAAAATCGTTGCAAAACTGAACTTACGCGGTCTATGAAAAAAGTTGAATTAGAACTTAATCAGCGACGGTTAAGTTTAGAAACGGGGTTATTGGCAAGACAAGCAGCCGGCTCAGTTTTAGTGCGTTACGGCGATACGGTGGTGTTAGTGAGCGTTGTTTATAAGAAAGAAATAAGTGAAGACAGTGATTTTTTACCACTGACCGTTGATTATCGAGAGCCAACCTACGCGGCTGGTAAAATTCCGGGTGGCTTTTTCAAGCGAGAAGGAAAGCCACGGGATAAGGAAATTTTAGTTTCGCGTTTAGTGGATCGGCCAATTCGACCATTATTTCCAAAAGAATATCGCAATGAAACCCAAATCATTGGTTCCTTATTATCCAGTGATTTAGAAAATGAAGGTGATTTTTTAGGAATTATTGGGGCTTCTTCGGCATTGCTAATTTCAGAAATACCATTTACAATTCCTATTGGAGCAGTACGGGTAGCAAAAATTGATGATCGTTTTGTGATTAATCCTTTGCTTTCCGAACAAGATCGAGCGCAACTGAATTTAATTGTGGCTGGAACTAAAGATTCAGTGGTTATGCTTGAAGGGGGGGCAAGAGAGATTAGTAACGATGATTTAATCGAAGCAATCAAATATGCCCAAGGTGAAATCCGCCGAATAATTGAATTACAAGAAGAATTATACCGCGCAGTAGCGCCCGTTAAAATCGATCTTGATGAGTTAACAAATAAAGACAAACAAAAACAAGCAAACGAATTAACTCAGATTGTTATTGAACGAGCGAGCCAGCTAGTTCATGAAGCTAATAATATTAAAGAAAAACAAGAACGTAACGAAACAATACTTGAGATTATCGATAAAATCAGTCAAGAATTAGAAAGTACCTATCCGAATTGCAAAAATAAAGTGAGTGCAATTATTGATGATATTGTCCGCGTCGATATGCGCCAACGTATCTTAGAAACAGGTATTCGATTAGATGGACGAACAAGCCATGAAATTAGACCAATTAGTTGTGCTATCGGTGTTTTACCAAGAACGCATGGTTCAGCAATTTTTAGCCGTGGTCAAACTCAAGCTTTAGCAGTTACAACCTTAGGCACAAAATCTGATGAACAAATTATTGAAGATATTGAACGGCAAGAGACAAAATCTTTTATGCTTCATTATAATTTCCCTGGCTTTGCAACCGGCGAAGTTAAACCACTAAAAGGACCCGGCCGCAGAGAGATTGGACACGGTGCATTAGCGGAACGGGCAATCGAAGCAGTGTTACCGGTTAATGATTGCTTTCCTTATACAATACGAGTCGTATCCGATATTTTAGAATCCAATGGCTCATCGTCAATGGCAACTGTTTGTGCTGCTTCATTATCATTAATGGATGCTGGCGTACCGATTAGAAACGCTGTCGCTGGGATTGCTATGGGGTTAGTTAAAGAAAATGAACGTTACGAAATTTTAACTGATATTATCGGTGCAGAAGATCACTATGGCGATATGGATTTTAAGATTGCGGGTAGTAAAAATGGAATTACCGCAATCCAATTAGATCTGAAAATTACCGGCGTCGACCTTTCAATTCTGAAAGAAGCTTTAGATCAAGCTGAAAAAGTTCGACACGAAATATTGGCAATAATGGCGAAGACAATCGATACACCTCGCTCCAGTATTTCTCAGTACGCACCAAAAATAATCGCTTTTAAAATTAAAAAGGAAAAGATTGGGGCAGTGATTGGACCAGGTGGAAAAATTATTCGTAAGATCATCGATGAAACCGGTGCCGAGATTGATATTGATGACGATGGCGAAGTTACAATCTCTGCGCCTACTAATGAACAACTTTCCAAAGCACGGGATCGAATATTAGAGATTACCGAAGAAGTGGAAGTTGGTAAAATTTATACAGGTGTAGTAAAACGCATTATGAACTTTGGGGCTTTTGTTGAGATATTACCGGGCAAAGAAGGGTTGGTACATATTTCGCAATTAGCGCCATATCGAGTGAAAAATGTGTCGGATGTCGTGAAGGTTGGCGATCAGATAAGAGTTAAAGTAATTGAAATTGATGAAATGGGACGGATTAATCTCTCAAGGCGTCAAGCTGAAAAGAAATCATGATATTACCCAAAAGACAAATTTTAGTGCGAAGCAATCTTAAAAGAGTTGACCCTTATTTTTTCAGTATTATAAGGTCAATTCCGCATATATGATATGCTTCGCATAACATAATGACAAAATCCCAAAATTTCTTTTCTAACGTTTCATCTTTATGCTTTAGTAATCATACCGTAAAAAAGACGATATGAGCGAAATTCAAATTACTGAGATTAGTCCTTATTTTTCAGTTATTAGTGAGACCATGCCCAACATAAAATCAGCAGCTTTAGGTGTTTTTTTTCAACATGGTAGTCGTTGTGAATCATCATCAGAACAAGGTATAACCCATTTAATTGAACATCTTTTATTTCAAAAGACAAAACAAAAAACCGCTCGAGAAATTGCGCTCTTTGCGGAATCACGTGGAGCAGTTGTCGATGGGTTTACAACTAAAGAACTAAGCGGTATTTA
The DNA here is from genome assembly GCA_965649215.1 of Caldifarciminota bacterium. Taxonomy (GTDB): domain Bacteria; phylum Hydrothermota; class Tepidihabitantia; order Tepidihabitantales; family CAIPLT01; genus JAGXRL01. The sequence goes on from CBFGJZ010000001.1 coordinate 92,794, forward strand.
TGCTCGTTTTGTCAACAGTAATTTTTATGATATCATCGATTTGATAAGCGAATGTATATGTGAAGTAGAGTTTACTGAGGAGACTTTAAATAAAGAGCAACACCTTATCATAAAAGAAATAGAAAATATTGAAGATAATCCTGAAGAATATATTTTTATACTGTTTGATAAATTTCTCTTTGCCGATCACCCATTGTCCTATCCGTCTGTCGGTATTAAAGAAACGGTCTCATCTTTAAAATTAAAGCAGATTGTTGATTATTATTATAACAAGTATCTTACTTCAAAAGTATGTATTTCGGCAGCCGGTCAGATTGAGCACAATCAATTAGTAGATGGTGCCCAAAAACTGATTGATTTATTGAAATTAAATACTAAATCACAAATCTTTTCAAAACCGATAACTAAAATTGAAGCAAAAAGAATCATTAAAAGAAGAAGTGATTTACAACAAGTGTATTCTCTTGGGGGTAAGTTCACTTTTTCTTATCAAAGTGAAGAGCGGTATGGTTTGATATTACTTAATAATATTTGGGGTGGTATGATAAGTTCCCGTTTTTTTAATCGGCTACGGGAAAAGGAAGCATTGGTTTATACAGTTACTACTTTTCTTGATTTGTATTCTGATATCGGAATTATTGGAGGATTTATAGTTATGGACCCAACTAATTTGAAACGAGTATATTGGGTAGGTCAAGAAGAACTAGAAAGATTAAGCAGTGAAGGAATAACTGAAGAAGAATTACAACGCTCAATCAATTATACAAAATCATTATTAATTGTAAATAATGAAGATCCCATGTCAAGAATGATTCGTAATGCCAAACATAAATTATTACTGAATCGAGTTGTAACGATTGATGAAACTATTGCTAAATTTGAAAAATGTAGTATCGAAAGTATAAATAAGTTAACTGATCAGTTACCACTTAAAAATTATATCGTTGTCAATATTGGTGATTTAAGACATCTTGAAGAAGAGATTACAAATATCAGCCCAACAAACATTATTTATACATAACGGTTTATCAAAAATGAGGAGAACATATTTGATAATAATATTAAAGAAAGAAATGAGATATTTTAATGGTAAATAATTAATTGATTGATAAAAGAGATGAATAATAACATACAAATAAACCAAATCAATCCACGGGTTACTTTAATAACTGAAAAAATGCCTTATGCCAAATCATTAGCTATGGGGTTTATTACTGCTGCTGGGAGCAGATATGAGACTAATTCTAATAATGGACTTACTCATCTAACTGAACATATGCTTTTCAAAGGGTCTGAACAATTAACTGCTTTTAATATCGCAAAGTTTTTTGAATCATTGGGTGTCCAATTGGATGCTTATACTGCCAAAGAAAGTGCCGGTGTAACCTGTCATTTTTTACCTGAAAATTTTGATTCAGTAGTTAATTTACTTTTCAAAATTATGCGGGAAGTAAGTTTTAATGAAGAAGAATTGGTTAAAGAAAAACAAGTAGTCTTGCAAGAAATACGAGAAATAAATGATAATCCCCAAGAATATATTCATGAACTTTTTGCTCAAATTATGTTTCCAAATCATCCTCTATCTTATCCAATTGCTGGTAGGCCACATATCGTTAATAAATTATCTCGCAATGATTTAATTGATTTTCATAGATATACTACTTTCTCGACACGCTTATGTGTTTCATTAGCAGGTCAATTAGAACACACTGAATTATTGGATAAAATAACGAAATTAAATTTTCATTGTCAAAATACTAATTATTGGGTTATGCCCACCCCCCCGATAAAGAATAATAGAAAGACCTTAATATATCAAATTCGCAATCAAATGCAGCAAGTTCATACGATAATCGGTTTTTACACAATTCCCTACACTAATGAATTAAGATATCAGGTAAATTTACTAAATTGTATTATTGGGGGGGCATTGAGTTCTCATCTTAATCAACGATTACGGGAAAAAGAAGGATTAATAAACTATATCATTTCCTATTTAGATCTGTACTGCGATATTGGTCTCTGGGCAATTTATTTCATTACCGAAAGTAGAAATCTAAATAAGATAATATCAATTATTATGGAAGAACTAGAAAATATTAAAAAAGTTGGCATTGCTACTCAAGAATTACAATGGGCTAAAAACTATTATAAAGGTAGTATAACATTAGCAAGTGAATTGCCAACGACAAGGGCATTGACAAATGCACAACAATATTTATATCTTAAACAAGTAGTAAGCACCGATGATATTTTAAGATTAATTGAGCAAGTGCAGATTAATGATCTCAATGAATGTTTATCATTTTTAGACAATCAAAACTATTGTTGCGCAACAATCGGTGCGATTTTAAAAGAAGATCTAAACGAGTGTAAAAATGCATACGAAAATATTATTGAAGTGGCGGCAAAACAATAATAAGTTATGAGAAAAAAACCAAATATGATCTTAAAAGATAAGCATAAAGCTGATTTGTTATTGAAACTAAAAAGGTATCAAATTATTTTGTAACATATAAGTATAACTATATGATTGAGCATACAAATAACAAAAATAATCCGGATAAAAGTCAAAACGATAAGAATTCCGATAATATAAAGATTACTGATGACTTAATAAAGATTCCTCAAATAAAAAGCCAATTTGTTTCAGTATTGAAAATTCGTAATTTTATGATTTTTGGAATCTCACAATCTATTTCTTTGTTTGGGGATAAATTGGATTATATGGCATTATTAGCAGTGATTGCGTTTTTTGCAGATAAATTAGGATGGGATAGTAGTAGTAGTGCCCGAGCAGTTTCTTATCTTTCAGTAGTGACTACTTTGCCGCCTATTTTATTGGGTCCCATCGCAGGTGTTTTAGTAGATCGGTGGAATCGTTTAAAGGTTTTGTTATTCTGTGATCTAATGCGAGCGCTACTGGTTTTGTTCATTCCCTTTTTGGTGATTAAAACCTATAATTTAATGGGCTTTTTCTTTCTTACATTTATAATATTTTTATTTGGTTTGTTTTATAATACAGCTCGTTTATCAATTATTCCTAATTTAGTTTCTCGAAAAAGATTATTAGCAGCAAATTCATTTATGAATGTAGTTGGTCGGATTGCAACCTTTCTGGGAATGTTTTTTGGTGGAATTATTGTTGATTGGCATATTTGGAAACGCCTTGGTTTTCAATATAGTTGGAGTGCTGGATTTTACATAGATGCTTTAACATATTTAGTTTCAGTGAGTGGATTAATTTTTATTGCTACGCGTACCCAGATATTTAAAGTCAATAAACCATCGATAAATATGCACTCAAAATCCACAGTCTTGGCAGTTGCTCAAGATCAAGAGAAAAAAATGTTTTCAGAATTAAAATTTGCTTTTAATTATATTATAAAAACACCTTTAGTTCGTTTTGTATTTATTAGCATCTTTATAATGGTGTTAATAGGGGCATGTGCTTTTGTGCTTTTAGTGCCAATGATTCAAAGTCCAGTGGAAAAGATGGGATTTGGTTTAGGAACAAAAGGGGTTGGTTTTGTAGCAGCGATTGGTGCGATTGGTTTAGTTATCAGTTCAATGAGTTATGGTATAATTGGACATCGATTTAGCAAAATATATACGATTGTTGGAAGTTTTTGTATTATGGGACTAGTTATTATATTAATACCAATTTTGAATAACTATTGGGCGTTAATGGTGTTGGCTTTAATAACGGGTTTAGTTTTATCTCCAGTTTTTATTGCGCAAGATACAATTTTGCATGAGATCGTTCCTGAGGAAATTAGAGGTCGAATTTTTTCCACTCGAGAATGGTTATTAAATAGTTCTTTTGCAGTGGTTGCTTTAATTGTTGGTCAACTTACAAACTTTGTCTTGAAACAACACCTGTTAATTATTGTCGGTTGTTTTGTGATTGTTATTTCTGGTATATTCATATTTTATATTAACAAACAATTATTAAATAAGAGAAATAAAAATGTTCAAAACAATTGAAATCAAATCTCATAAAAGAACCGAACTTATCGATATAACTCGTCAAGTATCAGATTGTCTTTTAAACTGTGAATTTAAAAGTGGTTATCTTTTGTTATTTGTGCCGCATACAACAGCAGGAATTACAATAAATGAGTCATATGATCCAAGTGTTTGCGAAGATATTACGAATTTTCTGAGTCATTTAGTACCAGCTAATTTTAAATATAAACATCAAGAAGGAAATGCAGATGCACATATCAAGGCAACTTTAGTTGGGCAATCACAGATAATATTTTTTAAGGAAAATCAATTATTATTGGGAACATGGCAGGGTGTTTTTTTCTGTGAATTTGATGGACCCCGTCATCGAAAAGTATTTGTTAAAGTAATAAAGGAGTAATTAATCAAAAAGTATTTTTTGCGCGTTAAATTTCTAACAATTTACTTTGCCAATATTTGGGAATGATCATTTTCTCGGCAAGAATAAATCCTTTGATTTTCAATTCACGGAAGCTATCGAGATACGCCTTTTTAATAAGATAGTCATTAAATCCCCAAAAATCAGTTTCAATTTGAAAAAAATAATGTTGTTTTACATCAGGTCGTCTAATATCAGTCTGATTGATAATTAATTGAAAATCTGATGTCTTTAATTCTTCCATAATAATATTAATATTTTCCGTAGTTTCAACAATAAAATGGCAGTGAGCATAATTTTCAATTTGCGAATATTGAATTTCAGGAATCGTGTAGATAACCCCATCTGGATTGCGAGGTGTCCAAATTAGACGCTCGCATTTTGTTTTAATCCAATCAACATTTTTCTGACAAATTTCACTTAACTTAACAAAATCAGCAGTTGGATTTTTATAGATATATTTTAATAGTTGCTTTTCTTCAGGACTGAATATTCGGGGCATCGGATATGAATATTCGTTGATACAATAAGCAACTATATTAGTGATTTCCTCAATTTCTTTGATGAATTGTAATTGTTGATTAAAATTTTTAGAATAAAACATAAACGAAAGATTATGACCTAATTCCAAGGGTAGATTTGAATTTAACCAGATTTCGGTCATAAATGGGATTTTTTGTTGGATTATTTCTAAAGTATGGTTTCGGTTTTTTGTGTTAACTAAAACACATCCCCAAGTCCACGCTCCACCTAAGAAAGGTGGTACAAAAATTGTTGCTCGAAACTCAGTGATTACATTGTTGTCTTTTAATTTTTCTAATCGAGCTTGTATTTGTTTATGTTCGATTGATAGTTCTGCTGATAATGAATTTAGACAATAACCATTTTTTTCAAGATATCTTAAAATTAATAAATCAATTTTGTCAATTATCATAATTATTATTAAATAAAGTTTTCATTTTAATATGCTCCTCTTTGAGAAATAACAGTCGGGATGGTTTTGCAGAGTAATTTTATATCTTTTAATAGGGACCAATTCAAGACATATTCAGTATCTAAGATAACTCTTTTTTCATATGTGGTTTCGGTACGACCTGATGTTTGCCATAAACCTGAGATGCCAGGCAAAACACGAAATAATGCTAAAGAGTATTTTTGGTAATATGTGATTTCTTCTTCGACAATAGGTCTTGGTCCAATTAAGCTCATTGTGCCATTTATGACGTTAAAGATTTGGGGGAGTTCGTCAATACTAAACTTGCGTAAGATCTTGCCTATTTTAGTAATGCGCGGGTCGTTTTTTAATTTATAGCTTCTTTCATATTCTTTTTTTAATTCAAGATTGTTATCTAATATTTGTTTAAGTTTTTGTTCAGCATCTTGATACATAGTGCGAAATTTTAAGAGATTAAATGGTATCATATTACGACCTAATCTTCGATGTCTATAAAAGACTGGCCCAGGACTATCTAGTTTGATACAAATTACAATCGCAATAAATAACGGTGCAATAAGGAGCAATGTTAGTAATGATATCGTGTAGTCAATAAGTCTTTTCAGGCGGTATTGGATTGTACGATGTGGGTACTTACTTATTAAAATTGTATGCCGGCCAGTAAAATATGTCAATAGACTTGTAGAACGAAGAGCGATAAAATCAGCAAAGTATTTTTCGCTCAATAGGTTGAGATTATGTGCCAGAGGTTCTGATAATGAGTTTGAGGTATCAACAAGAACTAAATAATGATTATTAATTTTTCCATTTTCGTTACTATTACTTTTCAACCAGTTTAAAAACTGATTTGGCTCAACAGTGGTTATAGGTTGATACCCATAAAGTTTTAATTTTTGAGATTTTTGTAAATCGGATGATATAAATAATACTGAAATGGGAAAGATTAAACGGGATAATAATCCTAAAACAGGTGCGATGATATTAAAATAAAACCACACGATTAACCAAAAAACAATGTTGGAGCTATTGCTAAAATATTCTAACGGTGTTATTTTTTTATTTACCCAGCTGACAATTAAAATCAGCAACAGTAAAAGAAGATAAAATATTTGCGTTCGCAGGGTAAATCCAAAATAGGTGCTCGTCGTAGGTGTGAATTCTCCTAAAAGGTATGCTAATATTATGGTTAATATAAAAAGATATATAAACTTCAAGAAAATTGTAAGATAGTTTTGATCGGTCTTTGCAAAATAATAATAAATAAACGAAATTATCAAGTAAAAACAAAAAAGCAGTGTTAATTCTAATAATGTACGATATTTGGCTTTTTGAGTATTAGTCATTATTAGCTGCTTAATTCATTGTCAAGATGTAAGATATTACTTTACGCTGTCCTCTCTGCACATTTTTATTATTACATTCTTAACCACTGTAAAAGTAGATTTAGTACTATTGTTTATTTCTGTAGTTCTTTTTGTAACAATAGTTTCCATTCCAGATCCACCGATTTTTGGATTTCTTCAATATCTTTCTCTTTGAGATGGGCAAATCGTCCCTGGAGTTTTAAATATTGAAATACTTCGACTTTTTGCTGGGGTTTAATGTTGATTTTATAATTAATGCCATTTTCACATTCATAAATCGGGAAAATATTGGTTTGAACAGCTAATCGGCAAATTTTTATCATTAATTCAGGTGCCATCTTCCACCCAGTTGGACAAGGTGCATAAATATGAATGAATTTAGTTCCTTTAATTTTTTGGGCTTTTTTAAACTTATTGATTAAATCTTCGGGGTATGCTAATGTGGCAGTGGCAACATATGGAATGCGATGGGCAATCATAATTTGGGTGATATTCTTTTTAGGTTCAAGTTTTGGAGTCTGTTGTGGAGTTGTGGTAGTCCATGCTCCTTTTGGTGTTGCTGAAGAGCGTTGAATGCCGGTATTCATATAGGCTTCGTTATCATAACAAGTATAGATGATATCATCATTACGTTCTGCAGCACCTGATAAGGCTTGAATACCAATGTCTACTGTTCCACCATCACCAGCCCAAGCCATAACTGTAATATCAGTTTTGCCTTGGATTTCAAGCCCAGCCTTTACACCAGCTGCAGTAATAGCAGCAGTTTCAAAAGCAGTATGCAAAACAGGAACATGTAGAGAATGCATTGGGAATGGACCATCAATAATTGTCCAACAACAAGCAGGTAGAATAACAATGGTTTTTTTACCAAGTGCTTTAAGTGCTAATCGCATGGCTAAAGCACCACCACAACCAGGACAAGCAACATGCCCTGGATACATATATTCATCAGGAATTATGTCAAAGTTTATATTTGTTTTATCAAGAGTTAATTTCATAATCTTACTCCTTGCCATATAATTGGTTCGGTTGGCATTTCCGTTTTGAAAGTATAATCGATAATGTCTTCGATAGCTTGGGGAGTGACATCGCGACCACCTAAACCGATGATATAATTATAAATTGGCGGCGCACCAGCAAGACCATAAAGAGTAGATTTGATTTCTTGAGCGAAGATACCGCTATGTCCAAAAGAAATATTACGGTCAATAACCGCAATTTTTTGTGCTTTATAGAGAATTTCTCTTAATTGCTCAACTGGTGTGGGACGGAATAATTTTTGTTTTATGAGACCAACTTTACGACCTTGTTCTCTAAGTTTGTCGATGACCACACGAGCAGTACCGGTAATTGTTCCTGAAGTAACTAAAATTACTTTAGCATCATCACAGCGATAAGCTTCGACAACTCCATATTTACGACCAAATATTTCAAAATATTCTTGATCGATTTGATTAATAACCGAGAGAGCTTCTTGGTGAGCTTTTTGAATTTTATAGCGTATTTCGAAATAATGATCTGGAGAAGTTAAACCGCCATAAGCATTTGGTTTATTAACATCAAGTTTAGTATTCAATTCAAATGGGGGAAGAAATTTATCAACAAGGGTTTGATCAGGAATATCAACTTGTTCTGAAGTATGAGATAGAACGAAAGCATCTAGAATAATCATTACCGGTAATAGTAATTTTTCTGCAATTTTAAAGGCCTGGATTGTTGTGTCTAATACTTCTTGGTTAGATTCACAGTAGAGTTGAATCCAACCCGTATCGCGCTGCGACAATGAATCATTTTGATCAGTCCAAACCGACCAACCGGGGCCCATCGCTCGATTGATGTTAGCCATTACAACGGGCATACGAGCTCCGACTGCCCAATGTAACATCTCATGCATTAGAGCAAGACCATGGGCCGAGGTTGCAGTAAAAGTTCGAGCACCGGTTGCAGCTGCTGAAATACAAGCTGTCATTGCTGAATGCTCAGATTCCACTTTAATGAACTTTGCTTTAAGTTTACCTGAAGCACAAAACTCAGATAACAATTCTACAACTTGAGTTTGTGGAGTTATTGGATAAGCAGCGATGACTTGGGTGCGGGCAAGTAATGCACCGTAACTAACTGCATGATTTCCTGTAACGACCTTTTTCATTATTCCTCCATCTTTGATTCTTCAATCATAGTTATCGCAGAACGCGGACATTCGTGAGCACAGACACCGCATCCTTTGCAAAAATCATAATCAAATGCATATTCATCATTTTCTTTTAGAACCGATAGATCAGGACAGAAGACAAAACAGTTATCACATTTATTACAAACACCACAGGAAAAACAACGCGATGCTTCTTTAATAGCCATTACTTGATTATAACCAAGGTGCACTTCTTTAAAATTTGTTTTGCGGGTTGCGATTGGTAATTCAGGCACATCTGTTTTATTAAGATGTTCGAAATAGTCGAGGTTAAGGTCAGAAAATTTAACAGGATTATCTGATTTATGAGTAATTTTTTCAATTTTACCAATTATTGTGAAAGCTACTCTTTTACCAGCACCAAAGGCTTCAACAACGGTACGAGGACCGGTTACACAGTCACCAATTGCAAAAAGATTATTGATATTAGTTTTGCCGACGAAATCTGCTTTAATACCCCAATCGTTTTTATCAAGGTAATCAGGAACAATGGAGAGATCGACTTGTTCTCCGATTGCAGTTATTATAGTATCGAGTTTCATCTTAAAATTAGAATTTGCTATAGGAACTGGTTTACGACGACCCGATGCATCCGGTGGTCCAAGTTTCATCCTAATTAGTTCTAACGCAGTGATCTTACCTTTTTTATTAACATGGACTTTATGGGGTGCAACTAAAAACTCTATTTTAATACCTTCATTTTCACAGGCATTGATTTCATCAGGTACTGCGGGCATTTCATTACGCGTTCGACGATAAAGGATAATTGGTTTACGTCCTAATCTTAGACAACTACGAGCAGCATCAATCGCAGTATTCCCACCACCAATAATTGCAACTTTTTTACCTATGTTGGGTTTTTTACCACTATTAATTTGATGTAGGAATTCAAGTCCTGAGATGATTCCTTGAGCATTATCATTTGGTACTCCTAAAGGGCGATTTTTATGAGCACCATAACAGACGATAACATAGTTATAAGTTTTGGTTAGTTCATCAATTGATATTTCTTTGCCTACCGTGCATTTAGTTTTAGTTTTAACGCCTAATTTAGTTAATTTTTGTAATTCTTGATCCAGCACTTTTTTAGGCAAACGATAAGATGGAATACCATATCTGAGCATGCCACCTAATTTTGCTTGTTTTTCAAAGATAGTAACTTGATAACCAGCTTGGGCAAGATAGTAACTTGCTGACATTGCAGCAGGACCGCCCCCAACAATGGCAACAGTTTGTTCTTTATTTGCTTGGCGTTTTGCAAAAGGTACATTTTTTAATCCCCAGTCACCGATAAATTTTTCGATCGCATGGATTAAGATCGCGTCATCAAAGTCTTTACGATTACACTTGTTTTCACAAGGGTGATAACAAACTCGACCAGTAATTGAAGGAAAAGGATTGTCTTCTAAAATTATTTTATAAGCATCGGCAATTTTATGGTGTTTTAATAAATCACAATAAGCTTGAATCTTTTCATTGGTTGGACATTCGTTATTGCAGGGGGGAATTTTATTTTGATAGATGGGTCGGAAAATACGCCAAGTGCCTGTTTGATTAAGTAAAGTGGATGTTGAAGAAATTGCCCAATGCGGGTAATCTGATTCTTTTTCTAATTTTGGTTGAATTGTTTTATATTTCTCTAACCATTTCATATGCTTCCTTTGTGGCTTGAATATTTTCTTGAATTTTTACTGGTACATAGTCTTTAATACCATCAATAATACGGTCTAGCGTTGTTAGTTTTGAGATTTTGACAAAAGCACCTAAAATTGCGGTGTTAACAATCGGTGCGGTTTTGGCGCCTAACCGATATTTTATAGCAATACCTGTGGCATCGACAATTGCTAATCGGTATTTATTAAATTTTGGTTCGGTTGGCGGTTTTGATGAGTTAATTAAAATCCAACCGCCGTCTTTTAGACCTTGGATGATGTTGACAGTTTTAATTAAAACCGGGTCTAAGACAATGATGTGGTCAGGGTTATAGACTTTGCATCGCAATAATATTGGTTGATTATCAAACCTTAAAAATGCCTGAACTGGAGCGCCTCGACGTTCAACTCCAAATTCAGGAAAGGTTTGCACATATTTACCTTCAGCAAATAGGGCAGATGCTAATATCTCAGATGCAATGACCGCACCTTGACCACCCCGTCCATGAAATCGTATTTCAGTCATAATGTTTTTATTTTACCATTTTAAAATCATTGCTGCCCAGGTAAAACCAGCCCCAAAAGCAGCAAAGAGTATTTTATTATTATCTTTTATTTTTCCTTCACTATAAGCATCATATAATGCAACCGGAATCGTCGCTGCTGACATGTTACCATATTTTTGTATTACCATATAAGTTTTTTCAGGGGGGATTTGAGCGCGTTTAATTGTGGCATCGATAATTCGTACATTAGCTTGATGAGGGATGAACAGATCAATATCATCTGCGGTTAAATTGGCGTCTTGTAAGGCAGTGAGAGTGGCATTTTCCATCTCGCGTACTGCGTTTTTAAATACTTCATTTCCTGCCATATGCACGGTATGTAATTTTTTATTGACCGTTTCAACACTGGCAGGCATACGGGTGCCACCAGCAGGTTGATATAACAATTCTGCTAAGTTACCATCGGCACCCCAATTAGAAGTTATAATCCCGTGATCTTCTTTGGTCGGTACGACAATACATGCGCCGGCACCATCACCAAATAGGACACAAGTAGCGCGGTCTTGCCAATTGACCACTTTAGACATTACTTCAGCACCAACAACCAGTGCTTTCTTAGATTTGCCACTGTCAATGAGATGCGCGGCGATTTCCAACGCATAGAGAAATCCACAACAACCAGCACTGACATCAAACGCAACGGCACCTGAGACACCAAGTCCTTTTTGAACCCAACAGGCAGTTGAAGGATAGACCGTATCAGGGGTTGAAGTGCCGACGATAATTGTGTCAAGTTCAGATGCTTTTAAGTTGGCATGTTGCAAGGCTTGTTTAGTGGCTTGGATAATTAAATCAGACGTAGCGGTCTTCTCATCGGCAATTCGTCGTTCTTTAATACCAGTGCGTTCAGTGATCCATTCATCAGAAGTATCAACCATCTTTTCTAAATCGAAATTGGTCAGGATTTTTTCTGGTAATCCGACGCCTAAACCAACAATTTTTAACTTTTTCACGGTTAAATACTATAACTAAGATTTAGAAGTTAGTCAAGGATATGAATCACAACTTCTTTAAGAGAAGAGAACAGGTTTCAACGATTGGTTGGTTAAATTTTAGAATGGAGTCAAGGTTAGTTATGATTGGTTTTAAATTAAGTGTTAGATTATTCTTGGACAGTTGTTCCAGTTCATTACGGTAGCTTTTTAATTTATTAAAGGAATTTAAAAGTTGTTGCGTTTGAGTTTTAGTACTATTTAATATTTTAGCAACGGTATCTTTATTAGTCAGTTGGGGTTGGATTGGTTTTGTGACTGCAATTGTAAAAGTAGTTTTGCTTTCTTTAATATGACAAAGACGGGATACTTCAATAATGACTTCGGGAGTATTATTGATTTTTATTGCGATGGATTTTTCGTATTCAATAATGCTTTTCTTCTGCCAAGGTTCTTGGTTGATTACTGAAGCGTTGGTTATATTTATTTTAGTACTATCAAGGCTTAAAGGACAATTTAGATGTTGGTTTTTAACATTGATAGTTAATTTAATAGTGTCGCCAATAACGGCAGAATTTTTGTTAGCAGTAATAGTAATATTACAAGCGTATCCTAATGAATAAACGATTAGTGATAATAATATAATTTTAATATGTTTCATTTTTAACTCCAAACATACAATTTATAGTTTTAGACTTGTAGTATTGATAAAAAGTTGCTTTAATTTATGACCAAACTAACCAAATAAAGAGACAAGCCATACTAACCGCCGCTAAAGTAAAGGGTAAACCGACTTTTACAAATTGTAAAAAACTAATTTTATAACCATTTTTCTTTAATAATCCAGTGGCAACAATATTAGCTGAAGCTCCGATTGGTGTGATATTACCGCCAACAGTAGTGCCTAAAATCGTGCCAAACAATAAAAGATAAACAGGATATTGGTATAGTTGAGCCAAAGGCGTGATGATGCCAACCATCGTGGCAAAATAGGGGATATTGTCAACAAAAGCCGATATCAAAACCGAGAACAAGACTAAGACAACAAAAGTTATTAATAAGCTACCGCTCGTAAGACGTCCAACAGAACGTGCAAGAGAATCAATAACACCCACATCTTTAAGCGCTCCAACCAAACAGAAAATACCTGCTAAAAATAAAAGGGTGCCCCAGTCAGCATCTTTTAGGACCGAATAGGTTTTAATTTTATGGGAAAGAGCACTATAAATAATAGCGATAATTGCATAACTGATACAAATTAAGCCATTGATATTCCCAATGTTATTTTTAAAGAATGATGCGACAATTAAGGAAAGAATTAAAAGGATAAGTAAGATACCTGGAAAGAGACTAATAATTTTTTCTGGTTCTACAGGGGTTATGGGTTGGTGGAATTTACGAAAGAGGAGAAAGAGCATGAAGAGTGATGCGATAGCACCGATTTGAACTGCAAAGAATAAGCCCGGTTTGCCATCCATAAAAAAGAAATCATTAAAGGACATTCCGGTATGAGCTGCTAAAATCATACTGGGTGGGTCGCCAACTAATGTTGCTGAACCTTGTAAGTTTGCTGACAAGCAGATGCCTAAAACAAATGGAATCGGTGAAGTCTTTAATTTTTGCGCCACGGCAAAGGCAATTGGTGCCATAATGAGGGTAGTGGAAACATTTTCCACAAACGCAGAAAGTAAGCCAGTAAATAAGGATAAAGCCAATATTGCCCAAATCAGATTTTTCGTGACATCAATTAGGCGTTCGGCCAAATAGGCAGGTATTTTGGAATGGATAAACAGTTCGGCAACAACACTCGTACCCCATAAAACGCCTAAAATATTCCAATTAATATGATGATAGATTTGTTTGGGAGAAAGAATACCAAAGAAAACAAGCAATGCTACTGCTAACCAGATCCACAGAAAACGACGATGATGAGTAATAATTAAGATAAGATAAACTACTATAAAAACGAGGGTAGTTATAAATTGGGGATTACTTAACACGAGAATCTATTGCAAAGAGTATTCAATAAGCACTTGCTCATTGTGATTGACAACTCTTTTTACCAAACCGACATCAGGTGCATACCATTCAGAACCTGCATAATATTCCGTGAAATCGTTAAGCATAAAACTTTCGATAAAGTCAATTTTATAGGTCTGGAAAAAACTTCCTGCCGGTACATTGATATCTTCAATTGCTACAACTTGGCGGGCAATAGTTTGTTGTATAACATAATTTTCGCCTAAAACATTAACTGTATCATTAAAAGTAGTTGACCAACTACTGCCTAAAATAAAGGGAAATTTGTATTGTAAAAGAAAGACATTTTGAATTGGATAGTCAATCCCGCCATAATTTACATAGCGTAATTGTAACTTTTTAAGTTCATTCTCGTTTTGTAACCAATATTCATTTTCAAAGTTACGAGTGATTATTTTTGCAAGTGTATTATTGATGACAGTATCATTTTTTACTTCGACAACAATCAAGGTATTTTGATATTGATATTTCCAATAATTACCATTGCGGAGTGGAAAATAATCGCTACTAGCTCGCAATAACACCCAATTATCATTGTGACATGTAAGCGTTGTTAGGATTAGCGGTAAGATGATAATAAAAGCGTATTTTTTCATAGGATGTTAAGTTTTATGCCAATGAGGATTTTTACAAGATAGTTATTAACATTAAGTTGTTGATTTTGCCAACGACGGGATTGGACAATCTGGTCAGCGTGTAAGAGAGTAAAGAGAGTGGGTTGAAAGTTATTATTGGCAAGGATTTGCTCGTATTTAACACCGTAACGCAAGCCCCAAAGCGTGCCTTGTTCATGATTACGATTGAGACGGCGTATGATATGATAATATCCTGTCCCGACTTGAATGCTTATCTTTCTGTATTCGTTTTTAGAAATTGGATACCCATAAGCAGCTGTTATCCCGTGAATATTTAGTTTTTCTTGAGGAATGAATTGATTACTAAACTGGCTATAAGTGTAATTTAATTCAAAACGATTGATTTCTGATAATAAAGATACGGAAGTGCCAATCCGATAAACATCAAGCCTACCCATTGGTAAATACGGTCCAAAACTTATGCCAAGATTGATAAGATTGAAAAGATAAATAGTACTAATGAGATTTAGTAACATCAGTAGATTAATCTATCAGAACAGCTAATAATTGTCAATAGTAAGCAAAGATTCTTCATTCAGAGTTGAGTTTAATAAGTGGGGTTGTTGTTTTATTGTTTTGGTCTTAGAAATCTGATAGTATTGAGAATTAAGTCTTTACCATAGTTTAATCTTCTTAAAGCATAATCAGTCATAATGCCCAGAGCATAACTGGGCGAAGTTGCTTTGGCTTCGCTGACATCTTTTAGGAGAAACAAAGCAAGGAAACGGGTGAGGCCGGCAAAGACGAAGAATAACTGGTAATTGACGATAGTTAAGCTACCGATTTCAAGGTGAAATGTTTTTAAGAGACCTGCCAGATAGCCACCGATGAGAGACGAAATAAATCCACATATACCTGTGATTGTTGCATAGATTGCAAAATAACTTTCTTTCTGTTCTTCATTATCCGACAGAGAAAAGACAATGTTAAAGACACTTAAGTTGACGCCGGGCCAAAAGATACCTGTTAAAAATGCATCCAACCAGACAGGTAAGAGGAAGTTTGGTTTGGGAAAGAGCCAGAGTAAAGGTAAAAAACCGATACAAAAGAAATTGATGAATAACACTGGTTTAGATTTAAAGCGGTCAATAGCTTTACCCCATAATGGCTGGAAGATTAAGATAATACTGTTAGCAATGATTGAATAGATCGCAACAGTGGAATATGCCATTCTGAGATTATTAAGCATAAAGACAATATAGAAAGGACTGGCAATTCCACCGGTCAGAAACCAAAAAGCAATGAATCTTAAAAATTTTCTAAAATTAGCATCTCGAAATGGAGCAACAATGATATTCTTTAAACTGGTCTTGACGCGAGTTGTAAATACTTCTGGTTGTTGGGATAAGAGAATGGTGCTGATCGTAGAGGCAATGCTTGCGATTAAGAAGATAAGACCAAAACCAACTCGATCCTGATTATGGTTCTTAAAGTAGTCTAATAGTCTTGCTCCTGAAAAAGAAACGATCATTGAAATTAAACCCATAAGGGTGTTTCTTAAACCAAAGAACCGACCCCGTTTTTCTTTTGGCACTAAATCGCTCATCCAAGATAGCCAAGAATTATCGGCAATCACTAATAAAGCATTAAAAATGCCAATTAAAATTAAGAAATAAGATAGATTGAGTTTATGGTTGGTAAGCATTATAACTGCTGGAATTAGAAACAAAGCACGTCCCAGACCAGAAGTTATGATTGTCAATGGCTTACGATATTTTAACCGATTAACTAAAAATGCTGAGATAAAGCCAAAACTTGCCAGTAAGGCAGGAATTGCGGCTAATAAGCCGATATGAAATGGCGTTGCTCCGAGATAGAGGGCAAAACCTGTTAAAAACATCCCTGTGGTCAAGGTGATATGGATATTAGCAAATAAGCCTTGAATAATAGAAATACGCAACCCTTTTTGGATTTTGTCATTATCCATAAGAAAAAATTTTATCAATATATTGCTAAAAGTCAATTAATGGTGTGGTCAATATTGACTTGAGGCGAATTTTATGGTATCCTATTGTTATTATACATATTAAATTTGGAGGCAATAATGATAAAAGAATTTGTAAATGAACCATTAACTGATTTTACGAGAGACGAAAATACTAAAAAGATGAATGATGCTTTAGCCAAAGTGAGTCAAAACTTTGGTAAAGAGTATGATTTAATAATTGATGGTCAAAATATTAAAACCAAAGATAAATTAAATTCTTATAATCCATCTCAAAAAGACGAAATCGTCGGTGTTTTTCAAAAAGCCACGGAAAAAGAAGCCGAAATGGCGATGCAAGCTGCGCTAAAGCGATTTGAGACTTGGCGTTTCTTTTCGACCAAAGAACGAGCGCTAATCCTACTCCGAGCTGCTAATATTATGCGTCGACGAAAGTTTGAATTGAGTGCTACGATGGTCTATGAAGTGGGTAAAAACTGGATGGAAGCTGATGCCGATACTGCAGAAGCAATTGATTTTTTAGAGTTTTATGCTCGCGAAGCAATTCGTTATAGTGATGATCAACCGCTTACACCTTATCCAGGCGAGTTTAACGAGTTAAAGTATATCCCATTAGGAGTTGGTATAATTATTCCACCATGGAACTTTCCTTTAGCAATTCTTTGCGGTATGACTTCTGCGGCAGTTGTGACCGGTAACACGGTTGTATTAAAACCATCCAGTGATGCTCCACTGATTGCTTATAAGTTTATGGAAGTGATGATTGAAGCGGGCCTACCAGCCGGCGTGATTAATTTCTTAACCGGTTCCGGTGCGATTGCGGGTAATTATCTGGTTGGTCATCCGAAAACAAGATTTATTGCATTTACGGGCTCAAAACCAGTTGGTTTAGGAATTGTTGAATTAGCAGGCAAAACTCAAGCCGGTCAAATCTGGATTAAGCGAGTGATTGCTGAGATGGGTGGTAAAGATTTTATTATCATAGATAATGAGGCAGATTTAAACGATGCTTTGCCTGGGGTAATTGCTGCAGCTTATGGTTTTCAAGGTCAGAAATGCTCGGCTTGTTCACGCTTAATCGTGCATCAAGATGTGTATGATAGTTTTGTTAAGATGGTTGGTGATGCGGTAAGTAAGATTAAAGTCGGACCCACCAAAAATAAAGAAAATTACATGGGACCAGTCATCAATGCTTCGGCTTATAAATCAATTATGGAATATATTGAGGTTGGTAAGAAAGAAGGTAGATTGATAGCGGGTGGCAAAGAGTCGCCATTAGCCAAAGATGGTTATTTTATTGAACCAACAGTATTTGCTGATGTTGACCCTCAAGCTAAGATCGCCCAAGAAGAGATTTTTGGACCGGTGCTTGCAATTATCAAAGCTAAAGATTTTGAACATTCAATTGAGATTGCTAATAATACTGAATATGGTCTGACGGGTGCAATTTATAGCCGGAACCGAGAAAAACTTAACAAAGCCAAGAAGTTGCTTCACTGTGGTAATTTATATCTGAACCGTAAATGTACAGGTGCTTTAGTTGGTGTGCATCCCTTTGGTGGATTCAATATGTCGGGCACAGATTCCAAAGCCGGTGGCAGAGATTATTTAGGTCTATTTTTACAAGCAAAATCAATTTCAGAAAAATTGTAAATTAGCTATTAGTTAGATAACAGCTAATAACTTTTCTTGAAAGGTGAGCGTATGAATCCAAAGCGTAGAAAAGTAATTATCATGGGTGCAGCAGGTAGAGATTTTCATAATTTCAATGTCTTTTTCCGAGATAATTTAGATTATGAAGTTGTTGCCTTTACTGCCACCCAGATTCCTAATATTGAAAATCGTCATTATCCTGCAGTGTTAGCAGGTAAGTTATATCCGAATGGGATTCCAATTTATCCGGAAACCCAACTGACTGAATTGATCAAGAAAAATCGAGTTGATATTGTTGTTTTTGCTTATTCTGATGTTTCACACGAATATGTGATGCAGAAAGCAAGTGAAGCATTAGCAGCTCGAGCCGACTGGTGGCTTTTGGGTCCGCATGCTACCCAATTAAAAGCCAAAAAACCGGTAATTGCGATTTGTGCGGTAAGAACCGGTGCCGGTAAAAGCCAAACTACCCGTCGGATTGCAGAGATCTTAAAAGAATTGGGTAAAAAGGTTTGTGCAGTGCGTCATCCAATGCCGTATGGTAATTTGGAAGAACAGATTGTACAACGATTTGAAAAAGCAGAAGATTTAGATAATAATAAATGCACGATTGAAGAACGCGAAGAATATGAAGCTCATATTATGCGGGGCACAACAGTTTTTGCTGGTGTCGATTATGGTAAGATTTTAGAAGAAGCGGAAAGAGATTTTGATATTATCTTATGGGATGGTGGTAATAATGATTTCTCTTTTTATAAACCCAATCTTTTGATTACAGTAGTCGATCCACTCCGAGCTGGTCATGAGATTAGTTATTACCCAGGAAGTGTGCTCTTTCGGTCGGCACAGGTTATTGTGATAAATAAGATGGACTCAGCGTCACCTGAGCAAATCAAAACGATTATGGATAATTTAGCCAAGTATAATCCTAAAGCAACGGTATTAGAAGCGCACTCACTCTTAACTGTCTCTAATCCAGATATGATTAAAGGTAAACGTGTCTTAGTAGTGGAGGACGGTCCAACTTTAACCCATGGCGAGATGACTTATGGAGCAGGAAGTGTTGCGGCTCAGCGATACGGTGCGGGTGAAATCATTGAGCCAATGCCTTTTGCAACAGGTTCGATTCTTGATGCTTATGAGAAATATCCCCACCTAAAGAAGTGTCTGCCCGCACTTGGTTATAGTAAAATCCAGATTCAAGAGTTAGAAGAGACCATTAATAATACTCCCGCTGATGTGGTCGTCACGGCAACACCGATTAACTTATCGCGAGTGCTCAAGGTTAATAAACCGATTGTCAATGTTGAATACAGTCTGAAAGAAATCTCCAAACCGGATTTAAAAGAGATAATTACTGATTTCTTTAATAAAAACTCGTAAAATAAAACACATTTTCAAGCCGATGGTTCTTGATTTGCCATCGGCTTTTTATTTTTATAATTAATACTTGTAAATATTGACATACAATATGCATTCAATCCAATTAAGATGGATATGAAAAGTAGTAACATTATGACTAAAGCTAAATTGATAAAAATATTAAAAAGCCATAACAATATTATTCGGGATAGATTTAAAGTGAAAAATATTGGGTTGTTTGGTTCTTATGTGCGTGATGAACAGAAAAAAACAAGTGATATTGATGTGCTGGTTGAATTTGAAAAAGGGCATAAAACATTTAATAACTATATCGACCTAAAATTCTATTTAGAAGAAATATTCAAATCAAAAATCGACTTGGTTATAAAAGATGCCGTTCGCGTAGAATTAAAAGAATATATTTTTAATGAAGTAGTTTATGTCTAAACGAAATTATATATTATTTATATATAAATGATATAAACGCCAGCTCCAAGAAAATTTTAGATTATATTGGCACTAAATCTTATCAGAAATTTATTAACAGCCCAATACTAATCGATGCAGTGGTCAGAAATTTCGAGATTATTGGTGAAGCAGTTAAAAGAATCCCAGATGAAGTTAAAACTAAATATCCACAGGTGGACTGGAAACGGATTGCAGGTTTAAGGGATATTCTGATTCATGATTATTTTGGGATTGATTTAGAAGTATTATGGGATATTATTGAGCATCAGATACCAGATTTGAATAAGAAAATCAAAGAAATTTTTAAAGATATAAAATAGTCATAGTAACCCATTTAATATTATATAAATTTCGTGTTTTCTTGCTTTCATGCTTTCGTAGTAATTCTTTTTAATCCGTGTCAATCTGTGTAATCTGTGGTTACAGTTCTTAAATCTTCCTTGACAAATCAATATAGGGTATTATAATAAGCAAATTATGATGATTAAGAAGATAGGGGTGTATTATCATGCAATAATCTGGCACGATTATTGCGACAGACAGACAGACAGACAGAACTAATAGCTTAAATAAATTTTATAAAACACAAATTCAATAAAAAAGGAGAAAATATGGAACAACAATACGAGTTTGATGAAAAACTTGTACAAAAAACAGCCGAAGAAGTCATTGATAAACAAAATGAAGAAATCGAAAAATCCCTGGATAACAGATTAGTCATAACTGTTATGGGAATTGTCAATGTCGGTAAAAGCACTTTGATTCGACAGATATTAGATATAAATTATTCGCATGTCAAACCGGAAATTAGCTCTATACCAGGTACAACTAAAAAGGTTGAGATATACAACCTAGAGAAAAATATTGTCATTGCGGATACACCAGGACTTGAAGATGTCAACAAAGAAATCGCACAAAAGACACTTGATTTTATAAAAGACAGTGATATCGTGCTTTATCTTTTTAATGCCACGATTGGAGTGAGCGAACAACAGAAAATCGCTTATGATAGAGTAAGCGGGAAAAAACCAACTTTGGTTATTCTTAATAAAATAGATGCGGTAAAAAAAGAAGATGACAGAATCAAATTGTTAGAACATACCAAGAAAACCTTGAATACAGATAATGTTATAATGACATGTGCAGAAGAAGGATATAATGTTGATAAGGTGATTAAATGGGTAAATAATATATTGGAAAAATCAGGAAAAGATTTATTATGGGCAAAAATTGCTCGAAAAAAGGATGAAATTGTAGATAAGTGGATAATGGGTGCTTCAATGACAGCAGCAGCAATCGGTGCTCTTCCGATTCCAGGTTCAGATATAGTTCCTTTAACTGCTTGTCAAATCGGACTTATTTTAAAAATTGGATCAGTATATGGCTACAAACTGTCTAGAGAAGATGCGCGTGCACTAATAGGACCTACGCTATCAGGTATGATTGGTCGGACAATATTCCGACAACTTGTAAAATTGTTTCCAGGGGTAGGATGGTTAGTTGCTGCAGCTATAGCTGGAAGTATAACTTATGCTCTTGGTAAAACAATGAAAATGTACTTCAAGAGTGGTATGACTATACCGATTGAACAACTTGGTCAAATCGCAGTTGAATATGCTAAAGAAGCAAAACAATATGAAGATATATTTAAGGAAGAACGCAAAAAAGCAAAGAGTAGTTAGACAACGCTATTACATAAAATAAGGAGTTTTATAACGATGAAAAAACATATAGATATGAATGTTAAATCTAAAGAAGGTTGTAATGTGTATATTGTTGGTGACCTTGAAATAAAAGGTTTATTAAAAGTTACCGGGTTTAAAGGCACCATTACTATAAGTGGGAGCGGAAGTTGTCCGAATGGAACGATGCATTTTGATTATCCAGAACATAAGTAATAAAGTGTTTAAACATAATACAATCACTAACAAATAAAGGATAGGTTGAAGTTTAAAGCAGGACAGACATAGAGAACAATCTTATTAGTGATTTCACAGGCTATCTAATTGATTATATTTAGGATAATGTATTGGGTAATAGGTAAGACAATCTGAACAATAACTGATTCGGTTGTGCAATAGGTAATCCTATGGGTGACCCGTCGGATAACCTATGGGATATCCCGGGGGATACCCTAATAGATTATCTCAAATATGACCGAGTGGGCGAGGGGATGAGATAAGAAATAAATATTACATTACTTGATTCTATACAGATATTATAATTCATTTAGTATAGCGTACTTGGAAAATTATCAATTTCCAATTATCAAGGTTCAATGAATTATCAATATTGGAAACTTCGGAGATTACCTTCGTTAACCGACCAATAACAACACCACTTATTTGTCTTTGCGAGCCCGTAGGGTGTGGCAATCTGAGACTGTAGGGAATAGTTAAACTAATTTGCTTGAGATTGCTTCGTCGCTAACACTCCTCGCAATGACATGAACGCTTTGATATGAAATCTTCATTATTTTGTTATTAGTGTGATTCGTAAATTAGTGTTATTCGTGGTTATTCTTTATTCCACTTATCAAAATATGCGATTTGTTCAAGTGGCTTTCGTTTTGCTCCTTTAGCAACGAATTTACTGACCTTGTCAACAACACCTTCTTTTTCAGCGGCATAACCCAAAGGGGTTAAAGCAACAACTCTTATCGGATCGGGTATTTCTAAAACTTCTTTAATCATCTTTTCATCAAATGCACCGATCCAGCAGGTTGCGAGTCCTAAATCAGTAGCAGCCAGTATTAAGTGTTCCATGGCAATTGCGGTGTCAACTAAATAATAATCTTTGCCATTGCGTTGGCCACTATCTTTAGGATTGGCACAAGCAACAATGATCACGGGTACTTTACGGAGAAAGAAATTTATATTTAGAGTGAATGGATTTAACTGACCAATTTTCTTAATTTTTTCAGGATCTTGGACGACAATAAATCGCCAACATTGACGATTTTGCCACGAGGGCGCAAGACGGGCGGCTTCTAATACTTTTATAATCTTTTCTTGTTCTACAGGTTGAGATGAAAAATTACGAGTGCTTTTACGATTGTAAATTACTTGCCAAAAATCCATTTTAGTTATTTAATTTTGGTAAGACTTAACCATTGTAATCTTTAATATTTATTTGACAATCATCCCAATCCGTGACCATTGAATGTCTCGGGGACTTAAGATAATACGAGCAATATTAGGGGCAGCACTGGATGAGAAATAGATGACCATAGGTTTGCCTTTGACATATTTTAAAGGAATCGGACCGAAAAAACGACCATCAGATGAGTTATCCCGATTATCGCCTAAACCAAAGACAGTGCCGGGCGGTACGACAACCGGTCCGAAATTATCTCGGAAATAGTAATTATCCGGTCGCTCCAGAAATCTTCCGCTTTCCCATTCGGCTTGATAATCATTAGGGGGATAACTGACCGGAGGAAATATTCTTCGGTCAATGTGTTGAATATAGGGTTCGTAGAGTAGTTTACCATTGACATAGACTTTTTTATTGATAATTTGCACCGTATCACCAGCCACGGCAATACAGCGTTTGACAAAATTGCGGGGCATATACCAAGTGAAGAAGTTTTTTGACTTATTCCAATAAATCGGAAGCAAAGTTAACTGTTTGGGAAAGATACGGACATAATTTTGGGCGGGTTCAGGACTATCAGGGTCAAGATGATAACGAAAGACAATAATGTCACCCCTTTTGGGTTGTTTAAAATTAATCAGGGTCTTGCCGACAAAAGGAAGTTTGATACCATAGATGAATTTATTAACCAAGAGAAAGTCGCCGGTCATAATGGTTGATTCCATAGAAGGGGTTGGAACTAAAAATGCTTCCACGACAAAAGCCCGCAGGATTAAGACAATTATGATCACGGGTAGCCAAGATACGATAAATCGCCAGATTGCCTTCATATATTGATTATAACACTGATTTGTAATTAATCAAGTTAAATTGCTTTAGAATAATTTACCCCGCAAGAGTTCACGAGCAATGACTAAGCGTTGGATTTCATTTGTGCCTTCATAGATTTGTGTGATTTTAGCATCGCGCATCATTTTTTCAACTGGATAATCTTTCATATAACCATATCCACCAAATAATTGAACCGCTTCTGTTGTGACATACATTGCTACATCAGACGCAAAAAACTTTGCCATTGAAGAGAAGCCAGCAATATCCTTTGCACCTGAATCCGCATGTCGAGCAGCAGCATAAACCAAAGCACGGGCGGCTTCAATTTTAGTTGCCATTTCGGCAAGTCGGAATTGAATGCCTTCTAATGACGAAAGGGGAGCACCAAATTGCACTCGTTTTGAAGTGTAATCTGTGGCTGCTTCAAGTGCGCCTTGGGCAATTCCCAATGCTTGGGCACCGACGCCCGGCCGAGTGCGATCAAAAGTACGCATTGCAGTGATAAAACCCGTACCTTCAGGACCAATTCTATTTTCAGCGGGAATCCGACAGTCTTGGAAGATTAATTCGGCAGTTACTGAAGCACGAATGCCAAGTTTATTTTCGTGTTTACCAAAAGTAAAGCCCGGTGTCCCTTTTTCCACAATAAAAGCAGAGAGTCCACGACCACCACGAGACGGATCAGTGGAAGCAATGATGGTATAAAGATGCGCAACTTCACCATTGGTGATAAAACATTTATTGCCATTTAAGATGTAAGAGTTGCCATCTTTAACCGCAGTAGTTTGAATGCTGGATGCATCAGAACCAGCATTTGGTTCAGTTAAACCAAATGCACCGATCCATTCACCAGATGCCATTTTCGGTAAGATTTTCTTCTTTTGTTCTTCCGAGGCAGAAAGGATAATGGGATAAGCGGCTAAACCATTGGCAGCATAACAAACACCAACACCACCGCAAACCCGAGAGATTTCTTCAACGACCAGACACATTTCAAAAACACCGCCGCCAGCGCCACCATATTGTTCAGGAATATAAATGCCCAAAAGGCCGGCTTTGGAAAATTCTTTCATAATTTCATAAGGAAATTCACCTTTTTCATCTAATTCTTGCCTCACTGGTTTGACTAACTCTTCAGCCAGTTTACGCGATAATTTTTTTATTTCCATTTGTTCTTCGGTTAAAAAATAATTCATCATATTGGCTCCTTTTTAATATTTTCATCAATACTTAACAACACCGAAAGGTTTAATCGTCTTGGTGTTGTGATGTCTTTATGGTACTGATTTTTATAAATCATATTTTTGAGTAATTTTTTGGTAAACTTTTTCTAAAATGTGCTTAAGTTTTTGAGCAGTTTTATGATATGCAGTCAACCCTTTGCCCAATGGGTCACTAATACCATTTTTACCCTGTTGAATATATTCAGTGATAAGGTAGGTTTTATTGTTTGCAGTTGGGTCAAGCGATAAAACCATATCTTTATGCTTAGCTTCCATCGTCAAAACTAAATCAGCTTTTTTAATAAGTTTTTTATTAAGAGCTATAGCACGGTGTTTGGTTAGATCAATATCATATTGATGCATAGTTTTTACTGCTTCAGCGCTTGGTAAATTTCCATTAATGGCATTTGTACCACAAGATAGAGTTTTAATAAGTTTAGGTGTCTTGTTGTGTTCGTTGATAATTTTATCCATCAGTGCTTTTGCCATCGGACTGCGACAGGTATTGCCACTACAGACAAAAAGAATTGTGAATACTCTTTTTTTAGTCTTTGCTTTATAAGCCGTGGTAGCTTTCATTTTTTGCCAATGTCAGTTCGATAGTAAATATTATCAAAGGTGATATTTTTTAGTTTCTGATAAGCTAAAGTGTAAGCTTGGGATAAACTTTCAGCAATTGCCGTGACCGCTAAAACTCGACCACCAGCCGTATAAAATTGATCGTTTTCCTTTTTTGTACCGCAATGAAAGATAATTGTCTTTTCATTATCACTTAAATCACCACTTATCAGTTTGTTAATCTCATATTTATCAGGATAACCACCTGACGCAGCAATGACCGTTAGAGCATATTGAGAATGCCAGTTGAGCGTTTTAAGTTCACCATCAATGGTTTGATAACAGAGATCAATGAGATCGTCTTTAAGCAGGGGAAGCAGTACTTCGGCTTCCGGATCGCCCCACCGGCAATTAAATTCTAAGACATAAAAATTATTATTAGTTAACATTAAACCAGCATAAAGAATACCTTTATACTCAATGTTTTCTTTATGCAATGCTTTTAAGAGCGGATTAAACAATTTATTTTGGACATTATTAATGAATTCTTGAGTGAGACTGGGGATGGGTGCATAAGAACCCATGCCACCCGTATTCGGTCCTTGGTTATCATTTAATAATGGTTTATGGTCACGAGCCGGAAGCATTGGAATAATCGTATTGCCGTCACAAAAAGCAAGCATTGAGACTTCTTCGCCAATTAAATAATCTTCAATCACAATGGTTGCACCCGAAGGTCCGAATTCTTTTTTCTCAAGAATCCGTTCCACAGTTTCAAATGCGTGAGCTTGGTTTTGACAGATAATGGCACCTTTACCAGCGGCTAAGCCATCAACTTTTATGACAATCGGAAAGCTCTTGGTTTTAAGATAAGCTTTGGCTTTTTGAGAATCAGTAAACTTTTCATAACCAGGAGCGGGTAGATTATATTTTTGACAAAAGTCCCGTGCAAATGCTTTTGATGTTTCCAACCGAGCGGCGTGTTGGTTAGGTCCAAAGATCGCTATTTTGTGTTTTGTAAATTCATCCACAATACCAAGTGCAAGCGGTAATTCAGGTCCGACAATTGTTAAGTCAATCTTTTCTTTTTTAGCAAATTCAACCAAAGCAGATATCTGATCAACTTTAATCGCTACGACCTTTGTAATTTGCGAGATGCCACCATTAGCCGGTGCACAATAGATGTCGCAGTTGGATTGTTTTAGTTTCCAACATAAAGCGTGTTCTCGACCACCGCTACCAATTACTAAGACTTTCATAAATCAAAATATTTAGTGCCTTTCATTTCGGACTTCTTTTTAATTCATAATATTTAAACCCTTTGAGCCGATGCCAATCTTTGGGCGACTTAAAGTAAGTGCGGATTTCATCAAATTCCTGAGTAGTAAGATAAGTGAGTTTACGGGGAATCGTTTTTGATAGGGCATCTTTGAGATTTGTTAAAGAGAAGAGTTCGACTCCTTGTTCTCGTAAGATTTGGGTGCTATTTTGCTGACGGTCAAAGATAACAAAGCATTTATCAACTTTACCACCCAACCTACGAATTTCTTCAAAGACCCGGGTTTTGGTCCAACCCGCGACAATAGTATCATCAACGACCAGAACATTTTTATGAAGCAATGATGATGGATTGATGCCTTCGAGTAGGGGTGCTTCAGGATAACGTTTTTCACGACGGGCAAAAAACATTGGTTTGGAAAACTTATGCGCAATCAGATTAGCCAAAGTAATACTACCTGCTTCAATACCGCAGATTAAGTCAAATTCAACATTTTCCAAGAGCAAAACTGAAGTAGCAATGATAAAATCATAGACACTGGGATAAGCGGGGAGAACTTTCATATCAATGTAGATAGGACTATAATTTTTTCGTTCATCAACTTTGAAATAGGGTTTGATATCACCAAGACTGACTTTAATCGCACCAATCTGCCATAACAAAGCTGCAATGATTTGGGAAAAATTGCCTTTTAAGTTTTTTAAGGTTGTTAAATCAGGTATAATCTGACGTTGGTCTCGTAGCAAGCGAAAGAGTTTTTGGGCTTCTTCATAATTGGTCGCTTGAAATGAAAAATTGGTTGCATCTAAATCAAAGACGATATTAAAAAAGACCGGGGCTTTTTTATGTTTTAAGAAGGGATAGATTTGAGCATTGGCTTCAACTTTGCATTTACCAAGACTTTTTAAGTCAGGATTAATCTTTTTTCGATAAACTGAAAATGTGCTTTGCACTAAATCTTTTATTTCACTAGTCTCAAAGATCAACGGGGTTGAGAATTGGACAATATTCTTATTAATTTCAATTTCCGAAATTGGGACTTGTTCTAATTGCATAATTTAAATGATACTTATCTTACTCCCATAAGCCATTAAATCTTTTAAGATTTGATACATAAGCTTAATTTTGTGATTTAAGGCTTGCGGGGTTTGGTTGTTATGAATAATAAAATCGGCAGTTTTTGCCATTTCTTTTTCGCTTAATTGGTTTTGTAATCGACTTTTGGTAACCGACGGTGGATAACCGCGTTTTTTCATTCGCGTAATTTTTGCCTGACGGGGAGCAGATACTAAAATCCTAACATCCACAGGAATTTTCTTGCCCCAATAAAAGAGTAAAGCCGCATCCAAGATTTTTATGGGTGTTTTCTTATCAGTTAAGCGTTTTCGTAATGAGTTAATCAAAGCAGGTTGGATAATTCGATTGAGTAAGTCGAGTTGCTTTTTATCATTAAAGACAATATGGGCAAGTTTTTTACGGTCGATCTGACCACTGGTAGTGATGATATCTTTACCAAAGTGTCTAATCAATTTTTGATAGATTTTACTCTGTGGTTCATATAATTGCCAAGCAATTTGGTCAGCATCAATAAGTTCTGCGGAATAACCATTTTGATTAAAGAGTTTCAGTAATTTTTTTGCGATCATAGTTTTACCAGCACCAATCTGACCACCAATACCAATGCGTAAGAATTTTGTAGAAGGGGGGGTCAATTTTAAGAGTTGATGTTATGGTTGAAATTGCTTCACTAAAAGGCAGGTGTTATGGCCACCAAAACCGAGTGAATTTGAGAGTGCAGCACGAATTGTAATTGATCGTGCACCTTCCGGTACATAATCTAAATCAAGTTCGGGGTCAGGATTGTCATAATTAATAGTGGGATGGATTTTTTGTTCTTTGACCGATAAGGATAAGACCACAAATTCAATTGCACCTGCGGCTCCCAATGAATGACCAATCATTGATTTGGTAGAATTGACCGGAATTTGTTTTGCTCGTTCCCCAAAGAGTTTTTTAATAGCTTGGGTTTCGGTTAAATCGTTTAAGTCGGTTGAAGTGCCGTGAGCATTAATGTAGTCAATGTCTTGAAGATTAAGTCCTGCTTCATTAATTGCATTACGCATTGCTTCATAAGCACCGGCTCCCTCAGGTGCGGGCGCAGTGATATGATAACCATCGCCAGTTATGCCGTAACCAACAATTTCACAATAGATTTTGGCATTGCGTTTCAAAGCATGTTCTAATTCCTCTAAAATAACAATGCCACAACCCTCGGCAATGACAAAACCATCGCGGTCTTTACAGAATGGTCGAGAGGCCTTTTCGGGGGCATCATTGCGTTTACTTAAAGCACCCATATTAGCAAAACCAGCAATGCAATAAGCGGAAATTGGAGCTTCACTACCACCGGTGATAATAATATCGGCATCGCCATTTTGAATATGCCGAAAACTATTGCCAATGGCATGAGCACCTGAAGCACAAGCTGAAGTTGTACAGTAATTGGGCCCGCGTAAGCCATAATATATTGAAATATTACCTGATGCGATATCAGGAATCATCATCGGAATCAATAACGGCGAAACGCGATTTGGACCTTTGGTAAGATAGATTTCGTGCTGTTTTTCCCAAGTTTCAATACCACCCATCCCAGAGCCGATAATCACGCCAACACGATTCTTATCCTCGAGTTCAAAATTCAACTGGGCATCAGTCACAGCATCAACACTTGCCCACATTGCAAATTGGGTAAAGCGGTCATAACGGCGAATGAGTTTAGCATCGAACTTACGGCTGGCGTCAAAATCTTTTACTTCCCCTGCAAACTGCACAGGGAGGGGAGATGGATCAAAACGACTAATCCGACTGATGCCTGATTTTCCCGCTAAGAGATTCTGCCAAAAAGTATTGATATCGGTTCCTAAACAGGTAACACAACCGAGACCCGTAACTACAACCCGTCGCTTAGCCATAATTAAATGTCGGATAAAAGGCTTATTTCGGTTTTTGGGCGATTTTTTCTTCTAAGTATTTAATTGCATCAGAAACCTTGGTAATTTTGGCTGAGTCTTCATCAGGAATTTGAACACCAAATTTCTCTTCGAAAGCCATCACCAATTCGACAATATCTAATGAATCAGCACCCAGATCTTCTACAAATGACGCATCATCGGTCACTTTTTCTGGGGTGACATGTAGTTGTTCAATAATAATATTTTTTACATCATCTGCTAATGCCATGTTGCCTCCTGACATTAAGATTTATTAGTTTATTTAACATAAACTTATTTTCAGTATTGTACTGATGCAACGAATAAAGTCAAGAGCTAATTTTATAATTGTTACATACCATTACGGTAAAATTGATTATTAATTTCTTTGATTTTTAATAAAATATCAATTTTATGAGTAACTTAAATGAGAGCAAAAAGTATTTGGTACTTATTAAAGATTATCTTTATAAACTTCGTAAACCCGATAGAGGGGGCTATACTCCTACCTCAAAGGTTTTTAACTGTTAATTATTGAATGAGAGAGAGATAGGGGAAAAATAAGAAAAAAATGAGTGTTAGTTATAATTAACACGGGGCTTTTATTGTGAATATAGTTTACGAATGAGTTTTTCTTGCTCGATACTTAATTGAACATTGCGACGGGATGCGACATAACGCGCAGTGGTAATGGCTTTTTCTATCTGCCAGCGCCTGTTTTTATTCCAATGGAAATTTGGTAGGTTTTGGGCTGAACTCAGCATATTAGCAAAAATACCAATTATTGCACCCGTGGGAATCATTGTACCGATCGCAGTTTTTGTATGATCGCCAATAAAACAGCCGACTTTGATGAGATTAGTATCAATTTTTTTATTGCCAATTTTTATTTTCACAGTTGAATAATTGTTTTTTAAGTCAGAATTAGTAGTACCCGCTCCAAGATTTACCCATTCGCCAATATAGGAATGTCCAATAAAACCATAATGTTGTTTGTTAACAAAACCATGCAAGATTGATGATTCTACTTCTCCCGAAATCCGACAGTGTTGACCAATGGTACTACCGCCGCTGATTTTGGCTTGGTCGAGTAGGGAATGCTTGCCAATATACGCGGGGCCAATGATTTTTGTTTGGGCAAGGATTTTAGCATGGTCATCAATATAGATGGGACCAGCACGGGTATCTAAAATAACATTGGCTTCAATTTCAGTTTCATTGCCCAGATAGAGATTTGAGATATTGCCAATGAGTATGGCATGAGGGCTAAATTTACCTTGCATATCTGGTTTTTCAAAATCGGCTTTGAGTTCCTGGGCATTGTGTTCAAGTAAGTCCCAGAGATAGTTTATGACAATCGCATTGACTTTTCTTTGCGGTAATTTCAAAGCCCGAATGGTTTTGGTGTTGATAGCTGGTTTTTTTATTCGGGATGGTTTTAGAGCAAAGCCGACAATATCATTGTTTTCATTGACAAAGATTTCTTCTTGTGTGGTTGGATTGATTTTTTGTTTAAGGATTGCTCGAGCAGAAATAAAAAGGGAGAGTTTTTCGGATTGGTTGATTTGATTTATTTCAGCATACGGATATTTTTCTTTAATAACATCTTGTAAGATTGGGCGGGCTATAAAATTTATATGCTGGTCAAAATAGAGTCTTTTTATCTTTTGATAGAGCGTTAAGCGGCCACAGTATAAATCAAATACCCCTCGTAAATAGACTAATGGTAAGAGATTGGTATAGAGTTCGTCTTCATAGAGATAAAGCATGATTATAGATTAATTGGAAAAGAATAAATGTCAAGAAGCATGCAGTTGTACTTTTATTGGAAATATTGATTGAATCGTCTAAGGCATTCCAACGCAGATTCTTTGGGACGGACTTCAAAGATATAATTACAATCAGATTCTTGCAAGTATTGGAAATAAGGTTTAAAATTAATATTACCTTCACCAATTATATTATGTTGGTCCCATTCACCGTTATTATCATGAAGATGGACGTTCTTGATATACGCTCGGTGCTTGTAAAAGAAATCATATTCTCGTTTTCGTTCCTCACCTTTAAAGCGGTTGATGTGGCCAATATCCAGCGTTAAACAGAACCGCGAACTTAAGATTTTAGGGATTATTTCTAAAACAAACGGATAACGAAAACCACCCACATTTTCTAAACAGAGATAGATATTTTTAGGAATATTTTTTTGAAGGGTATGCAACGATTCATAAATTAAATTGTAAAAATATTGAGGATAGACATGGTAAGTGTAGAGCTTTTGAGCGGTCATCCCAAAACTCATATCCGTACCTAAATGAAAAGTGATTCGGCGAGCTGGGATTTCGCTTGCATAATGCATAGTTTTAATAAGCGATTTGATGGCGATTCGCTGAGCATCGGGGTCGCTTACAAAGAACGAAATGCCTTCTAAAGCATGAAATTGTAAAGTGATTTTATGTTTTTGAAGATAGCGGGCAATCTCTTGGCGTGCTTTACGACTTTTAAGTTGATTGCTAAAATGTATATTATTCAGATTGAGTTCAATGACTTTGATTTTGTTGTCTAAAGCAAAATTTAAAGCATCGATGATATTGTCAAAGTCAAATAAGATTTGAATACCCAGATGATTTCTAATTTTATTAATATTAAGCATAAGAAAACATTATATGATATTAATCTGTATTAGTCAACTTGATGACACCTATCATAATGATAATCTTTACTTGTTTAGATATTTGACTATTAGATTGGTTTGTGTTATAATTAAATTTATAGTTATAAATTAATTTGAGGAGTAAAAATATGAGACGCAGTTTTATTTTATTAGCTTTAGTTTGTCTGTTGAGCATTAGTTATGCTTCGGAACGGACAATGGTTGTGCGCGTATATGTTAATAATTATGAGCAGTTATTTAAGCGCATTGATTTTAAATATAGTAATATTGAGATTTGTGGCACCAAACCCCATGAATGGTATGAATTAATCGTGCCCCAAGAAGATTATCCAACTTTACTACGGTCAGGCTTACGGCATGATATTGTAATTAGTGATTTAGAAAGTGTTAAAGAAGAAGTGCGTGGTCAATATCGTAGTTTAGATTCAATTAATCTTTATTTACGCAATTTATGTTTTACTTATCCGTCCTTATGTGTCATGGAGAGTCTTGGGTTATCATATGAAGGTCGACAGATGTATGGTATTAAAATCTCGGATAATCCCAATATTTCTGAGCCCGACGAGCCAGGTGTTTTTATTTGTGCCTTGCATCATTCTCGAGAATGGGCAACACCAGAAGTTGTGCTTTTCTTTGCGGATAGTATTTTACGGGCTTATAATTTTAATCCGGCCATGGCTAATTTAATTAATAATCACGAGATTTGGATTTTCCCGGTTATTAATCCGGATGGTTATGTTTATGATTATCCCGCGCAACGGTCATGGCGGAAGAATCGTCAACCCTTTCAAGGTGTGATTGGGACCGACATTAACCGCAATTATCTTGGTTCGTGTGATGGTAATCGTTTTGGTTTATGGGGCGCTTTGACTTCTGGTGCGCAGAGTTCTCACTATCCATCATCAGAAACATTTATGGGTGGTTATGGAGCTTCGAGTCCTGAGATTAGCAATGTTATAAATTTCTTTCGAACCCATAATATCAATACAGCTCATTCGTTCCATTCTTATTCGGAATTAGTGCTTTGGCCATGGGGTTACCAGAATACACCAACACCTGATAACGCGCTCTTTGTGAGGGTCGGCACCGCAATGGCGAATCTGATTACCAAAGTAGGTGGAAGTGGCACATATACACCGGGTCAAATTCCCTCGTTATATCCTGTTTCCAGTGGTGCTGATGATTGGATTTATGGTTATAATAAGTTTGTTAAAGGTAATCCTTGTCTTGCGTTTACCAATGAAGTTGGGACATCTTTTTATCAATCAGTTTCGCAATTAGATCAGATCTGTCGGCAGAATTTTAAGTCCATTTATTATTTAGCAAATTTTTCTGATAGTGTCCGAATTTTAATATAACCATTTGTGCCTGCACCTGATATTTGCGTACCCGAAACCGTGATGAGTAATAATTTTACCATCAGTTGGCAACCGAAAAATAATCAGTTTGCCCAAAGTTCTCAATGGGAAGTGCAAGAGTTAAGTGGTTATAGTGTTTGTGAAGATGATTTTGAAGGATTGTTGACACCATGGGTGAGACAAGGATTTGTAACAAGTACAGTCAGGGCTTATTCAGGAACTAAGAGTATGTATTCGGATTCAGCAAATAATATGTCAAATTATTTACGCACTGCCTATCCCTATTTAGTTAATAGTGGTGATTCATTAACTTTTTGGTGTTGGTATAATTTAGAAAAGAACTATGATGTGGCAGTTGTTGAAGTATCTTATGATACGCGCGAATGGTTTCAATTAGGACCGCGTCTTACTGATACAGCAACAAGTTGGCGCAGAATAGCATACTCTTTAGAGCAATATGTGGGGAAGTCAATTTATATTCAGTTTCGAGTGATGACCGACGGGAGTGTTTTACGAAATGGTTTCTTTGTCGATAATGTTTATCCTGTCCCGTTATTTAATAATAGCCGCATCGTTTCGTCATCAATAACCGATACTTTCTGCGATATATCGGTCAATCAGAGTGGCCAATATTGGTATCGGGTGAAAGGGTATAATCAAACAAATGGTTGGGGTGAATATAGTTTATTAGGCGGAGTTTTGGTATTAAGTTCAGCAGTTAATGAACAATTAATTAATCCAGGTAAAGTTGACTTAAAGGTGCTGCCCAATCCTTTTGTAAAAAGTACGGTCGTTGAATATGAAATTCCTTATGATGGTTATGTTAAAATTAGAGTCTTTGATATTCAAGGACGACTTATAAGTACTTTAATGAATAATCGACAGTTAAGTGGTCGTTATCGGTTGCATTGGCAAGATAATCATAAATTAGCAAAAGGAATCTATTTTGTGGAAATGGATTTTGATAAGACTAAACTTAAGCGTCGGGTTATAATTATCTAAGCTAATTTGTGCTTGACGAAATAAATCTTATTAGTATTATGTATCATGATTAAAAAGACACCTTTTTATAATAAGCATTTGGCCTATCAGGGAAGAATGGTAGAATTTGCAAATCATTATTTGCCCGTGCAATTTAAAGGAATTATTCCTGAACATAATCGAGTGCGTAGTACGGTGGGTGTATTTGACGTTTCGCATATGGGAAGAGTCGAAGTGCATGGTAAAGATGCGATTGATTTTGTGGATTATCTAACCACTAACGATGTTAAGAGTTTGGCCGAATTTCAGGTACAATATTCAACGATGACCGTTAATGATGGTGGCATTGTTGATGATTTATTAGTGTATCGGTTGCCCGAATTTGTTTATTTAGTAATCAATGGTGCTCGTCGCGAAGCAGATTTAGAATGGATAATTTCCAATCGCAGAGGAGATGTTAAAATAATTGATAGGACTTTTGAGATCGCGCAATTAGCCATTCAAGGACCCAAAGCCGAAGCAGTAATGCAGAAAATATGCGATCGTGATTTATCCCAGATGGGTTTTTATTGGGCAGGTTATGCCAAAATTGCCGGGGTCCCGATGTTAATTTCGCGCACTGGTTATACCGGTGAAGATGGGTTTGAGATTTATTTTGAAAATGAATATGCAGATAAAATATGGGATGCGATTTTTCAAGCTGGTCGGGAATTTGAAATTGAGCCAATTGGTTTAGGTGCACGTGACACTTTACGATTGGAGATGAAATATTGTCTGTATGGCAATGATATTACTTTACAAACCAATCCGTTAGAAGCCGGCTTAGGATTTGTGGTGAAGCTGAATAAAACGAATAAATTCATTGGTCAAGAGGCGTTGCTTAAAATTAAAACCGAAGGGGTAAAGCGGAAACTAATCGGTTTTGAAATGATGGATAATTCTATTCCCCGCCACGACTATAACATTTTTGGTGATGGCAAACTGATTGGTAAAGTTACTAGTGGCACTTTAGGACCATCGGTTCAAAAAGGGATTGGTATGGGTTATGTGATGAGTGAGTATTCAGCGGTTGGTCAAGAGATAGAAATTGAAATTAGAAATAAACGAGCATTGGCAACAATTGTCAAAACGCCATTTTATAAATTTGGGACAAGAAAGTAAATAATGATAATTATAAACCACCCCAAAAGAAATTTATCACAGATTACTTTAGTTTTATATAATCTGCTAGAGGGGTGGTCAAAAAGGAGCAAGCATGGCTGATACTTTAATACCAAAAGATTTAAAATATACCAACACTCATGAATGGTTAAAAATTGAAGGCGACATAGCAATCGTGGGTATTACTGATTATGCTCAAAAGGAATTATCGGATATTGTTTATGTGGAATTACCAGAAACAGGCAAGGTAATTAAACAAGGTGATGTGTTGGGCACAATCGAAGCAGTAAAGGCAGTTTCGGATTTCTATTCACCCGTATCAGGTACAGTTATTGCAAGTAATAATGAGTTGAAGAG
>CBFGJZ010000001.1:129548-163782 GCA_965649215.1 Caldifarciminota bacterium
AATTACCAGAAACAGGCAAGGTAATTAAACAAGGTGATGTGTTGGGCACAATCGAAGCAGTAAAGGCAGTTTCGGATTTCTATTCACCCGTATCAGGTACAGTTATTGCAAGTAATAATGAGTTGAAGAGCGCACCTGATTTAGTTAATAAAGACCCATATGGTAAGGGCTGGATGGTAAAAATTCAACTAACTGATCCTAGCGAGATAACTTCTTTATTAGATAGTGATCAATACGAAAAAAATATCAGCGGGTAGGTAATGAATTTTATCTGATATTAAGTTAGGAACGGACAATGTATACACCACATACTGAAGAAGACAAGCAAGTAATGCTTCAAAAGATCGGGGTTAACTCGTTTGAAGAACTAATCTCAGTAATTCCGGAAAAATTACGCTTCAAAGGAAATTTAAATTTACCCGAAGCGTTATCTGAATTAGAAGCAGTTAAATATTGTCAAGCGTTGGCGCGTCGTAATAGTCATCAGAAAGAGTATATTTCTTTTTTAGGTGGCGGTATTTATGATCACTATATTCCTGCAGTAATTGACCATATAATTTCTCGGTCCGAGTTTTATACCGCCTATACACCATATCAGCCTGAAGTTTCGCAAGGTACTCTGCAGACGATTTATGAATATCAATCATTGATTTGCGAACTATTTGCAATGGATGTATCTAATGCAGGAATGTATGATGCGGCTTCGGCTTTTGCTGAAAGTTGCCATATGGCGCGAAGTATTACTAAGCGTAATAAGATTTTAATTGCCGACACGATTCATCCTTATTATCGTAAGGTTATTGACACCTATACCCATGGCCTTAATATTCCAATTGTAAATTGTGGCTGTATGCTTGGTGATGAAGGACGAGTGAGTTTAAGAGGTGTTGAAGAAGCAATTGATAATGACACCGCTGCAATTTTGGTGCAACATCCTAATTTCTATGGTGTTTTAGAACCGGTCCGAGAGTTAAGTACCATTGCCCATAAATATAATGCCTTACTAATTGTCTGCGTTGATCCAATATCATTAGGGTTATTAGCGCCACCAGGACAATATGATGCAGATATTGCAGTTGGCGAAGGGCAAGTGTTGGGTATTCCTCCATCACTGGGTGGTCCTTTATTAGGAATACTTACTTGCCGAAAAGATTTTGTGCGGATGTTACCGGGTCGTTTAGTTGGAAAGACCACTGATATTGAAGGTAAAACGGGTTATGTCTTAATCTTACAAACTCGAGAACAACATATTCGCCGAGAAAAAGCAACTTCTAATATTTGTACGAATGAAGCATTATGTGCTTTGGCGGCGACGATCTATCTTTCAATAATGGGTAAAGAAGGTATAAAAGAAGTAAGCCGACAGTGTTATGCGAAAAGTCATTATTTAGCCCACGCAATCAAAAGCATCAATGGTTATTCTTTAGCCTTTAACCAGCCATTTTTCAAGGAATTTGTGATTAAAACGCCGATAGAGCCAAAAAAGATTATTCAGGAAATGCTTAAAGAAAGGATTTTTGCCGGCATTAACCTTTCTAATTTTAATGAAGATTGGCAGAATATGTTATTAGTGGCAGTAAGCGAACAAAGAACCAAACAAGAACTTGACCGTTATGTAGAAATATTAAAGGAGTTAAGATGAGCCGAGAATGTCAAGTTATTAGAAACAAACGCTATTGTACTTGTACTTATGAAATGTGCACCCGTCGCGGAAGATGTTGTGAGTGTATTCAATATCATCGGCAGAACAACGAATTACCGGCTTGTTATTTTCCACGGCAGATAGAAAAAACTTATGACCGTTCAATTCGTAGATTTATTGAATGTCATCAGATGAAAAAATATGATGAATAAATTAGAAGCAGAAATCTTTGAATATTCCAAACCCAATCGCAAAGCATACAGTTTACCTAAATTAGATGTAGAGTTTCAAATTAACGATATCAGCGAAGCAGAATTACGAAAACAATTAAACTTACCCGAAGTTTCTGAAATAGATGTCGTCCGACATTTTATTAAGTTATCAATATTAAACCATCATGTCGATAAAGGATTTTATCCGTTAGGTTCCTGCACGATGAAATATAACCCAAAGGTAAATGAAGATGTTTGTCGGATTGATGGGTTTAGTGCAATTCATCCTTTACAACCAATTGAAACAATTCAAGGTGCTTTACAACTGATGTATGAGTTGGCTGAATATTTATCAGAAATATCAGGTATGGATGCGGTTTCACTCCAACCGGCAGCCGGTGCGCATGGGGAGTTAACCAGCATAATGATTGTCCGCAAATATTTTGAAGAACGTAATGAACAGCGTACCAAAGTGTTAATACCTGATTCGGCTCATGGCACAAATCCAGCTTCGGTTACACTTTCAGGCTTTAAAGCAGTGGAAATTAAATCAAATGCTCAAGGAATGGTTGATTTAGAGAATTTACAAAAGGCTTTAGATAAGGAAGTTGCCTGTATAATGTTGACAGTGCCTAATACTTTAGGATTGTTTGAGCGGGATTTAGCTAAGATTGTCGAACTTGTTCATAACAAAGGCGCTTTACTTTATATGGACGGTGCGAATATGAACGCCTATTTAGGATATTTTCGACCGGGTGACGCAGGTTTTGATTTGATACATTTTAATCTGCATAAGACTTTTTCTACACCCCACGGTGGGGGTGGTCCAGGAGCTGGTCCAATTGGTGTCAAAAAATATTTAGCAAAATATCTACCGGTACCAATAATTGAAAAAGATGGGGATCAATTTAAACTTAACTATAATCGCCCGCATAGTATTGGAAAGGTGCATGGTTTTTATGGTAATTTTGCGGTGATGGTAAGAGCTTATAATTACATACGAATGCTCGGAGCTTTAGGATTAAAAGAGGTATCGGAATGTGCGGTGATTAATGCCAATTATATCCGTAAAATATTAGCCGATTATTATCTTTTACCATATCCCGATATATGTTTGCATGAATGCGTTTTTTCAGCTGATAATCTTAAACAATATGGTATTAAGACCTTAGATGTTGCCAAACGTTTACTTGATTTTGGCTTACACGCACCCACTGTCTATTTTCCGTTAATTGTCCATGAAGCTCTAATGATTGAACCTACGGAGACTGAGTCAAAAGAGTCAGTTGATAGATTTATTGAAGCAATGATTGAGATTGCTAAAGAAGCAAAAGAAAATCCACAGCTTCTTAAAGATGCCCCACAAAAGACACCAGTACGCAGATTAGATGAAGTAAAGGCATCACGAGAATTGATTGTTAAGACACAAAGATATAACCATGATTGAGCAAGTATCCAACGAACGACGGGACGAGATTTTTCAAAAAATCGCCCAGAAAGTAGTTGATTTACGGTTAACACCAGTTGCAATTGTGCTTTTGGAATCATCGAAACCAATTTCGTTTGTTGGTTCACAATTGATGGTATTTTTTCAACCAATCTATGCTGCGGTTTTCCCCGCCCGTCCCTATAATGAAATTGCGGTTCTTTTAGAAGATCGTGCTAATATTGAATTATTAATAAGAGCCATTGAGAAGTTAGAGGATGAGAAAAAAGCAAAGAAACATAAAAAGATTGACAACAAGGATAGTCAAGATAATAATAAGTAAAGAGAGATAAGATTATGGAGAAAGAAAAAATAACTCGTATTTTAGCAACTGATTGTGGTAGTACCACAACGAAAGCAATTTTAATTGAAAAGCAAGCTAATGGTGAATATCGATTAAAAACCCGCGGTGAAGCACCAACCACAGTTGAAGCGCCATTTGAAGATGTGACCCGAGGTGTTTTAAATGCAATTCGAGAGGTTGAGGAATTATCCGAACGGGTAATATTAGAAGGCGAAAAGATTATAAAACCAAAAAAGAGCGACCGAGAAGGAGTTGATGTCTATATTTCTACTTCTTCAGCGGGTGGTGGTTTGCAGATGATGGTAGCAGGTGTTGTGTTAACGATGACCGCAGAAAGTGCAGCCAGAGCAGCTTTAGGTGCCGGTGCAATTGTGATGGATGTAATTGCTTCCAACGATGGTCGCTTACCCCACGAAAAGATTGAACGAATTAGAAATTTACGACCGGATATGATTTTGTTATCCGGTGGCATTGATGGTGGTACGATTTCACATGTGGTTGAATTAGCTGAGCTGATACGTGCTGCGGACCCCCGACCACGATTTGGTACGGGCTATAATTTGCCGGTAATTTATGCGGGTAATAAAGATGCTCGTGAATTAATATTAAAGACCTTACAAGATAAAAGTGCTTTAGTGATTGTTGAAAATTTACGACCAGTTTTAGAGCGTGAGAATTTGTTGCCCGCTCGTCATCGGATTCATGATTTGTTTATGGAACATGTGATGGCGCACGCGCCGGGTTATAAGAAATTAATGGAATGGACTGATGTCCCGATTATGCCAACACCGGGAGCAGTTGGTTTACTGATTGAAAATCTTGGGAAGAGTGAAAAGATTGATGTCTTAGGTGTAGATATTGGAGGTGCGACAACCGATGTCTTCTCGGTCTTTAGCGGTATCTTTAATCGTACGGTGAGTGCTAATTTGGGTATGTCGTATAGTATTTCCAATGTTTTGGCCGAAGCCGGTGAAGATAATATTATGCGCTGGATTCCTTTTGAGATCGCTACCTCAGATGTGCGTAACCGCATCCGTAATAAAATGATTCGACCAACCACGATTCCCTCAAGCCTGCAAGAACTGAAAATTGAACACGCAATCGCTCGGGAAGCATTACGTTTAGCATTAGAGCAACATAAGTCAATGGCAGTGGGTCTTAAAGGTGTCCAACAAGAACGAACGATTTCTGATGCATTTGCCCAAACTTTATCCGGAGAAACTTTAGTGAATATGATGAGTTTGAATTTGATTGTTGGTTCGGGTGGAATCTTATCGCACGCGCCAAGAAGGGTGCAGGCAGCGTTAATGATGATTGATGCATTCTTACCTGAAGGGGTTACGCGTTTAGCTGTAGATAGCATCTTTATGATGCCACACTTAGGCGTTTTAACTGAAGTCCATCCCGAAGCCGCTAATGAAGTGTTTGTGAAGGATTGTTTAGTGAAACTGGGAACTTGTATTGCACCGGTTGGTGAAGGAAGACAAGGCAATCGCTGTGTAACTGTTAAGTTTACTGACGAGCAAAAACAAGAGCAAGAAGTTCAAGTCAATTATGGCGATATTAAATTAATTCCAATGGGTAATGTTAAAACCAAAGCAATCTTAAAACCTGAAAAGGGATTTGATGTTGGTGGTGGTCGGGGTAAAGAGATTGAAAGTGAGATTGAAGGAGGTGTGGTTGGTATTATTATTGATTGTCGGGGACGAAGACCGTTTGTGATTCCCCAAGATGCAAGACAAAGAATTGAATTTCTCCAAAAGACAGCCGAAGCGCTTAACGCGTATCCCAAATAAGATATGGACTTAAAGTTTATCCGTAATAATCCAACTTTAGCAAAAGAGATGTTAAGACGTCGGCACGAAGAAGTTTCCATAGATGCAATATTGGCAATTGATAATAAACGACGAGAGTTAATCCAAATGCGTGACCATCATCGAATGCTCCATCGCCAAATGAGCGAAAAGGTTGCAATTATGAAAAAAGAAAAGGCGGAGTGTCGTGATTTAATTGAAGAATGTAAAGTGATGGGACAAAAGGTTAGTGAGTTAGAAAAGGAATTGAAAATAATTGAGTATGAATTGGAAACAAAACTTTCGTTTTTGCCAAATGTGATTCATGAATCGGTAAGCGATCAAGATACAATTGTTGCAAGTTGGGGTAAAAAGCCAGAATTTTCTTTTAAGCCTTTAGCGCATTGGGATTTGGGCGAAGCATTGGGCATTTTGGATTTCACCCGGGCTTCTAAATTAGCAGGTTCACGATTTGTCTTGTATAAAGGAATCGGCGCAC
Organism: Caldifarciminota bacterium; assembly: GCA_965649215.1. Taxonomy (GTDB): domain Bacteria; phylum Hydrothermota; class Tepidihabitantia; order Tepidihabitantales; family CAIPLT01; genus JAGXRL01. The sequence goes on from CBFGJZ010000001.1 coordinate 135,485, forward strand.
AACTGGAACGGGCATTGATTAATTTCTGCTTGGATATCCATATTAAAAAACACGGCTATACAGAAATTATGCCACCAGTCTTAAACTTAGAAGAGTGTTTTTTTAATACAGGTGCGCTACCTAAATTGGCAGATGAAATGTATAAATGTAGCCAAGATCCATTTTATTTAATCCCCACCGCAGAAGTACCCTTAGTTAATTTACATCGCAATGAATGTTTTAATGAAGACGACTTGCCCAAATATTATACTGCTTACACACCATGTTTTCGTCGGGAAGCAGGTTCGTATGGTAAGGATGTCCGTGGTATGATCCGAATTCACCAGTTTGATAAAGTAGAGTTAGTTAAGTTTACCAAACCAGAAGATTCTTATTTGGAACATGAAAAGATGCGCGCCGATGTGGAAGAGTTAATGCAACTTTTGGAAATTCCCTATCAGGTTAAATTGCTCTCGGCAAGCGAAATGGCTTTTCAATCGGCAAAGACTTATGATATTGAAGCCTGGGCAGCGGGCAGTGAAGCCTGGCTGGAGGTCTCGTCGATTTCTAATTGCGAGAGTTTTCAAGCCCGTCGTGCGAATATCCGCGTGCGACGTCAGTCCAATGAATTGGAGTACGTCCATATTTTAAATGGTTCAGGACTTGCTTTCCCAAGAATTTTTGTCGCCTTACTTGAGAATAATCAACAGAAAGATGGTAGCGTAATTATTCCCAAAGCATTAAGACCATATCTGAATGGTCTTGAAAAAATCGGATAGTATCGGCCAATAACACAAAGACACAGAGACACAAAAGGGCACAAAGATGAATTTAAGGTTAAAGACAACAGATAACACAGAGACACAGAAGGACACAAAGTATGATTTTAGGTTTATTTAATACCGGCTGTAAGATTGCTTCGTCGCTGTCGCTCCTCGCAAAGACGAGAGGTGGAGAGTCATTGCAAGCTGAAGGCGTGGCAATCTTACTGACAGTGTTTCCTTTTTTGTCATTGCGAGCGAATGAAATGAGCGCGGCAATCTTAAACTTTTTCAAATGAATATTGTAAAGATTAAAAGAGAAATAATTGAATTGGGTAAATTTCTTTTCAAAAGAGGTTATATTATTGCCAATGACGGCAATCTGAGTGTGCGTTTATCGAAACAGGAAATGTTAATTACGGCTCGAAATGTGAATAAAGGTGAACTTAAAAGTAGGGATCTTATTAAATTATCACTCAATGAGCAAATTAAGGATTTAAGAGAACTTAAAATAAAACCATCAACTGAATACCGTCTGCATTTAGGTATCTATCAAAAGCGAAATGATATTAATGCAATTATTCATGCGCATCCGTTATATTCAACAATCTATGCGGTGTTAGGTAAAAAATTGGATGTTAATTTATTGACTGAGACCGCGATGACTTTGGGAGCGATTGGATATGTTAAAAATTATCCGCCCGGTAGTTTAGAATTAGCTACTGCAGTAGCCCAAAGCGCAATTAATAGTAATGTGATTCTTTTGGCAAAGCATGGGGTAGTGGTAATTGGTCAAAACTTACGAGAAGCACGCGATCGGCTGGAGCGTTTAGAGTTTTTAGCCAAAATTAGTTTTTTATTGAGTGTTTTTAGAGATTAGGTGTTTGTAAGCCTACTGAAAAACTGAGACCTTTCGGGAGATAACCACCGGCAGACCAAAAGTAACGAGTACCAATTGATAATAATGATATGGGATAGAAATTAGTATAGAATTCATAAGCGGTTGGTTGTGGTGAAGATTTGTTATTGGATTTTTTTGTAAAAATGGAGGTAACATCAAAGCCGAAACCAAACTCTACTTTATCGCTTTTACTAATCAGATATAAAGGTATATATCTACCCTTAGTCCCATTATTTGGAGCAGGTGAATAGTAATAACCGACGCCGATATTGATAAGATGAAATTCAGCCCCATAATAAAATCTACCTACTGAAGCAATGAGATTAGCACTTAGTGAAATGTTTTTACCTTCGGCATATAGATTATTCGTTAAAATGATACTTAAAAAAATTATCGCGATGATTACAAGATGCTTATTCATAATTAGTTTTTACTACTCCTTTTTTCTAATAAACTGAGTCGGACATAAGTACTGCCAACCGTATACTCCATTTTGACCATGCCAAGGTCTTTTTGATAATATTGGATAATTTCCCAAACTGGATAGGTTTCATCATCTGAGTTAGAAAGTTTTAAAGAGATTTTCCAACAATCTTGATAAGAATCAACATCTTCTAAAGATAAAACTTCACCTTTAACCTGATTGTAACTTTGTAAGAAAAAGCCATTTTTTCGTTTTAGTTGCCATTTGCGTCCGACATAAATGGGATAACGAAGATAAGGAATTGGATATTCATCATGGGGATAGGTTTGATAATTGTAAAAACCAAAATCATCTTGGGCATGATAAGTCTGTAAATACCAGACAAAACCACCGGATTGATTATAAGCATATCGGTGTTGCGGATACATCACAACGCCATCAATTATCGTATCTTCATCATAAATCCACTCGACCTTACTGACACCAGCATAACTGGAACTATTTACACTGTAAACATCATAAATATAGATATCTCCAGCATTGATGGGATTTAATTCTTTACCAACTGAAGCAACGAATGGCTGAAATGGTCCATCACAAGCAATAGTTAGTATTGTTAAAATAATACACCAAAAATAAATATTTTTTAACATAGTTTTGTATTATATTAAAAAAAAATATCCTGTCAAGATTAGATGGTTGTTACTCATAAAATAATGTGGATGATGATTGTATTTCTGAAGTTTGTCTTTATTTTTATAGTGAAGATAGGAGGAATTTGAAAAGTATGGTTTGAGGAGTTATTAATTTTGTCATATTGATTATTATCTTTGGAATTAGTGACTATTTATAACCATAACCTGCAAATAAATATGGGAGGTGTGCAATTATAAGAGAATCGATTAAAATGTTCATTACCTCAACCAAAGATCAAGGAGGGGACTATACCATTCTTTTCTTGATTTTTGATATTAATTATTGGTTATAAATGGGTTAGAATAAAAATTGTGTCGGTAATGGTGTTAGTTATAACTAACGGTCTTTAAGTTGTCATTAGGACATACTTTCAGACCATTTACCACAGCGGTCACCATAACGATCAATTAAGTTTTGGGCTCGATAGGTCTCAATGATTTCACAGTTATTAGGGCAGTCAGGACATTGAAATGCTTTAGTTGTAAAATTAAGCTCGACAATTTCAAAGCCGGCAAAATTAGTTGTTTTTTTCATTTGGTGTTGTTCTTGAGCTATAAGGGCAGCACCAATTGCACCCATTGTGAGAAAGTGTTCAGGTACAATCACCAGTTGATTTAAGGCTCGTTCAAAGGCAGTTTTAACTCCAATATTTGCTGCAACTCCACCCTGAAAGAGAATTAACGGTTCAATTTTTTTACCTTTGGCAACAGTATTAAGATAATTACGGACAATGGCATCACAGAGCCCTTGAATAATATCTTCAACCGCAATACCTAATTGGGCTTTATGGACCATATCACTTTCGGCAAAGACAGTGCAGCGACCGGCAATCGTAATTTTATTTTTTGCTTTTAAAGCATAACTGCCAAATTCTTGAATCGGAATACCCAATCGAATTGCTTGATGTTCTAAAAAGGAACCGGTACCCGCTGCACAGACATTATTCATGGCAAAATCAATAGGAATGCGGTCTTGGAGGACAATGATTTTTGAATCTTGACCACCAATTTCAATGATTGTACGGGTCTCAGGATAATAATAAGACGACGCTAATGCATGGGCAATGATTTCATTTTTTATGACATCAGCACCAATCATGACACCAGCTAAGCGACGGGCTGAACCAGTCGTGCCTACTCCAACAACTTTGATATGTTTAACTTGAGCTTGTAAAGATTTTAATAAGTTCTTAATGGCAAGTAAGGGATTGCCTTGGGTCGCTAAATAGGTTTGCGCTACTACTTGACGGTCGCGAGTAATTAAAACACCTTTGGTTGAAATAGAACCAACATCAACACCTAAATAAACTTCGGTCATAATTGTTTAATTTTAGTAGATTTTTTACGTCTTTTAAGTAAATCAACAAAAGCTTCTAAGCGAGTTAATAAACCAACATGTGAGGTATGTTCGTCAATTGATAAAGAGAGGATTGGTTTTTGTAAGTCCGCACTTATTTTCTGGAGCGCTTCAAAGGCAATATTTTCAGGCATACAAGTAAAGGGATAGATGTGAATAATACCATCACAATCATTTTTTAGAAAATAATGAGCTTCGCCTACCGTGGTCATAGCTTCTCCACCGGGTGAATTTAAGAGATAGGGGTGGGCCTGCCGTTCGAATTTATAATGTAAATAGTCAATTTTGAGGAGATGTTTTAGGTGACGATATAAACTTCTCTGACTTAATACTAACACCTGCATTTTGCCTAATTCTTTTTCAAGATTATGATTGGCAAAATGTTCAAGCATAATATAAATTTCCCCGACCAACCCAATCTTAATAGTATCATTAGGTATACTTTGAGAATCTTTAAATAACTCGTCAATTAATTTTTTAGTCTTTTTAATTTGCTTTAGAGTCTGGATTTGATTTAACCAAATCAATGCTTGTGCTTCTTGGTCGAGTGATTTTTGATAATTGTTGACCCGAGCTTTTCTTAAAAAATTGCGAAAACGGTCGATTAAAGCAGCATGCTGAAATAACAGGTAAGTAGCGCTAATGACTTTGGCAGAAGAGACTGAAAAGATTTGTGGTATTTTAGAGAAAATGAATTCTATTGGTGTATATTGACTGATTGCATAAAATCGATGATGATTGGTAATTGTTTTAAGAATACTTTCTTGGAGATAATGATAATAGCCAAATCGGCACTTTCGCGCACCGGCGGCCATAAAAAGGGTATCGGCACCGCTTTCTAACGCTTCAATTAAATTGCCTAAAGTAATTTTAAAGGGTAAACAGATAAGTTCAGGTGCATATTTTGTGCCTAATGCTAAAGTTCGATCGGTTAATGGCGGGGGTAAGACAACTTCAGCACCGAGATTTTTAACAAAGGTTTTTAAGGCAATCGTATCATACCCAAGATAAGGAAAAGCAACTTTCATAAGAGAAATGTTAGATTTTACTAATCTTAAGGTTATGAATTTTTAATTTTGACATACCTGTCTGCGTTTGATAATTTCACTAAACGCTTCTAAACGCGTAATAAGCCCAGTTTTAGAAGTATGTTCGTCAAGAACGATTTGTAAAAATGGGATGTTCTGCTTTTGGGCTTGGGATTGCATAATTTCGGCAATGAGTGAGTCAGGTCCACAACCAAATGAGATGATATCGCAAATACCAGCGACTTTATCAAGTGAATATTGAAAAGCATTATATAATTCTCGCTCATAAACCCAACGAATATTTTTACTAAAACCACGATCGGACTTAAGAATTTCTACAGGGAGATCTTCTTTGGTGATAATCATAAAACCTTGGTTTTCTAAAGTACGAATAATATCTTGGCTGATAAAATCGTCCGATAAATTGTAAAAATGACTTAATAGTAAGATTTTGGGTTTCTGATTTAAGGTAGTTAAGGGGCGATGTTCTAAAAAGGGCAGGGCTTTGGTTATTGCTTTATAAACTGAGTAAGGATTTTTTACAAGACGAATGCCAAAGAGATAATGGGCAAAAAGAAAATGATTACGAATTTGAGGTGCGAGGATTAGACACTCATTACCAATTAGTAAACGAGCAATATCAACAATCCCAATCATTTTCGGACAGGTATATAGACCATGATTTAATTGAGTAATTCGCGGTAAGAATATTGCATCAACCTTTCCTTTAAGCCAATCTAAATGTCCACAAATGATTTTAACAGGAAGACAGATTTCGCTGTTTACTTGTTTAAGTCCGATATCTAATATTTGTTGGTTGGTGGGCGGAGAGACCACGATAGGAATATTAAGGTTTAGAAAAAAATGCTCCCAAAACTTACCATAGCGGAAGTAAAACAGGGCTCGGGGAAGACCAATTTTCATAATTATCTTATTTAGTGTATGCGGATAAATATTAAAAGTCAATATTTATGACTTATTCTTATAAAAGTCTTGACATAACAATAGTCGCACATATAATATTGTTGATATAATTTTGTGAAAGTATTAATGATATTATAAAATTTTTATGATTACTACGAAAAGTGAAGAAGAACGGTATTTTGAATATTTATTAGATGAATGTATTCGTAGGAATGCTTCCGACCTGCATTTGACAGTTGGCTTACCGCCAGTTTTACGTATTGATGGGGTATTACGACCACTTGAGAAATCAGCAATTTTAAATCCTGAATTTACAGAAAAGATTAAAGACATTACGGTCGAGAGTGCGCCGCAAATTAAGCATCTCATTTCGGAGGACGGGGGTGCGGATTTTAGTTTGGATTATAAACGCATAGCACGATTTCGAGTTGCGATCTATCGGCAGAAAGGGTGTTATGGATTAGCATTACGACTGATTCCGAATAAAATTTTACCCTTTGAAGAGATTGGTTTTTTGCCCAATCAAATATCACGGATTAAAAATCTTTTAGACCGACCGCATGGTTTAATTTTAGTAACTGGTCCGACCGGCTCGGGCAAGACCACAACGCAAGCAACTTTTGTAGATTATATTTTAGAAAGTCCCCGTCATGTCTTGACCATTGAAGACCCGATTGAATTTGTACACAACCATAAAAACGGACTCATCACCCAACGGGAAGTAGGTGTTGATGTGCCATCTTTCCGAGAAGCGATTATGAAGGGATTGCGTTCTAATCCGAATGTAATTTTAGTCGCTGAGATTCGAGATGTCGCGACTGCGGAAGCAACGATCTGGGCTGCCGAATCAGGTCATTTAGTAATTGGTACTTTACATACAACCAATGCTGCAGAAACAGTAACTCGTTTTATCGATGTCTTTCCACCTGAGATTCGAGATCAGATTCGGATTCAGTTTTCAATATCGCTTTTAGCAATTTTTGCTCAACGACTATTACCTCGCGCAACTGGTCGAGGGCGAATCGGTATTTTTGAAATTATGATCGCAACCCCGGCAGTTAGAAATTTAATTCGCGAACGAAAAATTGAGCATTTACCCTCAGCAATTCAATCCTCAGTTGCCGAAGGAAGTTGTACTTTCGACAGCGCTTTGGCAGAACAATATCGAGCGGGTAAGATTACTTTCGAAACTGCGTTAGCAAATGCTTTTGATGCTCGAGCGCTACGGGAAATGGTTGAATTCGGCATGAAAAGCCGTTTTCAAAAAACTTAATCAGAAATTTTATTGAAGGATATTAAGGGAAGGGGGAAGAGGAAGGATGTTTTTATTAGTGATATTCCCTTTTCAGAATAATTTTTTAATTAATTACTTCTTTTCATTATTTGTTGGTTTTATTTTCGGTAGCATTCCGTTCGGTTATTTGATTGCCAAGTTAAAAGGCATTGATATCAGACAATATGGAAGTAAGAACATTGGTTTTAATAATGTCCGACGAGTAGTGGGTCTTAAATATGCCATACCAGTGCTAATTTTAGATATTGCCAAAGGGTTATTGCCAGTGGTTTTCGCAGCACAATTGGAAGCGATTCCAATAATGGTTGGTTTAGGAGCCATTTTAGGACATAGTTTTACACCCTGGCTTAGTTTTAAAGGTGGCAAAGGAGTGGCGACCACAATTGGCGTGATTCTTGCCTTGATACCGTGGTCACTCTTGGTTGGGATAGTCGTTTTTATAATTGTCGCATTGCTTTTTGCGTATGTGTCATTAGCTTCAATGGCATTGGCAATTTCCTTACCAATTAGTGTTGCTTTACTTTACCCCCAAGAGCAATTGATTTTAATAATTACAATTGCAATCGCCTTATTGATTATTTTACGACATCGCGATAATATTAAAAGAATAATCAATGGTACGGAACCGAAAATTGACCGAGCCAAATTTTTTCGTTTACCGAAATGAGATTACTGAATATGCAAATTAGCGGGAATCAAGATAGTTTAATGAAAAGATTAGTTGAATGAAAATAAGTTTTATTGGCGCTGGTCGCTGGGCAATTACTTTAGCTTTAGGATTATGGCAAAAGCATTATGATATTTTAATGTTAGAATTGATAGAGGAACGGCTTCAATTTATAAATGAAAAACACATAATACCTGAATTACCGCCGAATATCACAATTTCTAAAGAGATAACGATATGTAATGAAGTTGAACGAGTCTTAGATAACCCTGATATTATTTTCTTTGCGGTACCAGCTCAGGTCTTACGGACAGTATTAATCAATTTAGCGACCTATCATTTTAATACCAAAAAGCCAATTTTAGTAAGTGCGATGAAAGGACTGGAAAATAATACCTATAAAAGAATGTCAATGGTTCTAAAAGAATTTTATCCTGACCTAAAAATTGTTGTTTTAGCAGGACCCGGGATTCCTTATGATATGTTACTGGCAAAGCCAACTTCGTTGGTTGTAGCGGCGGAAGACAATGAGTCGGCTCAATTCATTCAAGAGATTTTAGCGAGTGATCAGTTACGCATTTATCGACAAAATGATGTAGCGGGTGTTGAGTTGGGTGGCGCTTTAAAAAATGTATTAGCTATTGCCGGAGGTATTTGCGACGGTCTTAATTTAGGTGATAATGCCAAAGCAGCCATTATCACACGAGGACTTTCAGAAATGATTCGTTTTGGGATTGCTTACAATGCTAATCCAATGACTTTTACCGGTTTATCAGGAATTGGCGACTTAATGGTTACCGCCTATTCTGCGCATTCCCGTAATCGCTTATTTGGTGAAAAGATTGGCCAAGGTTTTTCGGTTCAAGAGGCATTACAGTCTTTTAATGGCGTGGTTGAAGGATATACGACGACGATGGCGGTTCAGAAAATGAGTAATAAAATGCGACTGGAATTACCAATTATTGCAGAGATTACAGAAATTTTATATAATAATGCAAATTTAAAACAAAGTATAAAACGACTAATGCAAAGACCACTTAAAAAAGAAACATTCCATGACCATGATTAATAAAAAATATTATACTTTAAAACAGGCAAGTCGACTTTTAGATATTCCAATACATACTTTGAAATATTGGCGTGAGGAATTTAAAATGAAGTTAAAAGAAAATTCATCAGGTCAGAAAATATTTACCCAAGAAGATCTTGACCAATTAATGATGATTAAACATCTTCGCTATAATGAAAAACTGACCTTAGCAGGCATTAAAAAGAAATTGGCTGAGCTTAAGAAAAATAATAAGGTTAATAAAGTAAACAAAATAAATATAAATAAGAAAGATTTATTATTTCTTCAAAAAGAATTGATTGCGATAAGAAATTTATTGCAACAATCTCAATATGATGAGAAAATTGACAAATAAATGAAATATAAAAACTCTAAATAAGAAGGAGGATACAATGTATTTAATAATTGCTTTAATTATTTTTATATTAATTGTTTTTTCGTCGATGATCAAAGTGTTAAGAGAATACGAACGAGCAGTTGTTTTTCGATTGGGAAGATTAATCGGCGTGAAAGGACCGGGACTGATAATTCTAATACCGTTTATTGATCGGATGGTAAAAGTTAGTTTACGAGTTGTCACTTTAGATGTGCCACCCCAAGATGTTATTACCCGTGATAATATTTCCGTGAGCGTTAATGCCGTTGCGTATTTTCGTCCCATTGACCCCGCGAAAGTCATAACCGAGGTCGAAAACTATCAATATGCAACATCACAGATTGCCCAAACCACACTGCGCAGCGTGTTAGGTGAATATGAACTCGATGATTTATTAACAAAACGAGAGCTTATCAATCATCGGCTACAGAAAATCATTGATGAACAAACCGATCCGTGGGGCATTAAGGTGTCATTAGTTGAAATTAAACATGTGGATATTCCCGAAACGATGCGCCGAGCAATCGCACGACAAGCAGAAGCTGAAAGAGAGCGAAGGGCAAAGATTATTCACGCTGATGGTGAATATCAAGCTGCTGAAAAATTACAACAAGCCGCAACCGTGTTGGCACAAACGCCGATTTCAGTGCAATTGCGATTTTTACAAACTTTGACCGAGATTGCCACCGAAAAGAATTCCACGATTATCTTTCCGGTACCAATTGATTTATTATCGCCGTTTATGAATAAGAATAAAAATTAAATAAATTATTTATTAGTCAATTTGTCTTCGAATAATAGTCGGGATCTCTAAATTTTCTTTATTGGATTTAACTGATCGACCATTGACAAGCAGGGTATCTTCGGTCATAGCTAAAATATCGACAAAATCCTTGGGTCGCGGTAACGATTCTTCGATACCGGTTGCAATGACGGTGACTCGAATCGTATCTTTGAGGGTTTTGTCATGACTGGCGCCAAAGCGAATATCCGCATTCTTATTAGTGGCTTGATGGATGATAGTTGCTGCTTCATGTACTTCTTGGAGAGTCATTTTTTCATCACCCGAGATGTTTAAGAGGACTTTAGTTGCGGTTTCGATGTTTGTTTCTTCAATTAAAGGTGAAGAGATTGCTTGATGAGCAGCTTCTGTTGCTCGACCATCACCACTCGCAACACCACTTGATATTAAAGCGCCACCTTTTTCTAACATAACATTACGAACATCCGCAAAGTCGATGTTAATCATACCGGGTTTTGTGATTAAGTCGGAAATTCCCTTTACCGCATTAAGTAATACATCATCAGCTAAGCGAAATGCTTGAAAACAAGAGATATGGGGGTAGTTGGCGATCAATTTTTGGTTGGGTATGACAATGAGGGTGTCGACTTTTTCTCGGAGTTGTTCAATGCCATTGAGAGCTTGTTGCATTCGATTTTTGCCTTCGAACTCAAATGGTTTCGTTACGACTGCAATTACAATCGCACCCTGAGTTTTAGCGACTTCTGCAATTAATGGAGTTGCGCCGGTGCCGGTTCCACCACCTTCACCTGCCGCTAAGAAAATCATATCATAACCAGTAAGGATTTGTTTTATCGTATCTAAAGTTTCTTCGCAAGCCTTACGACCTAAATCAGGATTGCCACCTGAACCCAATCCACCGGTGAGTTGCGCCCCAATTTGAATTCGATTTTCCGCTAAATTCATGGATAATGCTTGCAGGTCCGTATTAATCGCAAAGAATTCAACATTTGTGAGTTTAGCTTCAATCATATGATTAATTGCATTATTGCCTGCACCGCCAATGCCAACAACGGCGATCTTTGCTAAATTTTTTTCTTCAACTGGTTCAATCATTTTTTCTCCTTTATTGATATTTTTTTATAAAATTTATTGACATCATGCAAAAAATTCACGAACTTTTTCTAAAACATTCCTCAACGGTCTTCGCATTGGTTTAAGATAGAATTCGTTATTGTGCATCGCATATTTAGCGAGCCCAACTGCTGTCAGATAATTGGGATCAAGTACTTCATTTTCGTCAGCATACAGCAAACGACCAATTTTTACAGGTAAGCGAAATACTTGTTCGGCAACCGTCGCAATGCCTGATAAAAGCGATGTGCCACCAGTTAAAATAACCCCAGCCGGTAAGAGATCCGCATAACCAGCTTCACGGATCGCCAAATCGATATATTGGAAGATTTCTTCAACTCGAGGCTCGATAATGGTTACTAATAACCTTTGGGATATTTGTTTGTTAATACGACCATTTATATCATCAATTACAATTGGTTGATCATGTTGAATATGACTGATTGTAGCAGCGCCATAGAGTTTTTTGATTTCTTCCGCTTTTTTATAAGGTGTCCGCAAGCAAATTGAGATATCTTTCGTTACATTATCACCTCCCAATGGAATGGTTTTGTAATAGCGTAAAACACCGTCTTTGAAAATTGCGATATTAGTAATGCCGCCTAAATCGACAATCGCGACACCTAAATTAAGTTCTTCGGGTTCAGCAACAAGGTTAGCAATGGCCTGGGGTTGGAGAATGAGTGAATTAATCCTTAAATCTAAATGTTCTAAAACACGTTCGATATTCTCTAACGCGGTTATTGTGCCCATCACTAACAATGCTTCGACTTCTAAACGAACACCAAACATACCAAGGGGATTGCGAATACCTTTTTGACCGTCGACAATATATTGGATTGGAAAGAGGTGAATAATTTGTTCATCGGGTGGCAACTTTATAGTTTGGGCTTGTTGAAGCACTTCTTCTATATCTCGATTTGTAATACCGCGGGATGAGTTTTTTACTGAAATATTGCCAACACTATTGATATATTTTATATAATCGCCACAAATACCAACATTAATAAGACAGTTTCGTGGTGAAATATTGGTTGATTGTTGGATTTGTTCGATGCAATTCGCAACGGATGAAACCGCTTTTTCTAAATTGATCACTAAACCATTACGAAAACCATCAGCACTTGACATCGCCGTGCCAACAATGCGACAACGACCATTTTGATCATATTCGGTCATGACACTGGCGATCTTAGTCGTGCCAATGTCAATTCCTATTGTTCTTTTTGATTTTGCCATTTTTTTACCTCCACATATTTAGGAAAAATTTGTATCTCTTCTTGTAAAATTATTTTATATTTTAATTCCACTATACTTTTTATGATTTGAATAAGCTCGTAGACATCACGAGCACGAGCATTTTTTTTATTGATAATAAAATTAGCATGGTGCGATGAAACTTCAGCATCGCCGCAACGCATTTTTTTTAAACCCGCCTGTTCAATAAGTTTCCCAGCAGGAATTGTTTGATTATGTTGGTCACGGGGGTTTTTAAAGATCGAACCGACCGATGCACCCCATGGGTGAGCGTGTTGACGATATTTGAGATAATAAGCAATGTCTTGTCTAATTAATTTTGAATCTTTAAGTGCTAATTCAAGAATGGCTTCCGTGATGATAAAATTTGATTGGAGATTGCTTTGTCGATATGTGAAATTTAAGTCTTTACGGGTTAATTGAACTTCTTCACCATAGTTATTGATACCATTGATAGTTACAACGCGACTGCCAATATCATGGCCAAAAGCTCCTGCATTACAGAATAAAGCTCCACCCAAAGTTGCGGGAATTCCTGCTAAAAATTCAACACCACTTAAAGAGTGATTGGATGTAAAATTAATGATTTTTGATAAGGGAGTTGCAGCACCAACAACGATTTGCTGATTACGTTCGCGAATATAATTAAAATGTTTACCGAGTTTGATGGTGATACCACTTAAGGTTTGGGATGGAAAGAGGATCTTTGAGCCATTGCCAATGGTATAGAGCGGTAAATTGTGTTTGTTAACAAATTTAATAATATTAATTAAATCTTGAATACTGTTCACAATGATTAAACATTCCGCAGGGCCACCGATCTGAAAGGTAGAATAATGCTTGAGTGCACGGTCAAAATAAACTCGTGAACTTTGAGTGTTTATAATGTCTTTAAGAGTGTCTCGCCAACTTGCCATATGTTACCTGCACCTAAAGTTATAATGACATCATTTTGTTTAATATTGGCCTTAAGATAATTAACGATCTCGGCAAAAGTTTTTTTATAGATTACTTGGGGATGCAATTGGTTTTGTTTTTTGATAGCATCCACTATGATTTGGGAACTGACCTTGGGTATTTTTTTCTCGGAAGCCGCATAGATATCAGTGATGATCAGAAGATCGGTATGATTAAAGGCTTTACCAAAATCATTGCCAAGGAGTTTAGTACGAGTGTAACGATGGGGTTGAAAGACGGTGATAATGCGTTGTTGGGGATAAGCGTTTCTTAAGGTTTGCAGGGTGGCTCTAATTTCAGTTGGATGATGACCATAATCGTCATAGATAGTAATATTATTTTTCCTGCCTTTGAATTGTAAACGTCGTTCAATACCTTGGAAATTTGCTAATGCGTTTTTGATGGTGGGGATGGGGATTTTGAGTTTTAAGGCAACGCAAATTGCAGCTAAAGCATTTTGAATATTATGTTCGCCCCCTAAATTTAATTGACAATTGAATTTCGTATGGTTATAAAAAACCGTAAAACGCGAATTAAAATTATTGAGTTGAATGTTTTGAGCATAGACCATTGCTTGTTTCGTTAAGCCGTAGGTTATGACTTCTCTTTTCAAGTGGGGAAGGATATTTCGTGCTTGGGGACAATCATGACAGACAATAACCGAACCGAAAAACGGGACTTTGTTGGCAAATTCAATAAAAGCATTTTTAATCTCTTGAATATTTTTATAGTAGTCAAGGTGTTCTCTTTCAATATTGGTAATCACAGCCAAAGTTGGATACAAAAGTAAAAATGAACGATCACTTTCATCGGCTTCTGCAACTAAATATTCGCTTTTGCCAAGTTTAGCGGTTGAATTAAGACCAACAACTTTACCGCCAATAATAATCGTAGGATGGAGCTGGGCTTGTTCTAAAATCGCACTGATTAATGAAGTAGTTGTGGTTTTGCCATGCGTACCAGAAACCGCAATAGAAAATTTTACGCGCATTAATTCAGCTAACATTTCAGCCCGGGGGATAACGGGTATTTTATGTTTTAAGGCATATTGGATTTCTGGATTGTGCTTGTTGATTGCAGTTGAATAGACAACAACATTAGCACCGTAACAGTTTTGCTCGTGATGGCGATAAGCAACTTTAATACCCAATTGGCGTAAGTGTTCAGTAAGCGAAGTGCGGACGAGATCTGAACCTGTCACATGGTATCCAAGGTTTTTTAATATTATCGCAAGACCGGACATACCAGCACCACCGATACCAACAAAATGAATATGATTTATTCGGGCAAACATAAACTAATCCTTTGTGCGATCGTTTGAGCAGCATTGAGCGGGGCGAGTTTCAAGGCTGCTTGAGACATTGCATTGAGTCGGGAAGTGTCATTTAAGAGGGTTAGTAAAGTATCTTTTAGTTTCTCTAAAAACTCTAAAGATAACCCCTGCTGGCGGGGTTGGTTTAAGATGATAGCAGCGTTATTGTGGGATAAAAATTGAGCATTCGCTGCTTGGTGATTATCTGTGGCAAATGGATAGGGTATGACAATGGATGGGATACCAAAAAATAATATTTCTGATAAAACCATCCCGCCAGCACGGGTTATAACAACATTTGCTTGTTGATATAATTCTTCTGGATGGGGCGTAAAACTAATCAATTGACAATTATTAGATTTTACTAATTTTTTAGTCTGTTCGTAGTGTTTTTGACCAGTTTGAATGATAAATTGATAATCCGCTAAAAGTGCCGCTAATTCCACCGCATGAAGATTTAAGAACTGAGCTCCCTGACTGCCGCCTAAAACTAAAATGGTTTTACGCAAGCAGGTCGGCTTGATTGGAGTAGTCGTGATTGTTGTCCGTAAGGGATTACCGGTATAGATAAAATTGCCTTTTAGTTTGATTGCTAAAGGAAAACCCAGATAAACTTCTCGTGCCCAGCGCGAAAAGTATTTATTGAACCGACCAGGAATGCGATTTTGTTCTAAAAGGAAATAACGAATTTTTAAGAGATTTGCCCATAAAACAGGAATTAAACTGCTAAAGCTACCGCTTGCTAAAATTGCATCGGGTTTTATTTTAATAAGTAAATACGGAAAGATGAACAGAGCACGGATAAAGTTTATAAAAAACAACACAAGTTGGAAAAACTTTTTATTAAAGAAACCACTGGTTGGTAGCGTACAGTAAGGGAACTGATGATGTTTGATAAGTTCAATGTCAAATTTATTATTGCGGACTAAAAAGATTACTTGCATATTGAGTTTACGTAAATGTTCACCAACTGCGAGCGCCGGGTAGATATGTCCGCCCGTGCCGCCAGTTGCGATTAAAATTCTGGCCATAATGTTTTCTCCGAAATCGGGAAATGTTAAGAATTATGCCAATGGCATATAAATTAGTCACTAATGCGGAACCACCATAAGAAATAAATGGCAATGGTTGCCCAGTCGTGGGTATTAAAGCAAGCGCAACAGCCAAATGGACCATAACATATTGGATGAGAACAATGGTAATTCCAAACGCTAATACTTTACTAAATAAATCATTCGTGGCAAAAGCAATACTTATACCACGAGTAAACATAATGAAAAAAATTGTTAGTACAAACAAACTACCTAAAAGCCCAAATTCTTCCGCTATCGCAGAAAAGATGAAATCGGTGTGGAGTTTGGGGAGAAAATAGAATTTTTGTTTTCCTTCACCAAGTCCTTTACCCCAAATATGACCCGAACCAATAGCAATTCTCGATTGTTTTTGTTGATAAGTGATACCATTTCGAAATTCAACAAATCTTTTTTTCGCATACGGGACCGTGATAATCGTTACGACAATTAAGGATAGGCCGGCTAATGAGATTAATAAGAGATGTTTGAATTTGACACCGCCGACAAATAAAATAAAAAGAGTTGTGAGCGTAAGTATAAAACTAGTACCAATCGCAGGCTGTAATAATAAGAGGATTATGATGATTGCGGCAACTGCTAAAGGAATTAATGGAAAACCGCTGAAGAAAGATTTTGGGTTTTGAGTTTGCTTGATTTTCTGTTCTTGCTGATTTTTGAAATATCCGGCTAGCCAAATGATTAAAACATATTTAGCAATTTCTGCGGGTTGGAAGAAATAAGCCCAGCGTTTTACTGCGGCAACTTGTTTACCGACAGTGAGTGTTAAGATAAGCATAATTATCGTAAAGATCAGTAAAATGTGACGAAGTTTACCTTGATAAATTGAGTGGGGAACATTGACTGCAATAATCAAGGCAAAAAGTCCAACGAGCACGCGCACCGTTTGTTTAATAAAATAAGCATTGCCGGAATAAAGAGTAATTGAATAAATCATTACCAGACCGACCATTGTGAGTATGATGGCTGTAATTAAAAGTGGTAAATCAATTGAAGTGAGTTGCCGTTGCAGTCGGTTCTTTATTGAAGAATCATGATAAATTTGGAGATACGGATTAGTTGCCATATGTTTATTTTAGTTGGCTAACAATTTTTATAAACGCATTACCGCGTTCTTGAAAATTTTGATACGCATCAAAACTAGCAAAGCCAGGCGAAAAGAGAATCGTATCATTTTTTTGAGCCTGCTTTTGGGCAATTTTAACGGCATCTTTTAAATTCAGGGCAGTTTGATAATTATGATAATGTAGGCGATTGAGCTGGGTTGCTAATTTGTTTGTGTTCTCACCAAATAAAACCACATATTTTGCTTTTTGGATAATCGTCTTAAGGTATTCATCGAGGGGTAAGTTTTTTTCTTTCCCGCCTGTGATTAGAATTACTGGATTTGAGAACGAGCGTAAAGTTGCACTGGCTGCAGTGGGATTTGTGCACATTGAATTATTAATATAAGTAACACCCCGAAGGTGACGGACGACTTCTAAACGATGGGGTAGACCTTTGAATTGTTGCAGGACTTTTGTAATGCTCGCATTATCAACCGAGAGGAGTTTGGCGGCACTGATACTTGAAAGAATGCTATCTAAATAGTGTTTGCCAAAGAGTTTGATATCACTGAGCTCAATGATTTTTTCATTATCGTAGTAAATGACTTGTTCATTTTTGAGATAAGCACCATTGGTCTGGTGTTTTACAGAGAAATAGATGTGTTGGGATGGGATTTGGTCTTTGATAGCCATAGAGACTTTATCATCATAATTGAGAATACAAAAGTCATTAGGTGTTTGATTTTGAGCAATGCGGAGTTTGGTCTTTTGATAATCGGCTAATGATTGGTGACGGTCAAGATGGTCTGCGGTGATATTAGTAATGATGGCGATATAGGGATGAAACTTATAACACCGTTGTAATTGAAAACTAGAGATTTCAATAACATAATAGTCTTTTGGTTTTTGAAAAAGACCACTAATAAATGGTTTACCAGGTGCTAAATTACCGCCGTAAAAGACACGATAACCAGCGGTGCTTAAAAATTTAGCCAACAAGACGGTTGCGGTAGATTTGCCATTGGTGCCCGTGATCGCAATAATTGGTTGAGAGATATATTGAGCAGTGAATTCAATCTCATCAAGCATTGGGATATGATGACGCGCTAAAGTTTTTAAGAATGAATGCGATGGCGTAATGCCTGGACTGACAATGGCAAATTCAGGTTTGATGACGGGTAGGATTGGCTTTTGGGGATTGATTTTATGAAATAATTGATGGCTTGTGATTTTGCGATTTTCTTTACTTGTGAATGCTTTAGTATTGTCATCATAAACATAGACTTGAAAACTCTTTTTCATTAAATACTTGCTGACCAGTTGCCCGACATTACCAAAACCGACGACGATTGCTGTTTTAGTTAAGTTTGTTTTTTTCATCGGATCTTTAAGGTTGAAATTGCAAAAATTGCTAATAAGATTGCTAAAATCCAGAAGCGCACAACAATCGTTGGTTCTTGCCAACCACAGAGCTCAAAATGGTGATGAAGCGGTGCCATGCGAAAGATGCGTTTGCCACGCGTTAGATGGAAATAGACAACTTGGATAAAAACAGTCAAAGCTTCGAGCACAAAGACCCCACCGACAAATATTAATAAAAACTCCTGCTTCACTGCGATTGCCATAAACCCAATGATTGCTCCTAATGGCAATGAGCCAGTATCACCCATAAAGATCTGAGCAGGAAAGGTATTAAACCAGAGAAATCCCAAAGTCGCCCCAAGAATAGCAAAGGCAAGGACAGTAATTTCACCAGCCCCTCGGACATAGATAATATTTAAGTATTCGGCGATTTTGATGTTACCAGCCACATACGCTAAAACACCATAGCTAGCGGATGATATCCCTAATAGACCGCTGGCCAGACCATCCAGTCCGTCAGCAAGATTGACCGCATTAGAAGTGATTAAAATTACAGCCACAACAAAGGGAATGTAGAAGATACGAAAGTCAATCTGAATGTTCTTAAAAAAGATAAAATTAGTAATGGTTTTTATTTCCGGATTGATTGGCTTATAATACAAGACCAATGCTACGACGAGTGAGAAGAGGACTTGGAAGAAGATTTTGGTGCGTTTATTAATTCCCCGGGGTTTACCAAGACGGACTTTTTTATAGTCATCATAAAAGCCAAGTAAGCCAAAAGTAATAAGAATAAATAGACCTAATAGCATATTGGTGTTGGATAAGTCAGCAAAAAAGAGCAGTCCCAAAATAATGGCAAAGAGAATGAGAATGCCACCCATAGTTGGTGTGCCTGTTTTGAGTTTGTGTTTTTGGGGCACTTCTTCTCTAACATTCTGTCCGATTGCCATCTTTTTGAGTTTGGCAATAAACCATTTGCCAAAGACAAGCGAAAAAATGAGTGAAAAGGCGCCAGCATAAGCAGCTCGAAAAGTGATATAGCGGAAGAGATTGAACGGGCTAAAATAGTCTTTTAAATTATATAATATTTGAGCTAACATATTTGTTTTAATAGTTTTTTGGTTATTAGATAATCTGAAAATGGTATCTTTTTATCACCAATGATTTGATAGTCTTCATGACCTTTACCTGCGAGTAAAATCGTATCATCTTTTTGAGCAAGTTTTAAAGCTCGGGCAATTGCTTCTTTACGGTCCACGATGATTTCATAATTTTGCTTTTTGATGCCTTTAATAATGTCTTGGATAATACAATTAGGGTCTTCAAAGCGCGGGTTATCAGAAGTGATAATAGCATAGTCAGCCAGTTTGCTTGCCGCACAACCCATTTTGGGTCGTTTAGTTTTATCGCGATTACCCCCGCAACCAAAGACCACAATGACTCGACCTCTGGTTATACTACGTAAGGTTTTGAGAGCATTGATTAGTGCCCGTTCCGTATGCGCATAGTCAATATAGATATTAAAACCACCAGGAGCTTTTATTTTTTGAAGGCGACCAGGAATAGGCTTGAGCTTAGTAAATGCTTTTTGAATGGTATGGTTTTTGATTTTTAACAGATATGCTGTAGCGATCGCAGCAAGAGCATTAGCAATATTATGTTCACCAGGAAGTTTTAAGGTTAACGAGAGGGGAGTTTTGTGTTTGGGTAGATAGACTTTGATTTTGCTTTTATCTTGATTCATCGTAATGATTTCAGAATAGAAATCAACTTTGTTAGCTAATGAGTAATAATAAACTTGGGCTTTGGTATTTTTAGTAATGCGAACTGATAACGGGTCATCATAATTAACAACCGCATAGGCATCGGCACTGAGATTGCGAAAGAGTTTGAGTTTAGCATCTTGATAGTTCTTAATTGTTTTATGAAAATCAAGATGATCTTTGGTAAGATTAGTAAAAATAGCAATTTTGAACTTTAAGTCATAAACTCGGTCTAATGCCAAAGCATGAGATGAAACTTCACTGATACAATATTTGATTTTATGCTTTATTAGTTTATCAAGAAATGCAATGAAATCTAAACTTTGGGGAGTTGTGTTAGGAGCTGGTAAGTAGTTTTTGCCATCATAATAATTGATGGTGCCAATGAGACCGGTCTTTTTACCGCTGGTTTCAATAATTGATTTAATGAGATAGGAAGTAGTAGTTTTACCATCGGTCCCCGTGATTCCAATCAAAGTGAGTTTTCGGTCAGGATAGTCATAGAAATAATTAGCAACTCGGGCTAAAAATTGCGCGGGTTTTGATGTATAGATTGTAGTAATGTGGGGATATTTGTTTTTTGCTTGGTGTAAGATTTTTTTGTTGTCAGAAGCAAACGCAATCGCACCATTAGCAATAGCTTGCTCGTAATATTTATTGCCAGATGTTTGAGTGCCGTTTAAAGCGACAAAGAGATAGTTATCTTTTACCAGCTTTGAATGATAA
This sequence comes from Caldifarciminota bacterium, assembly GCA_965649215.1. Taxonomy (GTDB): domain Bacteria; phylum Hydrothermota; class Tepidihabitantia; order Tepidihabitantales; family CAIPLT01; genus JAGXRL01. The sequence continues at coordinate 156,353 of CBFGJZ010000001.1, forward strand.
GCAATACCTTGAATTTGCTGATTGGTATTACCATTTACATCACAGGAAATACTTTTAAGTAATTGGTTTAGGGTTTTCATATTATCATTGGTTCATGGTTAAGAGATTAGCATTGGGTTTGTAATGGGGATTGTCAAGTTGGATAATCTGTTCTGCAATCGAGCGATATAAGGGACAAGTTACTTCACCCGCGAAACGTGAGATTTTAGGTTCGTCAATCATGACGGCAATGAGATATTTCGGATTTTCTTTAGGGAAGAAGCCAATAAAAGTCATAACCGAACGGGTTGCAGAATAAGTGCCATTCGGTTCGATTTTTTGAGCAGTGCCGGTTTTGCCACAGACTTGAAAGCCACTTAACGCAGCAGCGCGACCAGTGCCTTGATTTACAACACCAGCAAGAATTTCTTTGATAATTTGAGCATTTTCAGAGGACAGGACTCGTCGAACTACCGTCCGTTTATTACACATAACAACTTTATTTTGATTACGAATTTCTTTAACCAGATAGGGTTTTAAGAGTTCACCATCATTTGCAATGCTCAGATAAGCCATAGCTAATTGTAAGAGGGTGACCCGCACACCTTGACCAAACGCAATATTAGCAAAACGGAGCGGTTTTAGGTTTGCGGGTTTATCAATGTAACCCGCTGCTTCACCAGGCAGTTCAATACCTGTTGGCATACCAAAACCAAATTCACGTTGTTTTAAGAAAAAGTCTTTTGGTGAGACAAGTTGCGAAAGGAGACTAACACCAATATTTGATGATTTTATAAAGATCCCAGGAAAATCTAGGATACCATTGTTATGGACATCTTTAATCTTTTTTCCAGAAATGGTAATAAAGCCATTAGAGACATCGTATTTTTGATTGATTAATAAATCGCGGTTAGGTGATTCTAACGCAGTAGCACAGATAAGTAATTTATAAACTGAACCGGGTTCAAATTCATCTGAGATGGACGCTGCTTTCCATAACTCTTGAGAAAATTGGGTTGGTTGGTGTGGATCATAATCAGGATATTCTGCTAAAGCCAACAAAGCGGCATCTTGGGCATTTAAGACAATGACTTGCCCACGCAGGGCTTTAAACCGATTGACATAGTTAGCCAGTTCACGATAAGCAATGTCTTGAATATCTAAATTAATCGTTAAAACAATATCTTGACCATTGATTGGTTTTTTGGTGGGATAAGATGACCAAGCAAAATTATTACCACTGGCGTCTTTCTGTAAGACAATATAGCCTTCAGTGCCTTTTAAGATTGAATCGTAACGATACTCAATGCCCGCCAGGCCAGCTTCGTCGCCGACAAAACCTGTGACACTGGCTAAAATCTCACTGAACGGGTAGATGCGTCTAATCGCATCCGCAACAATCACGCTATTGTCAAATTTGCATTTACGCAGTTTTTGTTTTAAGGAACAGGCAACTTGATAGTCAATGTTTTTCTTAAACCAATACAGGCTTCGGCGAGTTCTGAGTTCGTGTAAGATTTCATTTTTGGGTTTTAAGTTATATTGGGCTAAAAGATTAGCTACACTGTCAATCGCTGAAGGACGCACATATTGAGGTAAGATGCGTATCGAAGCAGTCATTTGATTGTAAACAATAGGCCGATCTTGACAATCAAAAATCTTACCCCGTTCCGCCAGTAAAGGGAGTTGAAAGGTGTGTTGTGATTCCGCCATTTGTTCATATTGTTTAGCTTCAAAAGTTTCAAGATAAAAAACATATAAGGCGATAATACAAAAGATGACCGATAAAATAATTTTCACAATTTTGATCCTTTTATCGCTATTCATAATTAATGATGCGTCGGATTTGCAACTAAAATATCTTGGTTTTGGGCGCTCTGAGGCAGAGGACAGTTTTTAGTACTAATTAAATTGAGTTTTTGCGCTGATTCTTGTAAGTTCGAAAAGAGAAAAGTTTTAGCACATTCAGTTTTCAGAGCCATGAGTTCTTCAGAAATCAGTTGTTTGGTCTTCTGGAGTTCTACAATTTCTTGGGTCATTCGGACACTGACGCGGTGTTGAGCTAAATAGAGAAGAGCAATAATCGCAATTGCAATCGTCGTGAGAATCGCCTTCATAATTTAATTTTTTCTACTGCTCGCAGATGGGCACTGCGGGCTTTGGGGTTAAGTTTTATTTCTTTTGCGGTGGCTCTTAGCGGTTTTTTTGTAAGCACTTTAACAAGCCCTGCCTTTTCTGCGTCACGCAGCGTGCGTTTGGCAATCCGGTCTTCTAAAGAATGATAACTAATCACAACTAAATGAGCGCAAGGTGCCATCAGGGTAAGAGCTTTGTTGAGTGCAATTTTAAGATTGTCCAATTCTTGATTTACATAAATACGCAGCGCTTGAAAGACCCGAGCCAAGGTTTTATTGAGATAACGAGCGGGCATAACTTTACTGATAATTTCTGCTAAATCGGTGGTGCTATTTAACTGAAAGCGATATTGGTAAATTGCACGGGCAATCTTACGCGCAGAGCGTTCTTCACCATATTCGGCAATAATCTTGGCTAATTCGTATTGAGAAGTTTGTTGTAAGATATCCCGGGCTTTAGGAATCGGATTAGTTGCATCAAAACGCATATCCAAAGGACCACTGACCTGAAAAGAAAAACCCCGTGATGGTTCGGATAATTGATGTGAAGAAACACCTAAATCAAATAAAATACCGGCCAGTTCATATTTAGGAAACTTCTTTACAATCTCGTCAAGTTGAGTGTAGTTGCAATGAAAAAGATATAAGTTAGGATAACGGCTTAAATGTTTATGGACATAAGATATGGCATCCGGGTCAAGATCTAAACCAATAACAATGCCATTGCTAATTTCATTAAGCATAATTTGCGTATGACCACCACCACCTAAGGTTGCATCAATAAACATTGCGTTTTTGTTTTTCGTTAACGGATTAAGGGTAATCAGATATTTCAATACTTCATCGGTCATGACGGGTATGTGAAAAGGGGCATGATTGTTCTCAGTCATTTTTGAGTTCGGCAATGTGTAAATTTTTACTCTCTTCTAAATATTTTCCAAGATTTTCTAAATCTGAGAGGTAATGCTCGCTGGCTGATGCGAAATAGCGCTCAAAGTTTTCTGGCTGCCAGATTTCAAAATAGTTACCGACTCCGGCAATGATCGCTTCGGATTTTAATTCGGCATATTGTTTATAGGGGGCAGGTAAGAGAATCCGACCTTGAAAGTCAATTTGGACAATTACAACATTGGCTTGCAGATAGCGACGAATCCGTAACGAGTCTTCTTTAAAGCGAGAAAGCTTCAAAAGAATATCGTCTTCAAATTTTTCCCATTCAATTAAAGGATGGACTTCAATCGTACGGTCTCGCCCTTTATTTAAAATTAACTCATGCTTAGATTTAGCGGGCAAAATCTTACGAAATACATTCGGAATTGCAATCCTACCCTTACTATCAACTGCATGTTTGTAATAGCCACGAAAACGATTATTTATCATAATTCACCACGATTCACCACTTTTCACCACTATATCGGAAAAACGGCATTTTGTCAAGTGAAAAAAATATCTCCTAAAATCTTGTAATATATTGAAAATGTTTAACTTATAATTAATGAAATAATCTCTTTCTATAAGGTGGTGATTTTATAAATAGGGGTGTGAAAAATAGTTAAAATTCAGTTTGGAAAATGATTGTTTGATTGTTTGGAGTGTAACTTATTGGTTATAGATTTTACTGGCGAGGTAAGTAATAAAAATGGCAACGATTATACGAGGGACTGTAATCCAAAAGAGATTAGCGCCAATTGCTAAAAATAAGCCCGTGTCTTCAAAGAGCGCGTGGCACATACCTAAAAAGATAGCGATTAAAAAGACTTGTTTGGGATTGATATGCTGTTCTTTGATTAAGTCATCAATAATGCCAGCGCCATAGATAATGCCTAACACAATGCCTGTTACAAGGGGCGCTGCGCTATCTGATTTTAAGCCGAGCCATTTGATTGGTTTACCAATGGTTTTGTCGGCTTTATCAATCAAGCCAACTTTTTTAACGATTTCTAACAAGATAAAGACCAAGAATAGAATAATAAAAGTTTTGAGACTTAAATTAAAAATGCCATTAAGATATTTAGTGATGATTGGTATCATAAGCGTGCGTAGATTAAGCCCATAATGATTGCAACTATTAATCGCAGTAATAAGATTAAGAGATATTTAGTTTTCAGCCGAAAGAGAATTGATGTTTCTAAAACTTGGCTGTGGGAGATTAAGAGCATAATTGCCAAAGTCGTGATTTGTTGAGAATTTAAGCCTAATTGGGGAATGACGGCAATGCCTGCATAGATATTAATAAAATTGCCTAAAATGAATGCCAGAGCACTTTCACCAGGCAGATTGAAGTATTTCATTGCGGGTGCCACAAAATTGCCAAAGATTCGTAACAAGGGAGTGAGTGATAGAATATAGATAATGGTATAGACAGGCAGGACGATTTTCATAAGACTTATAAAAGTGCGGACAGTTCGTTTGAGTGCTGAGAAAAGATGTTCTTTGATAATTAAAAGAAATTTCATTTAGTTGCGTTTTAGTTTTTTCTTGAGCGGCAGGATTTCGTGGTCGGCGATTTCTTGGCGGAGTTTTTTAATACGGTCGCGTAAGAGGGCGGCTTTTTCAAATTCGAGTTTACTTGCTGCATCGTGCATGGCTTGAGTGAGTTTTGCTAAGAGTTCAACTTTATTTTGGGTAGTATTTTCTAACTGGGCGATTTCATCTTGGTCAGTTTTCGCATCGGTTTTTTGGTCCGCGACGACCGTCGTTTGTAAGACTTGGTCAATTGATTTCTTGATACTCTGTGGTGTAATCTTATGTTTTAAGTTATAGTCTAATTGTTTTTTTCTTCGGCGTGCACATTCACTTAAAGCGTTTTTAATCGATTTAGTGATTTTGTCCGCATACAAGATAACCATCCCTGAGACATTACGAGCAGCACGGCCTGCGGTTTGTATCAAACTCCGTTCGTCCCGTAGAAATCCTTCTTTGTCCGCATCTAAAATTGCGACTAAGGAAACTTCGGGCAGGTCTAATCCTTCGCGGAGCAAGTTAATACCAACTAAAACATCAAATTCACCAAGTCGTAAACCCCGTAAGATTTCCATCCGTTCGATCGCATCAATTTCCGAATGGAGATAACGGACGCGTAGTCCCATTTCACTTAAGTATTCGGCTAAATCTTCAGCCATACTTTTGGTCAGGGTGGTTACTAAAACTCGTTCTTTTTTTACAATTCGTTTGCGAATCTCATTGATTAGGTCATCAACTTGATTTTCAGTTGGTCGAACGACCATTTCGGGGTCAACTAAACCGGTTGGTCGGACAATTTGTTCGGTTACTTGATAATTACTCATGCGCAATTCAAATTCAGATGGTGTTGCTGAGGTAAAGATACATTGATTGATTAAAGATAGAAACTCATCAAATTTTAAAGGTCGGTTGTCTAAAGCAGAAGGCAGGCGAAACCCATATTCCACTAAAGTCATTTTACGAGCCCGGTCACCATTATACATTCCGATAATTTGTGGTATGGTTTGATGGGATTCGTCAATCACCATTAGATAATCTTGGGGAAAATAGTCAAGCAGACAATAGGGACGAGTGTTTGGTGCTCGGCCCGAGAGATGGCGTGAATAGTTTTCAATACCCGGACAATAACCAAATTCTTGGAGCATTTCAATATCAAAGCGGGTGCGGGATTGTAAGCGTTGGGCTTCTAGGAGTTTATTTTGACTTTTCAGTTCGGCTAATCGTTGGCTGAGTTCGGCTTCGATCGAGGCGATGGCTCGTTCAATACGACTTTGCGATGTGACAAAGTATTTGGCCGGATAGAGATTGATACGATCTTTGCTTTCTTGGGTTGTGTTGGTTAAGATGTCAAAGATGGTAATTTTAACGAGTTCTTGATTATCAAAGAAGAGACGCACTCCGTAATCACGATGCGAAGGATGGATTTCTAAGATATCACCGCGTAAGCGAAAGCAGGAGCGTTTGAGTTCTAAATCGTTGCGTTGATATTGCATTAAAACCAGTTTTTCAATAATCTCATCTCGGGTGAGTTTGGTTTTTAAGTCTAAGGGGAGTAAGTGTTCTTGGTATTCTTCGGGTTCACCGAGATTATAGATACACGAGACCGAAGCAACAATTATGACATCGCGGCGCTCAATTAAACTGGATGCAGCACGAATGCGCAGTTGTTCAATCTCTTCATTGATCGAGGCATCTTTTTCAATATATAAGTCCATTTCCGGAACATAGGCTTCAGGTTGGTAATAGTCATAATAAGAGATAAAGAATTCAACAGCGTTATCAGGAAAGAATTGTTTGAACTCACCATAGAGTTGGGCGGCTAAAGTTTTATTATGAGAAATAATGATGGTCGGACGATTAATTTGGGCAATGACATTGGCAATCGTAAAAGTTTTACCTGAACCGGTGACCCCAAGCAGAGTTTGAAACTTTTTATTTTCTTGTAAGCCTTGGACTAATTGTCTTATGGCTTGGGGTTGGTCACCAGCGGGTTTGAATGGTGCTTTTAAACGAAACATATTAAAAGTTAAGACCGAACATCAATAAATTTGTATGACAATTTTATCTGCGTCGTGAGTTGTTTGTTAATGCGATGCTAAATCTAAGAGATTTAAGCCTAAATTAGGATCGGCTTTGCGTTGTAATTTCATTTCCAGCGGGAAGAGGATAATTTCACAAGTTGCGCCAACTAGACCTTGAAAAAGATGACCGGCATAAGCGATAAAATTATCTGCGGCAATGGTTAAATGGATATGGATAATCGGATCTGTAGAAAGATATGAAATATTACCGATCAGCGATGAGATTTCGTATTCTTCAACAAAAGTGCGTTTGTGATAGATTTTCTGTTTAGTGTCATAATATCCTAAAATCAGGTTTTTAATTGTACCTAAACCAAAGAAAAAGGCAGACTTAATCTTTTTATCAATGACAAAATCTTTAAGGGTTGTGATAATCTCTTCGTTCAGTTCTAATCGTAAAATATAAGCATTTTTAGTCTTTAAGTATTGCATAATTAGATTGTAATTGGTAGGTCTTAAAAGTCAACAGTAAAAATTAAGATTGCTTCGGTCGCTTTGCTCCTTCGCAAAGACGAAAGATTGATTGTCATTGTGCTGTTGCCGAAAGGCAACCCTGGCAATCTTGCCGAGGGTAAGAAAAGATATGCTACAAAGATATAAATAAAATAAGGACAGAGAGATGATTTTTTCTCTCTTCGTATCTGAGAATTACCACTTGCTTATAGTGTTTATTTTTGTATAATTTCGCATAAATGGTTGACAAGACACCAAAATATCTTGATAGCGATGCTGAGTGTGTGAAGCGTGCTTTACAGAAGGAAGTGAATGCCTA
>CBFGJZ010000002.1:0-7722 GCA_965649215.1 Caldifarciminota bacterium
ACTGCTGAATTCAGACCGATCTATCATGATGTTGCAGTAACTCAAATTGTCCATCCACAGGATGAAATTGTTACTTGTACGCCAATTGTGCCAACAATCTGGGTTACTAATAATTCTGTGCCAGCACAAAGAGAAGTTTGTACGCTAACTGTTTGGATTAAACGTTGGGGCATCAAATATGATAGCGTCTGTCATGTGTCTGTTGATCCGACTCAAGAATTCGTATTAGTTGATACTACTTTTGAAATTAATGTGCCGAGCGGAGATACACTAATTACATTAGCGCCATGGCATCCAATTTGGGGTGATTTATACTGGCTCCCAAATCCGACTTATCATCATGTTTATGCTAATGTCTATATGACGGTTGATTATGATCGTGATAATGATACCAAGGAAAAAGACTTTATTGTTAAATCACGAAGTCACGACCTGCAAATGAACTTAACAGGTCTCTTACGAGTTAAAGAGTTAGCACCTGACACAATTACAACTGGTATTTCTTATAATACTTTCTCGGTTGTTTCGAATTCACCGTTTGGTCCGACAACTCAATTCCGTGCCTGGTTTAAAGTTATTCGTATGAGTACCAACACAACGGTTTACTCTCGTTATTTAGATAAGACCATCGCACCAGCTTCATATATGTGTCTATTCTATCAATCAGGATGGGTTCCAACGGACGAAGGTTTATACAAGGTTATTTCTTGGATTGAAACCAGACCTGGTTATAACTTAGTTGCTCAAAACGATACCATTGTGAAATACTACTATGCACGAAGACCTACTGAAAACATTCAGGGCGATATTAACAGTCTACCAATCAGCTTTAGCATTAACCAGAACTATCCAAATCCATTTAGTGTGATGACTCAGATTAAATGGCAGATACCGGTAGCATCAAAAGTTAGAATTAATGTTTATGATGCAACGGGACGAATTGTCAAGACTTTAGTTAACAAGACTTGCGAAGCTGGTTATTATCATACAACTTGGGATCGTACGGATGAACGCGGCAATAAAGTTGCAGCAGGTATCTATTTCTACGAAATTCAAGCCAATGATTACAACGCTAAACGCAAGATGGTAATTACTCAATAAACAAGTAGACATAAACGGCTTTTGGGGCTTGCGCCGAAGAGCAAGCCCCGTTTGTTTTTATGAAAGCACGTATCTAAAAATTCTATTTATAAATAGAGTTTATTTTATAAATCATTTCTATCTAAAATATTGATTATCATGATAATAACTTTATAATGATACATGAAAGGGGTATAATCACATGGATCAGTCATTATAGTGTTAAAGTCGTTATTTATTTAATTAATTATATCTTGACAAAGACAGATATTATTGTTATAATAAGTGAAGAAAGGATAAAACGGAAATGGCACATAAAAAAGGCGCAAGTTCATCGAGAAATGGGCGAGACAGTCAAGCCCAACGATTAGGTATCAAAGTTTTCGCTGGTCAGCTGGTTAATCCAGGGACGATAATTATCCGACAACGGGGTACACGTATTTTACCGGGTAATAATGTAGGACGAGGTAAAGATGATACGTTATTTGCAATGGTCAATGGCTATGTCAAGTTTGAACGTGTTTCCCGTGATAAAAAAAGAGTGTCGGTTTATCCCCTTTCATAAAATTTTCTAAGAGCAAAAAATTCAAAAATTGTTGTTAATGGATCAAGAGTGATAAGATTGCTCTTTGAACGTGCATACGATTTTCGGCTTGATCTAGAACAATTGAATGCGGTCCATCTAATACTTCATCAGTAATCTCTTCACCACGATGAGCAGGTAAACAATGCATAATATAATAATTAGGGGGCGCGGATTGTAAAAGTTGCTTGTTTACTTGGAAAGGACTGAAAATCAATCGTCGTTTCTGAGCTTCAGCTTCTTGACCCATAGAGATCCAAGTATCGGTATAAATAAATTCACTGTTTCTTACTGCTTCTTGAGGATTATTTGTAAATGTTATTTTCGCGTTAGATACTTTAGCATAGTTTAATGCTTTTTGTGTGATTTCAACATTAGGTTCATAACCTTTAGGAGTTGCGATTTTCATATTGGCACCAACCAAACCTGCCACAAGCATTAAAGAATTACAGACGTTATTACCGTCGCCAATCCAAGCGAGATTAATACCTTGCATTTTACCATGTTTTTCATAGATAGTTAAAAAGTCAGCTAATGCCTGACAGGGGTGTTCTAAATCAGATAAGGCATTAAGTACAGGAATTTTGCTATATTTTGCTAAATCAAGAATGGTTTGATGAGCAAAGGTTCGAGCGGAAATGGCATTTACCCAACGACTTAAATTGCGAGCAATATCAGCAACACTCTCCCGCTTTCCGAGTCCAATATCGGCTTGACTTAAATATATCGCCGAACCACCCAATTGTCGTATGGCAACTTCAAAAGTTACCCGAGTCCGTAAAGAGGGCTTTTCAAAAACTAATGCTAATATTTTTCCATTAAGATAATTAAGACGTTTTTCAAATTTGAGTTCTTCTTTTAAATCAATTGCTTTATAAATTATCCTATCGATATCTTCTTTAGATAAATCAGCAATAGATATTAAGTCTTTTTTCATAATATAATTCCTTCCTTTAAGATTTTACTATTGGAGAATTTCAAAGTCAAGTAAAAACAATCAGGAACTTAAGAATAATTAGAGTGAGGTTATCTTGACTTTTTACGATACCATTGATAATATAGAGTATTCGAGAGAGCATGATTTAATATCAATGATAATTGACGAAATCATACAATTCATTCAGTTTCCCTTTCGAGCGATTTTTAGTGAAGGTAGAATATCAAGGACTTATATTCGAATTGTAGAACAGATCTATGAAATAGGAATTAAATCTTTACCAATATTATTTATCGTTGCGTTTTTTACTGGTTTAGTTACGACTGTCCAAAGTGCTTACCAGATTTCAAATATGTTACCAAAATATTTTTTAGGCTTAACGGTGGGACGGATGATTATGATTGAATTAGGACCGGTTTTAACAGCATTAACTATTACTGGTCGCTGTGTTTCGGCAATGGCAGCCGAAATCGGAACGATGAAAATAACTGAACAAATTGATGCTTTAAGAGCATTTAAGATTGACCCATTAAATTATTTAGTTAAACCACGTTTGATAGCTATGTTCATTACCTTACCATTGCTTAATGGATTTATGATTTTAGTCTCGTTATTAGTTGGAGCAACCTATGCCCAAATTTTTTACCATACCAATGTTGATATATTTTTTTATGGTTTGACGCATCCCTTCCATGTTAAAGATTTTTGGATAAGTTTTATCAAATCTGGTTTTTTTGCATTTTGGATTAGTAGCGCTGGAACTTACAGTGGCTTTACAGTTCGTGGTGGAGCAAAAGAAGTTGGTCAAGCTGCTACAAAAGCAGTTGTAATTTCAACTCTTCTAATTTTAGTTTTAGATTTTATTGCAGCATTGATTTTTATTTAAAATATAAATAATGAAATGAATTATCAAAATGACAGGAACACTAAAAATTAATTTGCAATGTCATGATGCTATTTATTTTTTTGTTTTTGACGAATATTGTATTTATATTAAGATAAATGATTAAAGTAATTGACATCTGTAAAAAGTTTAATGATAAATTAGTGTTAGATAATATTAATTTCTGTTTAGATGAGCAATTGATCGCTATTTTAGGAGATACGGGGGCAGGTAAAAGTGTTTTATTAAAGATAATCGCTGGTTTAATCCTACCTGATTGTGGTAAGATAGAGATTACTCAAAATCAATCAATTGGTTTTGTGTTTCAACATTCAGCTCTATTTGACTCGCTAACTGTTTTAGAAAACATTCGTTTACCACTTCAAGAAAGAACTTCTTTTAGCGAGGAAATAATTGACCAAAAAGTTAAAAAAATAATTAGTCTTTTAGATATCAACGAAAAGATATTAAGATGTAAAGTTAATGATTTATCGGGTGGTGAGCGAAAAATCGTAGCAATCGCACGAGCAATAATTATTGACCCAAACTATGTGCTCTATGATGAACCAACGACGGGCTTGGATGAAAATACCCATTATAAAATATGTCAAATAATTAAAAATCTGAATAAACCAGGTATTTTAGTAACGCATAACCAGCAAACAATTAAACTAATAGGAGTCGATGGGGCTTATTTATTAAAAAATGCTAAATTGGAAAGTATTTCTTATTAAATTAAAGTGAATTGATTAAATTGGAAATGATTTATATATGATTAAGAAATAAAGGAGATGACATATGAGTAAAAGTAAACAAATAGTTGTGTTTGTCTTTATAATCAGTGTGATAATAATTTTGTTTTTTGGTTATTTGTATTTAAAAGGATTCAAATTTGGCTCAGACATGACTGAAGTTGAAGTTTATTTTCAAGAGGTGTCAGGATTAAAAACAGGATCAGCAGTGTTTATACGTGGCATTGAAAAAGGTAGAGTTAAATCAGTAGAGTTGGCTTCGGATAATTTAGTACGAGTTAAGGTGTTAATTGATAATAAAATTAAGATAACTGAAGATAGTAAATTTTCAATTAAAAGTCTTAGTTATTTTGGGACTGATCGAATTTTAGCAATTACTCCAGGGCACGGTCCTATAGCAAGTAAAGAATATAGATTTTATGGTGATAATGAAGTAATTGATTTAGAGCGAATATTCACTAAATTAGATCATTTAGTAAGCCAATTTGAAAGTGAAACCTTAAAAAATGAATTAAGAAGTTTTAAATCAGAGTTATATCAACAGTTAAATTATTTGATTAAAAATTTTTCTTCACCTTTGTTACAAGTAAGTAAACAATTAGAAGCCATTGTAATGAAATTAGATTCTTTTAATGCTATGCTTCAAAAAGAAAGTTCGATTCAAAAAATGATGTCAGATAAAGAGTTATATGAAGAGATCCGCACTACTAATCAAAAACTTTCTGAATTGTTAGATGACATTAAAAATAATCCTAAAAGATATTTTACCATTAAATTATTTTAAAATATGAATGTATATGAAATTATCATAAAGAAAAGAAATGGTAAAACCCTAACTAAAGCCGAAATTGAGTATTTGGTTGCAGGTTATGTAAAGGGAGACATACCTGATTACCAAATGGCAGCATTTTTAATGGCAGTATATTTTCGGGGGATGGATTTCACAGAAATTGCCGATTTGACTTCTGCAATGATAAAATCAGGAAAAAAATTTAATTTAAGTAATATTAAAGGATTCAAAGTGGATAAGCATTCTACGGGTGGGGTGGGCGATAAGATTTCATTGATTTTAGCGCCTTTGGTTAGCAGTTTAGGGTTGGTAGTACCGATGATTTCGGGAAGAGGTTTGGGGCACACAGGTGGAACTTTAGACAAGTTAGAATCGATTTCTGGATATAGAACAAATTTAACAAGCGATGAATTTGAGAAAATACTTAAAAAAATCGGAATTGTAATATGTGGTCAGACAGATGAGTTAGTACCCGCTGATAGAAAATTGTATGCCCTTAGAGATGTAACGGCGACGGTTGATTCGATTCCATTAATAGCCGCGTCAATCATGTCAAAGAAAATTGCCGAAGGAATTGATGGTTTAGTTATAGATATAAAAACCGGACGCGGAGCATTTATGCAGAAATATCAAGATGCCCAAAAATTAGCACGAGTAATGATTGAAATTGGAAAGAAAATGAATAAAAAGATAGTTGCACATATAACTTCAATGGAACAACCATTAGGTGTAGCGATTGGCAATAGCTTAGAAGTAATTGAAGCAATTGAATGTTTGAAAGGTAAAGGACCATCCGATGTTATGGAAGTTACTTTTACTTTAGCACAGAGTATGCTATTAATGAGTAATCAGTTTAAAACTAGAGTTATTAAAAATAAGCTTGAAGAAGCAATACAATCAGGTCAGGCATTACAGAAGTTTCGTGAATTAATCCAAATTCAAGGTGGGGATTCAAAGATTATTGATAATTATAAATTATTGCCACAAGCCAAATATCATTGTTGTGTTAAGAGTCCAAAATCGGGATTTGTTAATAAAATTGATGCATTACATATTGGTTTATTATCAGTGGAACTGGGCTGCGGACGTAAAACAATTCACGATACTATTGATCATAGTGCTGGCTTTATTTTAAGAAAAAAAATCGGAGATCGCGTCTTATTTGGAGAACCGTTAATTGATGTTTTTGGTAATGATCTTAACAAGATTGAAACCGTAACTAAAAAAGTAATAGATGCTTTTATCATCAGAAAAACAAAAATAAATCAGCCTAAATTGATTTTAGCAAAAATAACATAATTGATTTTACTTTGTCTGTAATAATAACTAAATGTAATTTTCTAAGCTCATATTTTGTTCTCTTGACAGATCCGAAAAAAAATCTTAAAATTAATTACTATCGAAAGATAAAGGTTTTTGAGAAATTATATTAAATTCAACATAAACAAAATAATAAAGGATTATGAAAACATTGGTGGAGAAAGATTTATTGTTTTTATTTATAAAGGGGGATGTGTATGAATACAGATATTAAAAATGAAAAGACTTCCCATATTAGAATTGGTATAATTATTGCAGTGGCAGTGATTGCTGCTTTTGTGCTTGGTTTGTTTATTGCTGGTTCGTTTAATTTAGGTGGGCGGAATACTATGCGCGGTGCAGAATCATTGTTGCCTGGTACTACTAAATATCCAATAGTAACCAGCGAAGGGACGAGTCCATTTGTACAAGTTGCGGAAATGGTAATTCCAACAGTGGTAAATATTTCCGCAGAAAAAGTTGTAAAAATAAAATCACCGGATATTTGGTGGCCCTTTGATGATCTATTTAAAGATTTTTTCAAAAATATCCCAAAACCTGAACAACAAGAACAAGAACGCAGAAGTCAAACTTTAGGATCGGGTGTGATTATTAGTGAGGACGGATATATTTTAACTAACAATCATGTGATTGCTGATTATGATAATATTGTTGTTAAATTGTCTGATAAGACCGAATATAAAGGTAAGAAAGTTAAAGTAGTTGGCCGGGATCCCAAAACTGATGTGGCGGTGATTAAAATTGATGCTAATAATCGTAAATTACCGGCCGCAAAACTTGGTAATTCTGATAGTATTCGGGTTGGTGATTGGGCAATTGCGGTTGGAATTCCTTTTGGTTTAGAAGGGACAGTCACGGTAGGTGTAATAAGTGCAAAAGGAAGGAGTAATATTCCATTACCAGAAATTAGTTATCAGGATTTTATTCAAACTGATGCATCAATTAACCCAGGAAATTCAGGAGGTCCTTTAGTTAATATAAAAGGTGAGGTAATTGGCATAAATACAGCTATTCGTTCACCGGTTGGGGCAAGTGTGGGCATTGGTTTTGCTACTCCAATTAACTTAGTTAAGGAAATTGCAGATGAGTTAATTAAAAAAGGTAAAATTGTTCGTGGTTACCTAGGCGTTTATCCTCAAGAGATTACACCGGACCTTAAAGAAGCACTGAATTTACCATCAACAGAAGGCGTTCTCCTAAGCGAAGTGGTAGATAACACCCCTGCTTCAAAGGCAGGTATTAAACCTGGAGATGTTGTGCTAAAATTTGCAGGTATTAAAATTAAAGATGTCCAACATTTTCGACGTGTCGTTGCCGAAACAAAACCAGGTAGTGAAGTAGAAATTGAAATTATGAGAGATGGTAAATTAATAAAAG
>CBFGJZ010000002.1:7820-9054 GCA_965649215.1 Caldifarciminota bacterium
GTTAAAGCTAAATTAGAAGAAATGCCCAGCGAAGTGAGTGTAAAAAGCGAAGAGAAAAAAGAAAGCGAAGAAACGGATGAAACAGGTAAATGGCTGGGAATGACGGTACGGAATCAAACAGGTCAAAGGAAAGGTGTGATTGTTGATGCGGTTGAAAGTGGCAGTGTGGCCGATTTGTCCGGAATTCAACAAGGTGACATTATTTTAAAAATTGATAAGTATGATATTGAATCGGTCAAGGATTTTTCTAATGCCCGTGAGCAACTAAAAAATATTAAAAAGCCGATTCTATTTCGGTTACGTCGCGGTAATACTTCATTGTTTATTGCAGTTAACCCAGAATAAAAGATAAACATATACAATTTGAAAATTCTAATAATACCTCACTAAAGATGCTAAATGTTATATTTGATGTAAACAGCAAACGAGTAATAAAAAGATTTGTAAGTTTAAAGTGTAACTATTTATTAAGTTTCCTAAGGGAAGGGATTTGCTTGCGATTTGCTAGAAAAGATTGGATTTTTCGTGGGATGCTGGGACTGGTGTGTGGATTTTGCTTTTTTGTTTATGGCAATAATATACAGAATCAGTCATTGCCATTAGTATATATTTTGAAATTTTCCGGCCCAATTGGACCAGTTAGTGCAGAGTATATTATTAATGGAATAAACAAAGCTGAGCAGGATAACACATTAGGAGTGATTTTAATGTTAGATACGCCGGGTGGTCTTGACGAATCAATGCGGGAGATTGTGCAGAAATTCTTAAATAGCAAAATACCAATCATAACTTATATCGCACCAGCAGGGGCACGGGCTACTTCAGCAGGTGTTTTTATCACCATGGCAAGTGATATTGCCGTAATGTCAAATGGAACTAATATTGGAGCAGCACATCCAATTTTAATTAGTGGTCGGGAAGTTAGTTCGGATATTCAAGATAAGATTGTCAACGATGCAGCGAGTTATCTTATCTCGATTGCCGAAAAACGAAAGCGAAATTCTGTTTGGGCAGAACAAGCTGTGAGAAAATCGGTGTCAGCTACTGCTTCGGAAGCATTGAACTTAAAAATAATTGATTTTATCGCAGACGATTTAGCAGAGTTATATCGAAACACAGATTCATTTCTTACAGTTCGTGGTCTAGTTGCAAAAGCACAATTTAAAGAAGCAACGAAAAGAGAAATCACCTTAAATACTTGGCAGAAATTCTTATTATTCTTAACAAATCCTAA
>CBFGJZ010000002.1:9149-56333 GCA_965649215.1 Caldifarciminota bacterium
CGAATATTGCTTATATTCTTTTAATGTTAGGAATTTATGGATTATTTTTTGAATTACAATCACCGGGTACGATTTTTCCTGGCGCGGTTGGTTCAATTTGTTTACTTTTAGGCTTATATTCATTGCGTTTACTGCCGACTAATTATACTGGTTTGGCACTAATTGGGTTAGCGGTAATATTTTTTATTTTAGAAGTTTATATCACATCTTATGGATTGTTATCGATTGGTGGTATTGGTTCATTGATTTTAGGCTCATTGTTATTGTTTCAGTCTCCAGTGTCATACTTACGGTTGGCATTACCGGTTTTGATTGTTTTTATTATTTTAAGTATCATTTTCTTCGCGGTAGTAATTGGCCTAGCAATAAAAGCTCACCGTAAAAAAGTTACGACTGGGAAAGAAGGATTGATTGATGAAATTGGTGTTGCGACTACGGATTTTGATAAGGAAGGAACAGTTATGATTCACGGGGAATTGTGGAATGCAGAATCAATTTCAAATAAAATTAATAAAGGAGATAAAGTAAGAGTAATCCGAATAGAAGGTATGAAATTAATTGTGAAAAAGGAGTAAGGAAATGATTGTTTTAGATGGCAAAATGCTCGCTGCCAAGATGCGAGCTGAGATGAAACAAGAGATTGAAACAATACACAAACAAGGAATATTCCCTAATTTAGGTGTAATCTTGGTAGGCGATTTTGCCCCGTCAGTAATTTATGTCAGAAATAAAGAAAATGCTTGCCAAGAAGTTGGTATTAAAACTGAAACTTTGCGACTTAAAGACAATATCAGTGAAAATGATTTATTGGGAATAATAAAAGAATGGAATCATAAATCTGATATCTCTGGTATTTTAGTTCAGATGCCATTACCCAAACACATCAATCATCAAAGAGTTCTAGATAGTATTATACCCCATAAAGACGTCGATGGGCTCTCGGTTTATAATTTGGGACGATTGATTGCAGGACAAATTCCTTATTTTTATCCTTGCACTCCCTTAGGTATAATCGAATTGTTAAATCGTTATCAGATTACAACTGCAGGTAAACATTGTGTTATCGTAGGACGTGGTGAATTGGTGGGGAAACCTTTGGCAAATATGTTATTATTAAAAGAAATCCATAGTCCACAGGAAAAGAGATATGCGGGTAATGCAACGGTGACGGTTTGTCATTCACAAACTAAAGATATTGAGTATCACACTCGCCAAGCTGATATTTTAATAGTAGCGATTGGCCAACCCAATTTTATAAATAAAAAAATGGTTAAAGAAAATTCAGTAGTTATTGATGTCGGCGTCAACCGTATCTCGATTGGAGAAAATAAAACAAAATTGGTTGGCGATGTTGATTTTGATGCGGTAAAGGATATTGTCTGGGCAATTACACCAGTTCCAGGCGGAGTAGGGCCGATGACAGTAACGATGCTTTTACAGAATACGATTAAGGCAGCAAAACAAATGCGAAATATTAAATCATGAAATTGCAATATCCATCTTTAGATTACTTATATGTATAGAAGATTTAATAAAATTCTAGTATTATCAACGATATATGCTTGAGTTATTTAAATATAAAGGTCTAATTGAGAGTGCTTTACACCGAGAAATGGAAAAAATAAAAAAAGGTGGTATATCCAAAGTTTTGTTTCAAGCAATGAACTATTCGTTGTTTAATGGCGGAAAACGCATTCGACCAATTTTATGTCTTGCGTGTTTTGATGCTATAAAGGATAGAAATTTTCAACTTAATTTAAGACTTTATCAAGAAATTCTACCATTTGCTTGTGGTTTAGAATTTATTCATACTTTTTCACTAATTCAAGATGATCTGCCAAGTATGGATAATGATGATTTAAGGCGGGGAAAACCGACGCTACACAAAAAATATGGAGAAGCAGTTGCTTTATTGGCCGCAGATGCTCTTTTTGCACAAGCATATAAATTATTTGCCCAAGCTTCAATTGATTCCGAAATAAAGGTTATGGCAATTAATGAATTAGCAGATATCTGCGGGGTTGAAGGTTTAGCCAATGGTCAATTTTTAGATATTACAAAAAGAGATAAACAGATATCAAGTATTTTGCAAAATTTAATAAATGAACAAAAGACTGCCAAGATGATAAGCGGTTCGATGAAAATTGGGGCGATAGTTGCTTTAGGTAGCGATAAGATTATCAAACAAATTGAAAAAGCTGGTAAATATTTAGGTTTATTATTTCAGATAACCGATGACTTACTCGATAAAGAAAGTCTAAAATATAAAAACTATCGCCAAATGATTAACAAATATGTCGAAATCACACATACTATCTTTACAAAATTAGGCAAAAGGTTTAATCCGTTTATTGAATTTACAAATTATTTAATATCTCGCCAAAAATGAAAAAAGTGAGGATTTAGATAAAGAATGAACATCACACCTGATCAAATCCGTAAAATGAATATTGGAGAACTTAGCCAATTAGCAAAGCAGATCCGACAAAGGATTATTGAAGTCGTAACAAAACGAGGAGGTCATTTAGCGCCCAGTTTAGGGGTTGTTGAATTGACTTTAGCACTTCATTATGTGTTTGATACACCTAAAGATAAGATTATTTGGGATGTTGGCCATCAAGCCTACGCTCATAAATTAATAACTGGTCGTTGGCATCAATTTGAGACTTTAAGAACAGATCAGGGTATTTCGGGTTTTCCAAAGCGTTCAGAAAGCCCGTATGATGTTTTTGATAGTGGCCATTCAGGTAATTCTATCTCGGTCGCATTAGGTATTACTTCAGCAGCAAAACTAAAAGGTGAAGAATTAAAAAGTATTGCGGTGATCGGTGACGGTTCTATTGTCAGTGGTATGGCATTTGAAGCACTTAATTACGCTGGTGATAGTCATCAAAATTTAATTGTTGTGTTAAATGACAACGAAATGTCAATCGCGAAAAGTACCGGCGCAATGGCCAAATATTTTAGTCGAATGATTACGGGTCGGATGTATAATAGATTAAAAGCTGATACTTGGAAATTGCTCGGTATCTTACCAAAGAAACTGAGTTATAAGACCCGTCGTGCTGCTCGTAAACTTGAAGAGGGATTAAAAAATTTAATTGCACCATCTATAATTTTTGAAGAGCTTGGCTTTCGTTATTTTGGTCCTTTTGATGGCCACGATTTAGGATTGTTAATAGAGACTTTTAAACGTATTAAAAATATTAAAGGACCTATTTTAGTGCATGTCGTAACCAAAAAAGGTAAAGGATACCTACCCGCAGAAGAAAATCCTGAATTATATCATGGTATATCGCCAATAGTGAAGCCCAATAACGGTGTAAATAGTCTCAATGGGATTTCTTGTCAAAACAACCGCAATTGCAGCGATATTTTTGGTGAGACATTGATTGCTTTGGCTGAAAAAGATCAACGGGTCTGCGCAATATCTGCAGGAATGTGTTTAGGAACAGGCCTTGCCGTTTTTAAGAAAAAATTTCCTGATCGATTTTTTGATGTTGGTATTTGCGAGCAACACGCGGTGACATTTGCCGCAGGTTTAGCAATGAGTGGCTTAAGACCATTTGTCGCAATCTACTCAACTTTTTTAGCACGGGCATATGATCAAATCATTCAGGATGTTGCCTTACAAAATCTACCCGTCGTTTTTGCGATCGATCGAGCAGGGATTGTTGGCGAAGATGGACCGACTCATCATGGTAACTTTGATATTTCTTACTTACGAATAATTCCGAATATGATAATTGCGGCACCAAAAGATAATGACGAACTAACCAATATGCTCAAATTAAGCATTCATAGCAACGCTCCATTTGCGATTCGCTATCCCCGGGGTTCGCTTACAAATATTAATTATCCCAATCAAGATAATTCGTTGCAAATTGGATGTAGCGAGATATTATTAGAACATCACAATCCCAATAATAAAAAAAGAGGAAAATTGATTGTTTTGGCAGTCGGTTCAATGGTTGCCAATAGTTATCAAGCAGTACGAGACATTATAAGTAATGCAAACTACCCGAATCAATCAATTGTTTTGGTTAATATACGATTTATAAAACCATTAGATGAAAATTTATTACATAATTTAATAGCCAATGACGATATTGTTATTACGGTTGAAGAAAATGCAATTAAAGGTGGTTTTGGTTCATCTGTTATGGAGTTTTTAGCAGATAAGGCGATTACTCCGAAAAAACATATTATGATTGGTTTAGTTGATAAGTTCATTGAACAGGGTAGTCGGGAAATTTTACTTGACCGATATGGACTTTCAAAGGTAAAATTACAGCAAACAATATGGGCTGCATTAAGTCAAGAATAATGAAGGGTATTTATAAATTAATTTTTTGTTTTATTAGCATATCATCTTTTACAATACCTGTTTTTGCTCAAAACAGTTTCTTGTCATATAATGATTCATTATTTCTGGATTCTTTAGATATAAATTCATCTAACGAAGTCGACAGTATCCTTCCTTTATTATACTTAAGACAAAACCAATATCCATTCTTTATTGATCGTTTACAAATCAAGGAGCGGATTGACTATGAAAACGGGTTTGTTTTTTATGAAATCTATCAAAATGGTGTTTATAGTGGTATATTGGAAATCGTTCCCTTAAGTGATTACTTCAAGCGGACAATATACAAAGAACTATTAACAAAAAGTAAAGAACAAAGCCAAAGAAAAGCAGTTACCTCATCCCAACCGTTTGACCGGATGGGGTTAATTCCTGAT
Organism: Caldifarciminota bacterium; assembly: GCA_965649215.1. Classification (GTDB taxonomy): domain Bacteria; phylum Hydrothermota; class Tepidihabitantia; order Tepidihabitantales; family CAIPLT01; genus JAGXRL01. Next base: position 13,893 of record CBFGJZ010000002.1, read on the forward strand.
ATCGAATTACCAAGAGTACCTCTTTTAGGAGAAGGTAGTCGGATTAATATTTCAGGGCAAGATAAAATTACTTTTGGTGGTCGTCAAACTTTTACCGAAGGATTTACTCAAACAACCACTCCACCGAGAATGTTTCCTGAATTAAAAATGGATCAACAATTGAAAGTGAAATTGGATGGTACAATTGGAGAACGTACTAAAGTCCTAATTGATCATGATTCAGAAAGGGATTTAGCAGGTCGTAACACAGTTAAACTTTCATACACAGGTACTGAAGATGATATATTACAAAATTTAGAATTTGGAGATACTCGTTTAATAATTCCTAGTACCGCTTATACAGGTGATTTACCTTCTCGTAAAGGTCTCTTCGGTGTTTCCAGTAAAGCAAAGATAGGAGGTGTTGATTTATATGCAATTGCTTCTCGTGAAGAATCGCAGGGTGAGACTAAAGAGTTCCGTGGTCAGACCCGCTTAATTTATGATACGATATACGATGTTGAATTTTTAAGAAGGATCTTTTTTTCAATTGGCGAACCGCCTTCGGCGCGAGTGACCGATTTAAAGGTATATGTTAAAGATGGAAGTGTAATGGGTGAGTCAGCGATTGCCACTGTATTATTAAATGCTCCTAATGATACACCTCCATATCGTTATGACCGAGAAATCGGTTTCTTTTCTTTACGAACCCGTAATCAAGATTATGTTTTTCACGAAGATGGCAATGTAATTGAATTTATTAGAAATATTCCTGCTAATACGCATGCAGTTGCAGTCAGTTATGTTGTTGGAAATGACACGGTAGGGGGTCTTAAAGTACTTCAAGGTGATACTAACTTAGTATTAAAGTTAATCAAACCAAGTCGTGAGGATACACTTTCCGCATGTTGGCAATATGAATTAAAAAATGTCTATTCACTTGGTAATCGGGATGTACGGATTGAAGACATTAAAATTTTAAGATATGAGCAAGGTATCGATCCCACCAATTATAAAGAATATGAAACTGATGGTCCAACGGCAGGAAGAACATTCTTAAAATTGCTTGGATTAGATCCTGATAATAACGGAAAAGTTGAATGGCCCCAATTTGATGCTTCTCGCGGTTATTTAATCTTTCCCTTTGCAAGGCCTTTTGCAATTGAATCACTATCCATCCAAAATCGTATTATCTATTATAAAAATTATCCATCCGTCATTGAAGATAAAAAATATTTAATTGTATTGAGCTATATTACATCACGCGGAACTTTTAATTTAGGGCAATTTGATATTGAAGAAGGTTCAGAAAAGGTTTATGTCAATAATCAACTCCAGAGTAGCGACGATTACGAAATTAATTATTTAACAGGAGAGTTGAAATTTAAGAAACCATTGCCACCCAATGCGGATGTAAGAGTTTCTTATGAATATCGTCCTTTATTTTCTATCTCTCAAAAATCCCTGATGGGAACACGAGGTGAATGGAAATTTGGTAATAACGGTAAAATCGGTTCAAGTATTTTTTATCGTCAAGAAGCAACGCCTGAAGCAAGCTCAAAGGCGACTTTAGGTTCAGAGCCATTCCAACGACTTATTGCCGAGACGGATATTTCCTATAGTGAACGGCCTGAATTTTTAACCGATTGGTTAAATCAAATTCCACTCCTTAATACACAAGGTCAAGCATCGATATCATTTTCTACCGAAGGGGCATTATCTTTACCAAATCCTAATACACGAGGTATTATTTATTTAGATGATTTTGAAAAAACGACTATTACGCAGGATGTTTTATTAAGAGGTTTGGTATGGCAGTTTGGTTCAAAACCTGCAAATCGAGACATAGCAACTTTTGCTCGTGAGCGCATTTTTTGGTATAATCCAACAACCCGCATCAGAAAAGATTCAATATTTGGTAGTGGTATTGGTGAAGAGGGGAAGGATTTAGTTGATTATCTGAGAATTCAGTATATCCCTGACAGTGAAACTTCCTGGGCTGGGATTATGACTTGTGTTTCTCAGTCGGGCTGGAATCTTAAAGATATAGAAAATTTAGAAGTGGTATTTAGGCATAGTCAAAATAATAATCCCCAGAAGAATGGTAAAATTCATTTCACATTAGCAACCAGTATTGATGAAGATATTCCTCGACGAACTAAATCAGGTGAATTAGTGGGTTATAACAATCAACATGACACTGAAGATAAAAATGGTAATGGTATTTTGGATGATGGTCTTGGTGAAGATGTCGGTTTAGATGGTGTTGGAGGGCGTGATGCAGATAATGTTTTGGGTGACGATGGTAATGATGATTATGATGCTTATATAAATCCAATTGGCACTGAAGGAAATCGTCGATTGGATGACGAAGATATCGATGGTAACGGTTTCGCTCGTAACAATGATTATTTTGAATATACCATCAATCTAACAGATAGTGTATATTTTACAACTTTAGCAAATAATTGGAAAATGCTTCGTCTGCCTTTAAATGATTCACTATTAAAAAACGATAGCTCAAAGTATCGCTTTGAAGGTCTTCCCAGTTGGGAGAACATTCGTATTGTGAGAATTTGGTTTTCTGATTTTACTTTCAGTGATACTTTTGATATTTATTCACTTAGTTTTGTTGGTTCAAGGTGGCGGAGTGCAAAGGTTATTAAAGCGGATTCTCTAAGTATACCTTCCGATAGTGTGGAAAGGTTTGAAAAGGTGAGAGTTACTTTAATAAGTCAAAAGACCGATCCAAATTATTATTCTCCATTTGAATTAAAAAGAGATGCAAGCGGTCGTTTAGAATATGAAGCAGCATTAGCATTTAGTTATGATAGCATTAAGAGTGGACATCGAGGGATTGCGGTGAAAACTAATTTTCAGAAAGAAGACTATCGGGATTATAGCACCATTAAAATTTATTTGCATAATGATAATAACGATCCTTATTTCTTTTTTAGATTTGGTGGTGATTCCTTAAATTATTATGAGTATTGTAATCAAATATCAAAAGGAACCGCGGTGGCAGGATATAATGATTGGTATGAGTTTGAGATAATTCTTGATACAATAATAAAAATTAAGACCCAAAAAGTTGGCAGAGAAACTGTCGTTGGAAATTATCGAGTTTATGGTAATCCTTCAATTGCCGATATTCGTTATCAAGCATTGGGCATTGAGAATCGAAGTGGAGATTTAATTTCGGGTAGTGTTTGGTTTAATGATATCCGTTTGAGCGATGTGCGCGCTGAAATGGGTTATGGGTGGACATCGAATGTTGCTTTGAGTTTAGCAGATTTCGCTTCAATTGGTATAAATCTGAATTTCTCAGATCCTAATTTTCGCCGTTTCAGTGAAGGTCGTGGCGTTAAAACGGGTGGGTTTGGTCGTAATATGGGTGTTAATGCACGAGTTGCGTTGGATAAATTTTTGCCACCTTCATGGGGTGTTTCGATTCCGATTTCTTATCGTCGTACTAATAATCGTACCTTACCCAAATATGCTGCCAATTTTTCCGATTATCGATTGAATCCCACTGAAGCGGAAGAGCAATCACAGAGTTCTTATGATGAACAATGGTCTTTAAATAATTTATCGAAACGGAAAAGTAATAATAAGATTTTTAATTACACGATTGAAGCTTTTACTTATTCCATGGGAGAACGCAAATCTCAAAATCTTACTTATACAAATGTGGATACTTCTTTTTCATCTTTTAAGAGTCTTGACTATGCGATTGATCCGGACATAAAAATTAGTATTTTTGATAATGATGTTTATTTATTTCCTAATAACATTCGAGCAGGTATTGATATTTCTAATAGTCGTAATGCTCGTTATAGTAGATATCGTGATACCTTAAGTAATCGTGATACAACACGGTTAATTCGGATTGATTCATTGAGAAATATCGATATGAGCCTTGATTTAGAATATTCCCCTCTTGATGACTTTACAATTACCTATGGTCGTCAAGCAACTCGTGACCTAATTTTTTCTGCGCCAGGTGTAACACGGGATACATTATTATTAGGATTTCGGGCCGGGGTTGAGACAGATTGCGATGAGAACTTTGGGGCTGAATATGAATTTGAAATCAGCGACTATTTAAGACCACGGATTAGTTTTGATGAGTCATATAACGAAATTAGGCCGAAACGACAAGGTGTTTATGATGAATATCGCAATTTTGATAATAATACAACTATTGATTTTTCAACTGACTTTGATTTACCCGCCGTATTATCTTCTTTGAGTGAATTAGGCAATGGTAATAATAAGGTTATGAATAGTCTTGCTAATATCTTGCAAGAAGTGAGTTTTTCTTATACCCGTGATTACTCTCGCCAATACCAGACGGTCTCAAAGCGGCCACCATTTTTATTCCGACTTGGGTTAAATGATGCATTTATTTTAGATACGATAAATTATCCTGAACGTCCACAGATTAATCGTAATAGATCCGACGATTTATCAATATCAAGTGGAGCCCGTCTCAAAGATATTTCTATAAATGGTCGGTTTGCCAAGAGTTGGGATAGGCAGTTCTTTACTTATGATGTGAATGGTCTTTATGCGACTACCTGGCCAGATATCAATGTCAGTATTGGTCGCATTGAAAAATTATTGTTAGGTTTAGCCACAAGTTCTGATATTTCATTTGGATATAAGCAAGAAAACCGCCAATCTGGTACAATCATCCACGATACTTTTCGTCTTGATGGTTTGAGAAGAACTACTAATATCAATTATTCGCCGTTAGTTTCTTGGCGGACAACTTGGAAGAAAAGACTTTCTACTAATTTATCAACAAACTTCTCTAAGTCTAAAGAAGAGATACGATTAAGTCAAGGGTCGAACATTATCGAAACCAATCAACAAGGTGCAAACCTGTCAGTATCCTATGCTTTTTCAGCACCCCAAGGGATACCACTGCCATTCTTAAAAGGTATCAAATTATCATCGGATTTAAATCTCTCGTTAAATCTGCGATATAATAAAAACTACACCTTGAATATTCCTTATCTTGCTGATACGACCTATTTACGAAATGATCAAAATTTGGGTACGGATTTAGCAGCTTCTTATCGGATTTCAAATAGCATTGAATCAGGTGTCACAACTGGTTATTCTAATTATACTGATTTACAACGGGGGCGGAAGACAAGAAATGTTGATTTAAATTTCTGGGTTCTATTTAAATTTTAAGAGTTTGAATTGTAGTAACAGCTTATGAATGCTAAAGAAAAAACAGTAGTAATTTTTTTAATTGTGAGTTTACTGATTGGCAGTTGTATTTCGTTATGGAAAAATTATCAACTTAAAAAAGATTATCAAAAATTAAGCGTGTCAGCGGTATATGAAGCAAAAGAAGAAGCAATAAGCTCTGAGACGACATTACCAAAATCAAACAATTTAACTCTAACCGACTTAATTAATATTAACACCGCATCAAAATCAGAATTAGAACAATTAGTTGGCATTGGACCAGTGTTAGCCCAGCGCATTATTGACTATCGTAATGAACATAATGGTTTTAAAACTAAAGAAGAGATAATGAAAGTTTCGGGTATTGGTGTAAAGAAATTTGCCGCCATTAAAGATAAAATTATTATTCATTAATATATGAGTAAGTTAAGATTATTAACAAATCAAATTTAATGATAAATTGTTTTTAGAGAGTGATGCTTTATGAATAAACATATTTTTAGAGAATATGATATTCGTGGTATTGCTGATGTTGATTTAACCAATGATGTTGTCGTGGCAATTGGTAAGGGTTATGGAACTTATGTCCAAAATCTGGGTATCAAAGAGTTGCTAATTGGTCGTGATGTGCGATTATCAGGCGAACGGATTCGACAGGCATTAATTGATGGTATTTTAAGTACTGGTTGTGATGTGATTGATTTAGGTATTGTGCCAACACCGGTTTTTTATTTCTCGGCTTTTCATTACGATAAGAACGCAGGCATGATGATTACGGGTAGTCACAATCCCAAAGAGTTCAATGGTTTTAAGATCGGACTTAATAAAACAACAATTTATGGACAAGAGATTCAGAAACTACGCGAGTTAATCGAAAGCGAAGATTTTAAGAGTGGGCATGGTAAATTGTCTTACTTAAATCCGATTCCCGCTTATATTGCCATGATTCTTGAAAAAGTTAAGATTAAAAGTGGTCTGAAAGTTGTTTTTGACCCTGGGAACGGCACGGCCGGCTTTGTGATTGAAGAATTGTTTAATAAAATGGGCATTGAGCCGGTCTTTATCAATTTAGAGCCCGACGGTAATTTTCCTAATCATCTACCTGACCCAACGATTCCTGAATATATGCAGGATTTAAAGAGTTTAGTTGTGGAATTACATGCTAATTTGGGTATTGGTTATGATGGTGATGCTGATCGAATTGGAGCAATTGATGATGATGGCGAGATTGTTTGGGGTGATAAGCTTTTAGCGATATTTGCTCAAGATATTATCAAACGTAAAGGCAATGCGAAAATTGTCTTTGAAGTGAAATGTTCGCAAGGACTGATTGAATATATCAAATCAATCGGTGGCACGCCAATAATGTGGAAAACGGGTCATTCTTTAATTAAGGCAAAGATGAAAGAAGAGAATGCTAGTCTTGCTGGTGAGATGTCCGGACATATGTTTTTTAGCGATGATTATTATGGTTTTGATGATGCGATTTATGCATCCGCACGTCTTTTGAAAATTGTCTCTGAAGCCGACCAGAGTCTTGCTCAAATGGTTGAGCAAATTCCGTTTTATTACTCAACTCCCGAGATTCGCATTGAGTGTCCGGATGAATTAAAATTTGAAGTCACGAAGGTAATTCGTGAGCATTTTCAAAAGAATTATGAAATTATTGATATTGATGGGGTACGAGTGATTTTCAGTGATGGATGGGGGTTAGTGCGAGCATCAAACACACAGCCAGTTTTGGTCTTACGCTTTGAAGCCAAGAGTGAAACGAGATTACAAGAGATTCAACAGATGTTTTATGAGCAATTAGCAAAGTTTCCGAATGTAAAAATTGCTCAATGTAATTATTAATATGGGTAAGACAAGTTGTGAATTATTCATAAAGTATCTGATGTGAAAAAGGCACCTCAATTACAATTACAGAAAGAAATTAATCCATCTTTGTCCCGCATAAGTAAAATTGCTCATCTTTTTTTACGCAAAGCCATTTCTAAACATCAACTTGTAGATGATAAAGAGAAAGTTTTAATTGCTGTTTCTGGCGGTATTGATAGTTTGGTGCTTACCCATCTTATAGCTAATTATAATCAAAGAAGGGATAAACAATGGGATATTTTAGCAGTTCATATTAATCCTCAATTTCCCCAATGGCGAACCAAACCACTAGTAAAATTCTTTGAAAATTATCGTATAAATTATCTGATTTCAGAAATTGAGATATCAAAAATCATAAATGAGATAGGCGAGCATCGTAAATTAAGTCCCTGTTATCTTTGTGCCCGAGAACGACGCAAACGACTTTTTGAAATTGCAGAAGAATATAAAATCAAAAAGATTGCTTATGCCCATCATTTAGAAGATGTCAATGAAACTTATTTAATGAATTTACTGTTCAGTTCCAAAGCATCAACTTTTAGTCCAAAACAAAGTTTTTTTCAAGACCATTTTTTTGTGATTCGTCCCCTTTATTACTTTGACAAAAATATGATTTTACAGTATAGTAATATCTATGGTATTAAAGCAGTTCAGAATCGATGCCCTTATGCTAAAAAGAATGAGCGTTATTTGGTCAGAAAGTTTCTTGAGAAACTTTACCGTAAAGATCCACGGATTAAAACCAATTTTTTCTGGGGTATCAAAAATCTTAAATTTGAATATTTGCCCTAAACCAATAAACGAAAGGTAGCATATGAAAGAAAAAAATCGTTTACGATTATTGTTTGTATTATTATTTAGCAGTGTGATTATTGCGTTAGGATTAATTTCAGTTATTGTTGCAATGTCAATGACTATTAAACAATTACGACAAGAAAATAAAATGCAGAACGATAAAATTTGGACTTTACAGCAAAAAGTTGATAGTTTAATTCCTGTCTATACTGAAAAACAAGAGAAGATAATTAAGACGATTGTCGGTAATCCTGATATTAAAAAACTAATTAAAAGTAAAGCAGTGTTAGGTGGCAATTGGGGTGTGTGGTCAGAAAAGAATATTAAGTTTATTACAGAAGACCGATTCTTGGCAATCTTTGACGACGGTCATTTAATGGGGGCAATGATTATTCGCGCCATAAATCCTGACGATATTAAAACTTGGAAAGTGTTGTGGAGTACGGTCTTTTAAGAATGTCAATACAAAATAATTTATCATAAAATAAATGTTTTGTGAAAATAATTATAATTCTCGTTGGTGGGATAAGAGTAAAATAAAGTTATTGGGTCAAACAAATCTTTAATTGTCAGACAGATTAATAGTTTTGAGCCAGGAGTCGGCGTAATCTAATTGGTTGTCTTCCTCATAATCATTTAGATTACTCTTGAGGCGGTGCTTTTAGCAGTCTTATGGGTTATCCTTTCGGTTGTCCTCTGGATGACCCGTCGGATATCCCAGGGGATAGCCCCCAGGTTAACCTTTTCGACTACCGAATCGGCAAAACTCTCGGTTGCTAAATAGGTTGCCGAATATATAACCTATTGAATTGGATAATAGACGACAGCCAAACAGGTCAGGTAAAGTTATGGTTTGAAAATTTAAGTGGATATCAAAAATATCATGTATTATTTGAGGGATATTTTAATATAATTATTTTACTGACTTCATTTATTCCCTTAGATGTTCTAATATTTGCAGTATTCTAAAAAAAGGATTACCTTCATCATTTGTTCTTTTACTTGCTTCTTCTTTTAACTCATTAATGCAATTAGTATAATGTTTATTTATTATTAATTGTAGGTTACTAATTTTATTGAGGTTTGCGTAATATAACCTTCAGGAACTACTGGTGACCAAAACATAAAAATATGATTCTGGAAATAAGCGAGGTGTTTTCTTGCGTATTCAATTTGTTTTTTATGTTTTCTTTTTATCTTATCTACTGTGGTTTTATTATTATTATAAAGTACACCTCTTATGTGAGTAGTAACCTCACAAAGATAAGCAATTTTATTTCTGAAATCTAATCCAATCACATCTATTTCGTCTAGCCCTTTTACACCTCCTCCTGGAGGTCTTACATTGTAATCAACAAAATCACACTTTTTAATTATTTTTAGATATGCTCCAACAATATATTCTCCAATATCTGTTTTCATTGAGTACCTCTTTCTTTTATAATACCTTTATTCCCACTCCATTGTTGCGGGTGGTTTATTTGAGATATCATAGACAACCCGATTAACTTCGCTGATTTCATTGGTAATTCGGGTTGAGATTTTCTCTAAAATCTCATACGGAATTTTGACAAAGTTGGCAGTCATTGCATCTTTTGATTCGATAATCCTTATCACAATCGGATATTTGTAACTCCTCGCATCACCCTGAATCCCGACGCTTTTAATCGGCAAGAGCACGGCAAATGCCATCCAAACTCTCTCATATAATCCGACTTTTTTTAATTCCTGTTCAATAATATAACTTGCTTTGCGCACAATCTCAGCTTTTTCTTTGGTTACTTCGCCAACGATTCTAATCGCTAAACCAGGACCAGGAAAGACATGTCGTTTGATAATTTCGTCTGAAAGTCCGATTTGTCTGGCGATTTTTCTCACTTCATCTTTATACAGGTTTTTTAACGGCTCAAATACTTCTAAATACATATTTTTCGGTAGACCGCCAACATTATGATGGGATTTTATGATTGAGGAGTGTTGAGTAATCCCACTTTCAATTCGATCTGAATAAATTGTACCTTGAATCAAAACTTCTGCTTTTTCCTTTATTGCGACTTCATCAAATACATCAATAAACAATTTACCAATAATCTTGCGTTTCTTTTCTGGTTCAACAACTCCTTTTAATGCCTTAAAAAATTTATCTGACGCATCAACGATTTTTAAGTTAAGATTGAATTTGGTGAAAACCTTTTTTATAAACTCAGTTTCTTGATATCTCATTAGACCAGTATCAACATAGACTGCGACTAAATTTTTACCAATCACTTCTTTCACCAAAACTGCCGCAGTAGATGAATCAACTCCACCTGATAAACCAATCACCGCTTTTCTATTACCGATGACATCTTTAATTTCTTGTTTAATATTATGAATAACCCGTGAAGTATCCCACTCTCTTTTTGCCCGGCAAATATCAAAGACAAAGTTTTTTAATACTTGGAGACCGTTTTCCGTATGTGTAACTTCAGGATGAAACTGCACACCGTAAATTTTATTCTTGTTATCTTCAAACGCGGCGATTGGCGAATTTTTAGTCTTAGCAACAACTGAATAGTTTGATGGTAATTTTTTCACAATATCTTTATGATTCATCCACACTAATGCTTTGTTATTTTTGCTTAAACCTTTTAAAATCTTGCTTGATCTTTTTATTATTAGTTCAGTTATGCCATATTCACCAGCTGTACCCGATAAAACTTTACCTTTATCAAGATATGCAATTAATTGATGACCATAGCAAATACCGAGAATGGGAACCTGTAATTTAAAAATTTCTTTGTCGCACTTAGGAGATGATTTGTCATAAACCGAGGCTGCGCCACCTGAAAGAATAATACCTTTTAGGTTTGGGATGTTTAATAATTCGTCTTTTGTGATGGAGGCAGGTTTAACTTCAGAATATACGCTTAAATCTCTGATTCTTCTTGAAATCAGATGGCAATATTGACCGCCAAAATCAATTACGATTATTTTATCCATGATTAGTGACAAACGGTCATTACTTAAATATTAATAATATATTTCTTTTATCTTGATATTTCGTTTTGCTATTTCTTCCTTTATATGCTTACAAATCTGCTCATCCATTCCTAATTTTTCTGGTGCAATAACTCCATACTCAGGATAATTTTTTATTAGTTGAGTGAAAATTGAACCCGAATAAGCAGTCATTCGTGCCATTGAGGTTATCTTATTTTTTTCATCGTAATAATCAATGCAAAGATATCGTTTACCTTTTCTTTTGCTCTTTATATCAATCAATAGAATCGTTAGGTCTTTGCCATCACCTTGGCTTAACTGATCTTTTAGAAAATCTAAAACAAAGTCTTTCGGTTGCACTTTACTATTTGTAAACGGATTGTCTTGGTCAGGTGTGAATCCATAATTAAGTATTTCTTTGATAAGCCCAGCATGTCCTCTATAGCGAATAGTTTTTTCTTCCATATTTTTTATGTCTTGAAAAGTATGAAGTAAAGTGCGTAAACCATCAGTATAAAAACATTCTAATTTGCCAATTTTAGGAACGGAGAAATTTTCAATCCCTGTTAGTGCTTCAACTTGGAGGAGTTTATAATTATTTACAATCCTGGCGGGTCGTGTATATTCTTGAACTAAATCATCAGGTGACCAAGTATATTGATAATTAAAAGGCGGGCGAGGATTCATTGGCAAGCCGCCAACCAGAATTCTTAAACTATCAATTTTACCGAATTCACGATATGCTTCACCAACTAAAACATTAGAAAGTCCGGGTGCATAACCCGAATCTGGAATAACGCGGACCTTGTTTTTTTTCGCCCGTTTGTCAAGTTTGAATGGGTCTTGATTAGAATATGACATATCAGCAATATCAACACCCGCTTCGATCGCGCACTGTATCGTATAAAAGCCGAGATGAGCCGGCAAAGCACCAAGCACAACATCAAAATCTTTAATAAGTCTTATCAGTTCTTTTTTATTACTAACATCAAAGAGTTTGGTTTTTATGGGTAATAATTTTATAACCTTTTTGAGACTATTTTTATTTTTGTCAAGCACTGTAACATCGTGATTATGCTTTGCTAAATCTTGTGCGGCAACTCGACCCTGTAATCCTGCTCCTAAAATACATATTTTCATTTTTAGAATATTAACACAAATGGCCTAAAAATCAAGTAGCCTAATATTTTTGAGGTATTGATAAATTTTTTCTGCTAGCGGCAAAACAACCAGAAAGTTAGAATTTATTTTTAAATATATTTTATCCTTTGGTCGCTACGCTTACATTATCAAAGAGAATTGCCGGCATCACTCCGCCATAACTGTAATACAAGGTATCACTCACATCAATCACATTTTTCAAAAGTTCATAGATATTGCAAGCAACCATAACGTCTTTGAGTTGTCCTAAGATTTCGCCATTTTCAACATATAAAGCGGGGTTAGCGCCAATTGAGAGGTCCCCATTTGGAATATTGCCGCTATGAGCACCTAAAGCACCTTCAATGATGATACCACGGTCAATTGATCGGATTATCTGTGAGATTGATTTATTGCCTGTTTGATATCGCATATATGATAGAGAAGGACTCGGTTTGATGCTTATGGCATCACTTTCCCATTGAGCAGTACGATAGCCATGACCGGTTGGTTTAGTATTCATTTTCTGAGCATAATTTAAATCGTAATAAAAGTTTCTTAAAACACCATTTTCAATTACATAAAACTTATCTGCCGCGACCCCTTCATCATCAAAACTTCGAGCACCGGGATATTTATCGTCACGTGGATCATCATAAATGGTTATTTTCTCAGAAAATATTTGTTCACCCTTTTTATGTGCAATCGGTGAAATTTTTTCATAGACACTTTTACCACTGGTTCCACTGTTAATACGCCAGTTAATGGCATACATTACATTGGGCATAAAGAGCACCTTCATTTTACCACTTTTGGCACTTATTTCTTGGGAGGATAGTTTATAATAGTCTACAATTTCCTGAATTAAATGTGCTGGCATCGGATTAAATTTTTTATCGCTAAAGACACGACCGATGCCAGAGGCAGTACCAGGATAAGAGATTGAAGCATAAACACCAAAATGACTTGAAGTATTGGAGACATCGGTTCCTTGATGATTTAAGATACGGATAGTTTCAGTATAAGTATAAGCAGTTGCTGATACTTCACCGTTAGTAGTTTTAAGTATTTCACAAATTCGATTACACTCATCAACCATCTGTTTAGTAGTGATTGTTTCAATCGATGCATCATAAGTGTTGAGTTTGGGTAAATCTTTTGTAAGTGGGAATTCATATTCGGCTTTAACACCACCCTGCAGGGAATTTAATGCATTCTTTAACAATTCTTCCCGATTGATTAAATTCCGAGTATACGCAAAGCCAAGTTTACCATCCTTAATTATTCGGATACTCACACCAGATTGAAATTTTGTGTCAATTTCGTGTAGTTTAGCGTTCTCGAAAGAAACGACATTTTGTTTATTATCTAAACTATAAATTTCAACTTGGTCGCAGACTTTTTTGGCAATTTCTAATAGTTTTTCCATTAGATACCTCCTAAAACTAAACCTTGGGCAATAATATGGGGCGCACCGTGACAAGAACGAATATTGATTTGTCCCTTACCACAACCACCGCGTTTGGTTAAAACCAAATCATTACCAATCGCAGTGATACCCATTAGTGTTTTATAAAGATTACCCGAGATATTGATATCTCTTATCATGTCGCTTTTTTTGCCATTTTTTACAAGATAGCCATACTGAGCACCAAAAGTAAAATTTTCACCCGCAGTTTGGCCACCTTTGGCATCAAGGATATACAAGCCGTCGCCAAGTAAAGCGAATAAGTCTTCTAAAGTTTTATCTGCTGGTTCAATAAAGATTGTTCCCATCCGAACAATCGGTGCAAATCGGTAATCTTCAGCTACACAATGGCCTGAAAGTGGTTCTGAAAATTCAGCTGCTGTCCGTCGAGAGTGGAGCCGGCCAACTAAAACTCCATTTTTCATAAGTTGTGTGCGGCGCGCTTTAACTCCTTCATCATCGTATTTATAAAAACCTAATTGATGAGGGATGGTTGGATCATCAACAATATTTAAAATATCGCTACCTAATTTGCTGCCGAGTTTCATCTTTTCTCGCATAGCGGGTAAATTTTCAATGATATCGGCTTCTGAAAAATGACCAAAGGCTTCATGAGTGAAAACTCCAGCCATACTAGGATTTAAAATGCAATTATAAATACCAGCTTTAATTGGAATCGCTTTTAATAAATCAATGGCAATTTTAGTCCGTTCTTCAAACTGGGCTTCAGGATTGCGAATTGTATGAAATCCGTCACTACCACCAGTCGCGACTCGGACATTCTGAACCAAGGTTCCATCTTTGGCAATAATTTCACCCGCCAATGAAATTGTTATTAAGTCTTCTTGAATTTCTGAACCTTCTGATGAAACAAAAGACTTTTCCCGAATAGTTTCTCGATAAGCAATATTGGTGGTAGCAATTTTGTCAAATTTCAGACAAACATTATTAGCTTTACGAGTAATATCTAACTTCTCTTCAATTGAAATTTGCCGAGGGTCTTCTTTTAATGGCGGGGTAAATTTATCTTTAATAATTTCTGTTTTTGCGAGCAGAACAGGTTTAGTTTTATTTTTACCAATTAATTTAGCGTTTTCAACAACAAGCTTGGTTATTCGTTCGGCATCAGACGGTTTAGTGAAGACCGCACTGGCAAAACCACCATCTTTTAATGCTCGAACTACATAACCATCTGTGGAATTAGAAGTGATTTGTGATAATTCTCGACCATTAAAAGCAATGACCGTCTCTTTTTTTATTTCATACCGAACATCTGCATAATCCGCATCAATTTGCGATAAAATTGATTTAATTTTCTCTAGCATATTTTCTCCTTATGTAAATACATTTAAATACAATGAATAATAATGATAATTTTATTATTAGTCAAGGATAATGAGATAAAACATTTAATGTTTAACCCAAGTCATTAAAGAAGTTATGGTTTTAAATCATGACCACTTGACTATTGATTAATAATAATTTAGTATAGATCAGATCGAACTAGGACAAGGATTATGAAAATATTTTTAATGGTAATTAGTGTAATAGTTGTCATTGCTTTTGGGTTATGGCTTTATTTTAAGAAACGGCGCAAAATTCAACATGCTGAAGAGTTAATACATGAAGGTCGATTACTAGACAAGAAATGCTTTTATGAACAGGCACTTATAAAATATGAAGAGGCAATAAAAGTGAAACCAGATAATGCGGCAGCTTGGTACTATAAAGGATTAGATTTAGAATTACTGGGTAGGTATCCTGAAGCTTTGGTTGCTTTTGAAAAAGTTTTAGAAATAAACCCTAATTTTATGCTTGCTTGGTATAACAAGGGATTTATTTTAAGTATCTTAGGAAAACTTCCGGACGCATTAGAAGCATTTGAAAAATCATTAACTTATCAACCAGATGATCTGCAAAGTTTATTTCAAAAAGGATTTGTATTAGAACGACTTGGTCAAACCAGTAATGCTTTGGCTTGTTATGAAAAAGTACTTGCCTTGAAACCCGATTATTTGACTGCCTGGTTATTTAAAGGAATTGCGCTTTTTACTTTAGGTCAATATCAACAGGCATTAGCCGCATTTGATAAAGCATTACAAATAAATCCCGATGGAATTGAGATACTATACAATAAAACGTTGGCGTATTATGGACTAGAACAACTCCAAGATGCAAGATTAACATTAGAGCAAGCACTAAAAATTCGACCCGATGACGCCAATGGTTGGTTAATTAAAGGTTTAATAATGAGCCACGTCCAAACCCTTCAGGAAACATTGAGTCAGTTTGAGAAAGCCAACGATTTAGCTCCTACTAACGCTAATACATGGTATACCAAAGGGTTGATTTATCTGTGTTTAGGTCTTTTTGAAGAAACGATTTTTTCATTAAACCGCGCTTTAGAAATAAGTTCTCATAATGATGAACTTTGGCTTAAGAAAAAATATCTTGCCAAAAACGAAAATTATTTATTTAAAGCACTCGAATCATTTGAACACGCTATAAAATACCGTCCAGATTTTACGTATGCGTTGATTAATAAAGCATTTATCTTAGAAAAATTAGGAAGAAATGAAGAAGCAGATATTACTTTAAAAGAAGCACGTCGTATAAATCATGTTAAATAAATAATTTTATTAGTGCTTATACCAAACTATATTGGATCTACATCAATATCAATAAGCAGTTTCTTTTGTGATATTGCTTTTAAGAGATCCTGGTCAGAAAGTAATTCTTGACGACTTATTAGATTAGCCAAATATTGATGTGGTTTTAGTTTTATTAACAATTGGCTACAATATAATTGCTTCTTATTTATTTTGGAAGTTAGAGTTGGACCCAAAATTGTTAGAGATGGTAAAGCGCTAAGATTTTGAATAAGTTTATTAAGAGTTTGTTGAATAAATTCAACACTATGACCAAAGACTTTTATTAACGCTAGTCGACTATAAGGTGGATAATTAAGTTTTTTTCTTTGTTTTAGTTCTTGATAGTAAAACTTCTCATAATTTTGCTTAATTGCTGAATAGATAGCAAAATGATCAGGATGGTGGGTTTGAATAATTAATTGACATTTTTTATGTTGCGAGCATTTATTTATAATCTGAGTTAATTCTTGAAAAGTTTTTTCACTGGCACGAAAATTAAGACAATAGAGATTATTATCAGCTGAAATAAATGCAAACAATACAATTTTAGTGTAATCAATATTATGAAGACCTAATTTAGTAGTAATAAGAATGTGATGAGAATCGAGATTCAAATTGAAGAGTGTTGATTTTTTTATATTATCCGAATCGACCCGTAATATTTTAGCATGGGGGATTATCTTTTTTACTTCGCTAACAACTTTTTGAATGCCTAATCCTTTATAATTAAAATAATTACCTTTACATTTAGGACAAGAGTCAAATGCCCTGGTTTGGTAATTACACAAATTGCAACTTAGCGCTTTTCCTTCTCGATTGAGAATTAACGCAAGACCGCAGTGGGGGCAGACGGGAATATAACCACATTCTTGGCAAATTATTTGAGAAGAAAATCCTAATTTATTGATATAAAGGACAATTGGTTGTTTTGCGCGATGTGCTTTTTGAAGTGAGTATTGTAGAGATGGAGAAATCATTGAAGATTTGTGTTTACGCATATCAATTAATTTTAAAAATTTATGTTGACTAGGATAATGCTTTCGAGTCGAAATGTTAATCATCTCATATTTATTTATTTTCGCATTATAATAAGACTCGATTGAAGGGGTCGTACTGGAAAGAACAGTAACGGCATTGTTTAATTGGGAGCGTATAATTGCAACGTCTCGCGCATGATAATGAAAATGACGTTCTTGCTCCTTGTAAGAAGTGTCATGCTCATGGTCGACAATTATTAATCCTAAATTACAGACAGGTACAAAACAAGCAGAACGCGTACCCAAAACGACCGAGAAGTCTCGATTTCTTAAATTATACCACATTTGATTGCGTAAGTTTGGTCGAAGTCCTGAATGGTATATAAAAAAATTATTCTCGAATCGAGATTGAAATATTTTAAGATAAGATGCGCTTAAAATTATTTCAGGGACTAAAATAATTACTGATTTTCTTAATTTTATCGTTTCGTTGATTAAATAAAGGTATAAATCAATTAATACTTTTTGGTCTTTATTAAATAATAGGAAGGTACGATATTGATTTAATCGCAGATAATCAATTATTTTATTCATCAAATTAAAATCTTTGTCAATAGCAATGTTGTTTGGTTCACATAAACAATTCTGATTTTGGTTACAATGATATCGATAAACAGATTGAGGAATTGCTAATCTTAAAAGGGAACCCCAATGTATAAAATAGTACTTTTTTACCCAATTTAAAAGAGCAAACAATTCAGAAGATAAAAAATCGGAATTAAGGACCCGCAAAATATTTTTTGTGTTGTTTATGTTAGACTTTTCGGATAAAGCAACTACAATTCCAGGAGTTAATTTTGATTTTAATTCTACTTCAACTAAAGAACCGACCTTAATTAAAGAAATATAGTTCTCGGGAATCGAATAGGTTAGAGTGTCAAAGGAAGGGAAAGGAAGAGCAATTTCAGCAAACATTATTTGGTTGCCCTATATTTTATAAATTTTTTGTCATATTAATATCTGATTTTATATTGATATTTCAATCGATAACGACCATCATTGTCGTGTTCACCAATTACTTCGTGAGATCGTGCAAAAAAATATTCAATCCGAAAAATATCATAGACATTTCCACTAATATCATACTCATAGGAAAAATAGAGATTAGAACTAATATATTTACCAACTTTTACTCTAGCACCATTGCCATTAATTAATCCACTTTCAATCCACAAATAATCTAAGTATATAAGATTGCGAATTCGCTTCATTAATTCACGTTCGAAATAACCAATGAATTTAGTGGATAGTACGTTTGTCAATAATTCACGTGTTTCAAAGGCAGACATTTCTTGCCAAGTAACATTTAAGGTTAGGTAACTGAGAATATCATTTTCAGATAGATAGGGAGGATCCGAATAAAATTTAAAAGTTGGTTCATTCAAACGACCCGTTAAAGAAAGAATAATTTTTATTCGTTCTGTTTGATCTGGTTGAATTTGAATTTGACGCGTTGCGAGTTCAGCATTAATATCCAAGTGTGGATTTAATTCTGAAATGTTATCAAAAATTATTTCTCCTTTAGAGATTTTGAGCGTATGATCAAGATAATAAAAATTTCCTTGTAGAGCAGTTAAGGAACCCGAATAAATTTGATTATCATCTTGATTAAAAATATTCAAATTAGCACTAAATTCAATATCGCACATTTGATTACGTAACCAAATATCACGTTCCCCAGTAATTTTTAAATTTAGATAGATATTTTGGGTGTTTTTTGATGGGAGAGAAAGTGAACTCTCAAATTCTTTAGTTATAAGAGCTTCCTTTATAGTTATGTCGCCACTAATAACTATGAGATTTTCCCCTCGGAATGCGTTGGTAGTTTTCATGTCAATATTCAAACTACCATTTAGAATTGTAAAAATATCTTTATCGGGTTGTAGAGGGGCGTTATTAAGCAATATTGAAATTGACAGCGTATCAACTTTGTTTAGTTCTAATAATTTTATAATTCCATAAGAGTATAGAGTACCACTGCTAACCGTTCCTTGTAGATTTTTGATATAAATATTAGTTTTTTCGAAATCCAATTGAGCACTAACATTATGACACGGAGTATTGGTATTGACTATTAAAAGATCGCTTTCAGAAATTAGAATTTGACCATCAAGAATGGGATCTTTAATAGTTCCTTGAATACGACCTTGACCATATATTTTACCACTTTGAACATCAATAATATCTTTCAGAAAGAAAAATAACCAGGCACCGGGGTCATTAAATGTTATATTTAAATTTATTGGCATTTGATTTATTGATTCTCGGTTTATATTGAGTGTACCATATATTTGGGAGGTATCGTAGTTATGCACGATTTTTAGAGTATTTACAAATAAAATAGAATCAAGAAACAAAGCCTCACCGTTAATTGATTTAAGTTTTATGTTAGAGTGATGTTTAATTTCATTCTTGTTAAATAGATTAGTTGGGATTTCAAGTTCATATCCCGAAATATGTAATAATATATTATTTTGTTTTGATTGGTTTATAAATGAAAAATTAATTAAACCATTAATAGGATATGGCATTTGTAAGAGATTAGCAATTTTAGATAAGTTAATATTATTTGCGATTATACTAAATTGGGGTTGATAATGTGATTCTTTAGTTATATTGATTGTTACAAGACCACTTCCGATTGCTAATAAAATGTCTTTTAAGTAAAATAATGAATCTTTTTTACCGACAGAAAAAGGATTGATACTGTTTATTGTTTCGTTAGCAGTAGTTATCTGTAATTTTCTAACATTACATACAATCTCATGATCATCTGTACTTAAAATGCCATCTATTTCAATTGAACTGTGTAAAATATTTTTGAGATATAACGATAGCTCTTCTTCTTTTAATTGACATTCAAAGTGCTCGCAATTTTTATCGTGCCAACTTACGCTATCGCCCTTAATTTCGATTAACCCTTTTATTTTTTTGATATCATTTAGTTGATATGCTAAATTAATCTTTTTGAAATTTAGATTGTAATAGCTTCCATTCTCAATATTTATCTTAGCTGAACTTGAGATATTGTCTTGATGTAGTTGGATTGTTAAATTTCCATTAGCAACACCACTTATATCATATTTAAGATTTAAGTATGGATTTAATAATTGTGATAGCAACTCAAGAGAGAAATTATTAAATGTTATATCATAGTTATCAAAAAGTTTGTTTTGTTTTATCAATTTGGAGTTTCGGACATCTAATACGCTATAGTTATCCTTTAAAGATAGTCTCTCTACTTCAATGCGTCTATCGTATATTTTTATATTTATTATGATTGATTCAATTTTAGGTTGATGTGCCGATGCGAAAATACCAATAAGAATTTTATTTGTTTCAATCCCCCTTATTGTCGCTTTCCCACTTATGTAATTATCTTGAAGGGGTTTAATTGAAAGCGGTAAATTATTGAATATTAGTTCTCCTTCGTACGTTAAAGGATTAAATTTTAAGTCAGCTATCAAGCTTAGGTTAGTTAATAAATTATTATTTAGATGAGATAAGTATTCTAAATTTAATCTTTGGTTTTGTATTGTTATTGTTCCCCCACCATCTGGGAAATAATTGTTTTGAATTTTTAATTCTTTAGTTTTATAAAAAATATCTGCTGACATATTTTTTATTTGCCATTGAAATGGTACGATATCAATTAATATTTCACCATTGCAATCTAAGATTCCACTTAATTGTGAATTGGGATTATTTAATTTATAGTTAAAATTATGTAATGATATTTGAAATTTGTTTTCAGTAAGCATATACCGAGCATCAAAGTTAATTGTTAAGCTATTATTAGTTGCTCGGATATCGGTCATAGATAAAGTATTATTCTGCCAAATGATTTTTCCTTGAATATTATTAAATTGTGATTTTAGAGTTGTTAATTGAATTTTTGACTCAAAGATTTTAATTGTAATTGCTTGGGGTTTTAGACTAAGCTGACATAGTATGGATAAAGAATCATAGACAGTTTGGGTATCTTTTAATATTTTGCCATTAATAACTTGTAAGCGGTCTATATTCAATAAGGGAAGTAGATAATTGAAATTTAGATTATTTTTACTAATTGACGGTTGTGTTGTTAAATATAAAACTGGCTTTGTGATGACGAGTTTATTAATTTTATTTTCTTGAGGAGTGATAAAAGATAGTAATCGATAAGATAAGTATATTTTTTGAGCAGTTATAGAATCGCCCGATGGAATAATAAAAGCAACATCTGTTAATTCTATGCCATACAAGATATTCCCTTTGATGGTCTGCACTCTTATTTGACTTTTTATAGCTTTGCTTATCATTGAGAGTGCTTTTTGCTGGAGATAGTTGTTGATAGTTTCTTTAAAAGATACATATATCAACAGGAGGGTGCTTATAATAATTAGTAAAATTAGCAGAGGTAATATTATTTTTAATTTGTATTGTTTTTTCATTAGAAAATATTAAGTAGTCCTAAATGTATTTTACCCCAATCACCACTTGCGGGATCTTTGAGTCTTTTTGCATAATCAATGCGCAGCGGTCCAAGAGGTGTATTAATTCGAATTCCGATGCCGCCACTATAATGCAGAAGTTCGCTATTAAAATTAAATAGTTCATCTTGATTTGTAACTTTACCACCGTCAAAAAAGATAACTAAGTCAATTATTTTGTCTGTTTTTGTTCTTAATTCAAAATTGGTATTAATAATTGCATCGCCATAATGATAATCAGAAATAGTAAGGGGGCCGATTGCTTTATCATCATATCCACGTAAGCCGTTATTACCGCCCAAACTAAATGCTTCATAGTAGGGAACAACATCACTACGGCCATAAGGAATGACAAACCCGAATAGACTTCTAACACCAAATACCAATTGAGGCAAAATCTTCTTAAAGAGAATAAATTCAGTTTGATTTTTAAAAAAATCATTATCACCACCTAATATTTTACCAGCCCATTGAAAATTTGTAGTTAGAAAAATTCCCGAAGTTGGTCTAAATAGGTTATCTCTGGTATCCAGACTAAGATAAATATTTTGTGAATTAGTAATACTCTGTTTGGGGTTTGACGAAGTGTCGGCAAGATTCGAAGTTGCGCGTAGATATTTAATAAAAGTTCCGAGTTCAAGTTTCGTTTCGATATAATGAGAAATACCGGCATCGATTCGAAGTTCATTTTGTTTTACGCTATCTTTTTTCTCGAAACGAAATGATGGTTGGAAAACGAAATTTATTGGTGTCGTAAGAAAATGATAGATACGATAAGTGCTTTTAAATTGGTTTTCAAAATTACCGCTAAAAGCAGGGGTAAAATTTAAAGAAACGAATAGATTATGACGTTTTCGCCACAGATTGTGATGCTGCCATTCTGCTGATAACAAAAGTGCAGCGGGTGGTGTCTGAATACCCGCCCCAAAACCAACACTTCGCGGCGGCAATTCTAAAACATCAAATCTAATAATGACACTGTCTTTGGTGTTGGTGTCAATGATATAATACAAAACTCGCTCGAACAATCGAGATGCGTATAAATTTTGGCGTGATTTTTCTAACTTTGTAAGCGAGAATTTTTCGCCTTTTTTTATCTCAATGATTTGTTGCATAAGATGGGTTGACAAGTTATGATTACCGCGAAATAACAGCGATTTGATGAAAACGAGTTGACCTTCAATAATATGGAAATTTACTACCGCGAGATAATTGAGAGTTTCGATGTCAGTTTGGATATTAATAAAAGGATACCCGTTGTTCTGATAGTGTTGAGTTATTTGTTTTTCGGTTTGTTTAATATTGTTACTGATTAAATAATCACCAACTTTTATTTTTACGATTGATTTAATTTTTGAGAGTGTAAAGTTTTCAACGCCGCTAAAGTTGATAGCTGAGATTTTTATTCTTGGTCCTTCATTAATGAGAAAATAAACATTTTTTCCCTTTGTAGTTGAGATGATTTTTGTATCTAACTTAGTTTGCCAAAAGCCTTGATTGTGATAAAGGTTAATAATATTTTCAACATCATTTTGGAGAGTTATCGGATAGAAAGGTTCTTTGACTTTAGTTGTTAACAGACGAGTTAACACAGAACTTTTAACAGATCGGTTTCCTTGAAAATAAATTTTTCGGACATTCAGCGATTCTTGAGATGGTACTGCAACAAGAATAGTTATGATTGATAATATATTTAACATTATCGATTAAAAATATTTTACTTGAATCCGACTAAAAGGCAATAGATTAGATAATTCTAAAATAAAAGACCAAAATTTATTTCTAAAGAATTATCCCCAATTAAAATTATAAGATATCGGTTATTTTATTTCGATCATATGAACCGAGCAAGAAATACAGGGATCATAAGCACGAACGATCATTTCTAAAATCAATTTAATTTCGTTTTGTTTTTCTTCGCTTAATTCATTAAGTGATTTAGATTCAACATTAGTTAAGAGATTTTGAGCAGCGACACGAATATGAGTTTCCATTGAGTCCAAATTCTGAGTTGTTGGAATAACCATATTAGCAGCACTAACTAAACCGCGATTCACTTCGTAATAATGATATAATGTACCTCGAGGTGCTTCAACTGCACCAACAGCTTTGCCCGTAAGTTTAGGTGGTTTTTGAATTTTCGTATCGACACTTAATGTTTTTTCTTTTTTCAAAATCAGATCAATTAATCGGGGGATTTGTTCTAAGCTAAACAATATTTCGATAGCTTGGGCTAAATTACCGTATAAAGGATTTCTTATCCAACTTAGACTGTAACATCGTTTGAATGCTTCACCAGCTTTGTCTCGTAATCTTTCTCCTAATAGATTCATACGTGCTAATGCACCGACGACAAAAGGTCGATCATTATAACGACACCGTTTAGCAGTAGAATGTTCAACAACTCGTTCATTAGTTAATTCTTTATATTTCTCGATGGGATGCTCTTCGCCCGTTGAAATTAATACTCGATCACCAACAAACCCATATTGATCTGTCGGTGGTTTTAAACACATAAAGACCATGCCATCTTCCATGGAAGTTGGATATTGTAAATTGCGTAATAATTCGACCATTTCTTCAGCATCTTTAATTAACTCTTGAGCCTGCCATTTTATATCAAATAATTGTTGACGAGTTGGTATTGTGCCGAATCCGCCCACAGTTGCATTTTCACCATGGGTCCAGCGAGCAGTTATTGTTGCCATAATATGATTACCAAATTTTTTGAGTTTAAGGGCTTTTAGAATTTGTGGTGCGAATTTATCGACCATGCTCACTGCAGACGGATAACCAACAAAATCGGGGAGGGCCAAAGCAAAAGCATGTAATGCATGGCTTTCAATCATTTCACCATAGTGCATGAGTGTTCTTAAATAGTGGGTGGCTTTAGTTTCTTTATAATCTAAAGCACGTTCAAAAGCTCGTATAGCTGCATAACGATGCGATACCGAGCAAATCGCACAAATTCGTGGTACGATACTGGTTGCTTCTTGAGGTGTTTTGCCGATAACCAATGATTCAAAAAGCCGAGGGCCTTCAGGGATATTTAATTTAACATCTTTTATTTTACCCTTTTGTACTTCAACCAATATATTACCATGCCCTTCAACGCGTGCTAAAGCTGGAATTCGGATTTTATTAAAGTTTATTTTTGTAATTTTTTCCATAGTGATTTAAAATGCTTAATAAATTTTACTCCACCAAAAAGGCGTAGTTTTCGTTCAATTTCTGAAAAAGTATATCCTTTTTCTTTTAAAAGACTGAATTGAGATGTCAAGTTGGCTTCGTCAGCCGGTCCGAAACAACCGATACAAGGTAAATTATGAGAAGGACAACGCGCTTTACAGCCCGCAGCAGTTACTGGACCTAAACAAAGTCTGTTTTTTAAGAGTAAACATTCATTTTCGTTCCATTTACATTCCAGGCAGACCGGTGTTTTAGGAACATCAACTGGTAAATCTTTGAGGAGACGTGCGTAATTATAAAGGAATAGTTCTGCATCAATCGGGCAACCGGGAATATAGTAGTCGACTTTAATAAAAGCATCAACCGGTTTTGATTCGAATGGTTTAACAACCTTGAAATACTTTTTACCATATACTTTATCAAATCGTCTTGCCCAAGTACCTTTTTCATTTTCCATTGCCTGAACGCCACCGTAACACGAACAATTGCCAAGACAGACAATCTTTTTAGTACGGGGTCTGAGTTCGTGGAGAAATTCTTCTTGTTCATCAGTTGTCACTGAGCCATCGAGAAAGGCAATATCTTGTTCTTTTTCGACATTATTACTTTGGGCCATCAGAAAGGAAACGACATCGGCAGCATTAAAAATATCAAGTAACGAATCCTCACAGTTTAAAATTGTTAACAGACAACCGGAACAGCCCGATAAATTATAAAAAGCTACTTTTGATTTATTAAAATTTGCCATATTAAATTAAATCCTTCATATGCATAACATCCCAGTATGAAAATACGGGACCATCTAAACATGTATATATTGAACCGATTACGCAATGTCCACATTTACCAACACCACAATGCATGCGTCGTTCCAAAGTCATTAAGATTTGATGTTTAGGAATACCTAATTTAATTATTTCATCAATGACAAATTTATACATAACCGGCGGACCGCATACGGTCGCATAAGTATTTTTAGGGTCAATGTCTTGGAGATATTTAAATAAAGTTGTAACAACCCCGGTTTGTTCGGTCCAACGGCCAGTATCATCTTTATCAACCGTTAACAAACAATGGAGGTCGTCACGTAATTTTAATTCCATGAATTCACGTCGGAAGAGCATTTCCGCAGGACGACGAGCACCGTAGAGGAAATAGATTTTACCGAAACGATCTCGGTTATCCAAAGTGTATAATAATAAAGAACGAAGTGGCACTGCACCCAAACCACCAACCACGATAATTAAATCTTTATTCTCAAATTTATCAATTGGGAAGCCATTGCCGAAAGGACCACGAACACCGATAATTTCGTTTTCTTTGAGTTTAAATAATTGCTCTGTAATTATACCAACTTTACGGATACCAAATTCTAACAAGCCAGGACGAGACGGTGTTGAAGAAATTGAAAACGGCGCTTCGCCAACCCCGGCTAGCGATATCATCATAAATTGACCAGGTAAGTAATTTAATTGCAAAGCTCGTTCCATTTCGATGGGGCGGACTTGGAAAAATCGAACATCTTCAATTAAATCATAACGGCGTACAATTCTCATCGGTTCTGGTAAGTATACATTATTTTCCATTATTCACCTCCCTTGAGATTTGATACGACCGTTTTAACATTAATATCAACAGGACACGTATCAATGCAGCGTCCACATCCAATACAGGCGGCTTTACCAAATTCAGTGATAAACGCTTTAAGTTTATGGGTATACCATAATCTGACCCGTTGAGAACGGGCTTCTCGGAAGTTATGTCCACCCGCCACCAGAGCAAATTGTTTAAACATACATGAGTCCCAAACGCGTTCTCGTTTACCAGTGTTCTGAGCTGGACGAATTTGATCACTCATATTGTAACAAGGACAAGTTGGACAGACCATCGAACAGGCACCGCAAGAAAGACATTTTTCACCTAATTCATCCCAGACGGGACTGGTGTAATTCAATTCCATAATATCCGGCATTGCAGTTAAGTTAATATTTAATTTATACTGAGCATCTCGCCAGTTACGCCATTCCATATATTTTTTTAAATCACTTTCTTTGATATTTTCATCAAATAAGTCAAACCTTATTCGCACCAAATCATCTCCTAAAGAAGAACCAACCCACACTAAATAGAATTCATCAAGATCATTGAATGCTAAATCAAAACCTGACTCAACATAGTGGGTATTAGTAGATTTAGCAAAGCATTTTTCATCCGGCACACATGAGAGACCTAAAATTGCGGTTTTACGACGGCGTTCTGCGTAATAAGGATCGGGGAATCGTTCTAAAAAGAACTTATCAAGTATTAATAAGCCATGGATTTCACAAGGATGCACACCAAAGACAATTCGATTCGGAATATTTTGTAATTCGGGAACATACTTATTATCGCTAAAGGTAAAAGTATTAAATTTTGGAGGCACTAGAAATTTTTTCACAGGTAAAATGGTTCGGAGCATTTTCGTGTCGAGCTTATCTAAGTCATCTAAGCGACCATATATATATTTTTCATCTTGTTTAATGGGGCCAAAGACTTCACCCCAGGTTCTTAAAGCATCGAGATAATCATTAAGATTTTGTTTTTTTAGTTTTAATACTTTCATTTTGTATCCTTTGTTTTAAACACTTAATAATAATGAAAATACCGAATAAAGTCAATGTTTTTAAGTTAAACTTGACAACAAGATATTTTATGTTTAGGATAAAAAGACGAGATGAAAATAAAGAGACATATTAATTTAATTTTTAATATTGTCTTGTTAGTATTGCTTTCTTGTCAAATTAAGAAAAACAAGAGTTATGAGTATGAATATAATGATGTTATTTTTGGAAGTTATCTGCGAATAAAAATTAGCGCTTCGGATTCGATTTTGGTAAGAAATACAATTAACGAAATAATGTCAGTTTTGTATCGGATTGATACAATCGCCTCAATTTTTAATCCCACCAGTGAAATAAATAGAATTAATAAAGCAGGTTATGGTCATATGTCGCCAGATTTTAAGTCATTAATTCTAAAATCAATAGAAATTTCAGACAACACCAATGGTGCATTTGATATAACGATTGGTTCGGTTATGAAGCGATTTGGATTTTATCATGATAGTTTAGCAACCGATTCATTATTGAACACTAAAAAGGATTGGTCGGTTGGTTATCGAAATATCTTAATTAAGGGCGATTCAATATTTCTCAACCCAAATACGCTCATTGATTTGGGCGGTATTACCGTAGGATATGTTTTAGATAAGATAGCGGAAGAAATTTTGAAAACAAGAGCATTGGAAAATGTATTGATCGATATTGGTGGAGATATTATTTGTTATGGAAATAAAACTTTCTTAATTGGAATAAGAGATCCGCAGAATTTAGGAATAATTAGAACTATCAGAATAAAAAATCAAGCGATTTCTACATCTGGTAATTATGAAAAATACATTGAACGAAACGGACATAAATATACGCATCTCATTGACCCCAAAATTCAAATGCCAATTTCAGATAGTTCAAATAACTTAAGTAGTGTAACGATTATTGCGGATAAAGCAACCGATGCCGATGCTTATGCAACCGCAGTGTTTGTCTTAGGATTAGAAGCAGGACAAAAACTGATGCGTCGATTGAATTTACACGGTGTACTTATTACCAATAAGGGAAATGTTATTGAGATCCTATAGATAATTCTTAACAGTATGGAAAAAGTATTAGTTGAGGCAAAATATTATAAAAAAATCTATAAAAACAATAAGGAATTCATCCAATGTGAATTATGTCCTAATTTTTGTGTGATTGATGATAACAAAGTTGGGTTGTGTTTAGGGCGAAAAAATATTAATGGTAAATTATACGCAATAAATTATGGCGAAGTTGTCGCGATCGCGATGGATCCGATTGAGAAAAAACCGTTATATCATTTTTTCCCTGGGGCACCAATTTTTTCAATCGCTACCTTTGGATGTAATTTACGATGTCCCTTCTGTCAGAATTGGGAGATTTCTCAACAGCGAGCAGATAGCAAATTTTATAGTCCCGATGAATTGATTAAGACCGCAACGCATTATCCGACAATTGGTATTGCTTATACCTTTAATGAGCCGTTAATCTGGTTTGAGTATTTGCTTGATGTTATGCCGCTTGCTCATAAAGCAAGTTTGAAAAATGTTTTGGTAACCAATGGTATGATAAATCCGCAACCCCTTCAAGACCTGCTGCCTTATTTAGATGCTTTAAATATTGACTTAAAATCAATCCGAGCCGATTTTTATCGAGATTTTGTTAAAGGAGATTTGAAAACTGTCCTAAATACTATTGAAACTACTCGCAAAACTTGTCACATTGAACTGACTAATTTGTTAATTCCAACCAAAAATGATTCCCGAGAAGATATTCAAGCGTTAGTTGATTACTGTGCCGGTCTCGGTCGAGACACTGTGCTTCATTTTACTCGTTATTTTCCTTATCATAAAGTTAAACTTCCCTACACTTCAGAGGAGACATTGCTGATGGCTTTATCAATTGCAAAAGCAAAGTTAGATTATGTCTATTTAGGTAATATTGGTGGCTATGATAATAATACTTATTGTCCCAATTGTCATAATCTTTTAGTGAATCGTGGTTATTTTAATACCATTGCGACAGGATTAACCAATAATAATATTTGTAATAAATGCGGTTATAAAATCTACGGTGTATTTGATGAAAACAAATAACAGTATTATGGGACTAATAATTTTAACGATAAATAAAAAACAATAAAAAAACTTATGAGAAGAAGTTTTTGGTTTGTATTCTTAGTAATTTTAGTAAGTGCTATTATTGGTTCAGTTTTTTCTCACATATTGGCGAAAATATTTCCACAAGGTCCAGCATATAACTTATTTTGTAATGTCTTTTCGGTCGGTATACCACAATTTGTGGTTAATTTAGGGTTTCTTTCTTTTTCATTTGGATTGACTCTATCAATCAGCGGTTTGGTCGTCTTATTCATCATATTAGCATTGATAATTCTCTTAAAATTTTAAAACTACTCAAAAGGTAAGTTCATAAATACTAATTTTTAACATTCCTAGTAAATAAATTTTACAGGATTTTTACGGATAGTTTTAGAATACAAAAGGGAGAGTTTTGCTAATTAATGCGGACGTTATTCGTTGAGAATTACAAAAACTTTACATTGCTTTAAGAGTTTAAGGTTATTCTGGGAACTATGGATGGTTTTCGCGGTGGCTCGGGAAATGATAATATCGGTTTTGTTATCGCCACTACTTTGAATTGCAGAAATTCGTAAAGGATTCGTACCGACTAATTTTTCATCAAAAGCATCATTGATTGATTTCAAATAGGTTATCAAACCATGGTTGCGCAGAGCTTGTTGGTCCGTAAAATTGACAGTGTAAATTTCATGGTTATCTTCACTTATGATTTTCGGAAACAGAGCCGGTCTTAAGAAAATATCACGGGCGTCAATAATAATTGCGGTATAAATAATGTTGGGTTCTTGTTCTAAGGGAATAAGTTTAACATCGGGTGGTACTTCTTGATTTTCAGGCCAGACTCTTTTACAAATGGGACAGGCAAGTTCACTCACCAAAGTCGGTTCTTTTAAGTCAGGTATAAGCAAATCAATCAAATTCCCACTTATGGGTAGTTCATACTGGATAATTACTGAACCATCAGAAAGAAATTTAACATCGGTTTCATTTATTTTTAGTTGCAATCGGTCGAATTGACGAGCGATATTTCTATTTTCATTGAGATAATCTTCAACAGTTCGCTTACTATCATAAAACATAGTTCTAATCAATGATTTAGCAAGAGATTGTATTTTATAAGATGAAGTTTCACTATTAATCTCTTTTGTTTCGATTCGCACTAGCCAATTTGAATAATCAATATTGTCAGCTAATATACAATGAGTTAGGATGAGAAGTGATAGAATCAGTCTTATTTTATTTATCATTTTAAAATTTTACTTAACAAAGCGGGTGACGGGAGTCGAACCCGCGGCCTCAAGCTTGGGAAGCTTGCGCTCTACCAGATGAGCTACACCCGCATAATACATTGTAAAGTTCAAATTCAATATAGAGTATAAGTCAACCTTATTATATGTCAAGAGGTGGGATAAACTTTATTAAAATCAAAGAAATATAAATTTGCCCCACAGGTGCCCTATACTTCGAAACGCAGCAAAGTTAAGAAAACATCATTACTGATTTCGGCTAAATCGGTTTGTCTTGAAGACCACCTCGTGTTTTGACCTACAAAACAACTTAGCAGGTTATCCGTTACGTCACATAGTAGGTTGCCGATTAGGTAGCCCCCTGGCTCACCTAGAAAGTAAACTTTTATGTTACCTACTCCATTATAAAATAACTAAGTTACCCCATTACTGATTATGTTACTAAGTGGATTATCTATTAAATTGTCTACTATATTACCAAGATAATCACCTCTTAGGTCTATCGCGCCCGTGAGTTGAAAATTTATTTGTAAACCAAATTAAAGAAATATACTTAACCTTAACAAATTTTCATAGATATTGATAATATCTCAAGTTTCACTGCGATTTTGCCCAGGAAGTAAATCTCGAAACTCTAAATATCCTTTTGCCCCTAACATATGAATTGTTTCAATTGCCAATTTCTTAGCGTCTTCATTATCGCTTTTTAATACAGCACTTATAATATTTCGTGTATTTTTATGCCACCCATAAAACTCAAAGTTATCTTTTGATTTTTTAACAACTATGTGTAAACATTCAATAACATCTAAAGGCATTTTATTTGTGATTTTAAGGATATATTCAGAGACCTTATGACTTAAATTAATATCCCCGACATTATTAAGCACATCTTTAAGTTGTTTTATCGCCCATTCATCATCAAATTTACCTGAAGCAAACCAAAGTCCGAATTCTTTTCGTTCAGTATTTGAGATTGGTTTTTTTCTATCTTGATTGCGCCATTTCCAAAATGCTTTAAGTCTTTCTAAAATATCAGAAGGTATTGTTTCCTTTTCGTTATAAAGAACATTGCCAATATACCAAATTATCCGGGCAAGTAGTTTTTCTGATACTTTTTCATAAAATAATTCAAGCAATCCGTTTGAATCATTTATATTCAGTTTTCCTCTCCAATGAAAAACTGCTAAATGTTCAGCAAGTCGTTCATCAATATCTCTAATTATACCTGGTGTTTTTTCTTTAGTGCCAATCCGTTCAATTGCAAGTTTGTATTCATCTTTTAATATATCAAAAACATTATCATATGCAGGGCAGAAAATAATATATGTATTCCACGCTGCATTATAAAAATCACTCTTCTCCTGCTCTTTAGGGAAAATTCTATCTTTATTATTTTTTGCCCATTGTGAGTCAAGTAATACCAACCATGGAAACCATCTGCCATAAACAGACCTAACTGCTAATGATGGTTCTTGATTTATATCAAGATGTTTATCAAGGATGCTTTGTACTTCCGGCATATCTTTAAAGCTGTAGATATTCTTTTGTGTATCTGAGAACTTTTTAGTATTCCGAATTACCCACAGCGCATATTCGATTGTTGCATTCATTGCTTCGCCTCGGACTGTATTTATTGCTAATGTATATGGTTCTAAAGTCGTTTCTTTATTTGGTTCTGGGTCAGGGTCATCTGTTAATGGTTTTAAAATTGTCCAAACACGGTCTTTATATTCGAAAGAAATTGCATTTGCATTAAGTGCGGTTGATAATAATGATGCAATAGTCTTTCGAGACCAGCCCCAATCAGGGTCGGCTTGTAAATGTCTGTATTTTATACGATTCGGTATTTCTCGTGGTTGGAATACTACCCAATTACAAAGTGCTAATATTTTATCCCATACAAAACTCATTTTTTCGCGACACGCATCATTAAAACCTCGTATTATTCCACTTATATATGTCGGGTCTAGACCAATAAATTTATCTGCTATTATAGCGAATCGGTCTGGTGCAGATTTTATAAGAGATGTTAATTCTCTGCTTAATCCTTCAGGTTCTGGTTCATCCCAATCGTCTTTTGGTTGCCAAGATTTAAGGAAATCAATTAATTCATCATCTTTCATAGTTTGAAGCTCATCTTGGGATTTTATGCTTGTTGGACCTGTTCGCCATGCTCCTATACGAAATGGTTTATCTGGTTGTTCTATCTCGTCAAATTCAGATTTAAATTTTTCAAAATATTCTTTCCAAGAGTTTTTTAAATACTCTTGAATCGGTATTAATTTTTTATATTGCCATAAACGAGAAAGTTTCTTTTTTTCATCGTCAGTATATTTACTTCCATCAAGTTTTACAATATCACTGAAATCTTTACCATCGCGAACTAATTTTAAATAATTCTCTTGTGTTTCGGGTGATAATTTGTTATAGTGCTCTTTTAAAAGATGAAAATACTCATAGTGTAATGTAACATTATCAAATACATCCGGGGCTATCACTAATTTGTTAGTTCCTTCAGGGTCAATATTGAAATATTTTCTGCGTAAATATAATCCAATTCGTTTGAATATATAATAATGATAACTCTCAACAATATTTAGAACCTCTTTTCCTTCTGCTTCAATTAAAGATTCGCAAGCATTTCTAACCGCAGTTATAAGTAAGTCTCTTACTCCTTCGAATAGGTTGTAGTCGCTTTCAATTGAAGGTCTCCAGATATAAGAACGGTCATCCGGGGTATTAATTTCTGACTTATGCGTTGAGAACTTTACTGCTTTCGCAAGTTTTTCGCAAAGTAATTTCAGCACTTCTAATTTACCATTTTCTACTAGTATTGGAATATCTTTAGTAAGTATTTGTTCGTAAATCCAATCATCGAACCAAGCATGTGGTTTAAAAGTTAAAACTGAACTTTCTGATTTTGATTTTTCTTCCCATTGCGGGTCAGGTAAAATATCTATGAGAATATCTGCTAATTCAATTGCTTGTTTTACTTTATTTCCTTTAGCAAGATGAACTATTAATTTCCCGGTTTTTTCGATTAACAACCAACTATATGGTGACTTTATCCAATTTTTGATTCGCGGTAGTAATTGTATTGACAATTCGGTAGGGATTGCAAGGGCAATATCAACAATATCTTCGTGCACATGAACATTATTTGTATCTGGTATATTGTATGTAGTTTTAAATACCAATTCTGCTGCTTTTGATGCCATCCTCGCCAAATATCTTGATTCTGGCCAAACAGGAAATTGTATATACTTTCCATCTGTTGTGACTATGTTTGAAGGTGGCTTCTTAAACATCCCCTTTTGGGATAAGGGAATAATCCACTCAGGTGATTCTAATTTATTGAAAAAATATTCGTAGTTTACATATCTTTTACTTATTAGTACAATTGCTTTTTCAATAATTTCTGGTTTAATCATTTCTTTCGCCTTCTTGTATTATTGTATCAATTTCATTGATATCAGTGATCGTTTCTGGCTTGAGACTATCTAATAACATTTTTTCTAATTGATAAATTTGTTCATAAAATTGTTTTTCCGATGACTCAATATTATGATGTAATGTTTTGATAAAAAACCCTCTGATTTTTTTCCATTTATCAATATTAATTTGTTGAATATCTTCTGGTAATTTATAAATAGCGAGGTCTTGTTTTGAAAAGGCTTCTGCAAGTTCTTTTTTTATATGAGGAAAGTATTTTGTAAACCAATCAAAAAAACTTTGTGCTCTTTTTAGAAATTTTTTTAAATATTTATCAATATTTCCTTCCCATTTGTTATTACTATAACACTGAGTATTTCCAAGACAGTTATTCCACTCATCTCTGCAATTTTGTACTCTATTTACAACATCCAGATACGGAGTTTGGATTATCCCCATCGTATGTTTTAAAAAACCATCCATTAACTCTCTAATTGAATTTGCAGATTGAGCAAAACGTTCGGGATTATTTTGTTGTTTTAATACAATCAATGCCCCTATATAATAATTAGCTAACTTAAAATCCAGTTTATTTAGTGAATCATAAAGTTCTCTTTGATGTTGTGATAATTCAGGTAGATTTTTAATAATATCAGGTTCAGTTTGGGATTGTTGGTTTGATAACTTACTCATTATTACTAAACTAATTAAATAAGCTTTTCTTTAATATAATCTTAATATATTACTTGTCAAGATAAAAAGAATCTGACATTTTTTAGTAATCAAAGCAAACCTTAAAGTTTATACTACAATTTACTTTTTTATCTTCTTCTTGTATTTTCATGGTTAAATGTGTAAATTCACAATGTTAGTTAGCAAGTTAATGCTGAAATCTTGCTATACATTTTGAGACCACGAAGTAAACTTGTCCTGACAAAAATCAGGATTTATAATGACTGATAATCGTGTAATCTGTGACAGCAATATCTCTATTTATAAATATCTTTGCGATGACCGACTCTTAGTACAACAATAATCTCTTTATCAATATCAAAAATAACTCGATAATCTCCGATTCTAAACCGATATGTGCCAATTTTGGGGTCACTTAGTTTACGGGCATATTTCATTGGCTCGGCTGCGTATTCTTTGAGTTTGCTAGCGAGTCTTGATTTCGTATCCGCGTCAATATTGGTTAAATCTTTAATGGCTCTTTGCGTGAATAGTATCTGAAACATTAAAACACTTCGTCAATTTTCTTACATCTGCCTTCTTGATAATCTTTTCTCGCTTCTTTAACCGAATTACAATAATCCTGACAAGAAAGCGCAACCATATCTTCAATTAAATCACTAAGCGTCTCTTTTACTACCTCAGAAATTAATGCCCGTAGTTCTTCGATTGTTAAATCTTGCACTTTTGTCGGCATAAAGTTCCTCCTCAATCGTATCTTTTTATTCTGAATTGAGTATAGATAGTTAAATTTAATCTGTCAAGAGTTTGACGAGTTAAACAACGCTAAATACCACGAAGCTAAAATTTGATGGTTAATTTCTAAATGAGCCAGAGATATGAAAGAAAAGGTTCTAGAGTGTAAAATTAAAAAGAACTAAGTTAAATATTGTCTTCGCTTATTTTTGCTAAATCGTTCAATTGCATAGCGTAAAGTCATTCTCGGCATTGTTTTGTAATATTTGTGTAAAAACTCTTCTTCTTTCGCTTCGGATATTCTTTTGCCAACTTCTCGTAACATCCAACCAACTGCTTTATGGATTAAGTCGTGTTCATCATTAAGTAAAAGTTTTGCGATTGTAAAACATTCTTTATATCTTTGATTCTTGATAAAATGAAAAGTCGCCAATATCGCGATTCTCCGTGCCCATAAATTTTTAGATTTAGCCAGTTTCTTTAATATTGAAATATCGTTCTTTTCTATAAGATATCGCCCAATGATTTTTTCGGCTGATAAATCAACCAAGTCCCAATTATTAATATGCTTGGTATTTTTTAGATAGAACTTATATATTGCATCTTTTTGAGAAGGA
Organism: Caldifarciminota bacterium; assembly: GCA_965649215.1. GTDB lineage: Bacteria > Hydrothermota > Tepidihabitantia > Tepidihabitantales > CAIPLT01 > JAGXRL01. Next base: position 50,127 of record CBFGJZ010000002.1, read on the forward strand.
AACTTTTCAACTAAAATTAATAAAGCAATTAATCGATGTTCGTGATATTTACTATTCAGTAATTCTTGAATTTCAGATAATTTGAGATGTTTATATCGCTTGGCAATTTTTCTCTGTTTGGGTACGCTTATTCCCAGAAAAATATCGCCTTCGCCATATTCACCTTTTTCGGTCTTAAAGAAGCGCTGTAAGATTTTCGCTTTTTGGGGGTCACTAACCGACTTAATTTCGTGCTTAATTTTTTCAATATTATTCATAAACTCATAGCATAATTTGCAAATGATTTATTGTCAATTAGTATCTATATTGTTTTATAATAAATATGTGTTAATAAGCAATTAGAACACTAAATTAATCAGCATAGTTCTTTTTTTGATTGCATTTATTGCTTTCCTGATAGTTTAAATATCATTGACTTAAATTAATATCCTATTATTATATTCTGATGCCGATTTATCCTTCCGATGAACGCATTGAGCAGTTTCTTAATTACTTAAAGTCGGAAAAGAATTTTTCAGCGCATACCGCTCGTGCTTATCAAATTGATTTGTATCAGTTCTTAGAGTTTCTTTTTGACCGAAAAAACAAGAAAAATATTTTAGAGGTCAACCGCGAAGACATTCGAGATTTTATCGGTTATTTGTTAAGATATGGTTATGAACGGACTTCGGTAGCGCGAAAATTATCTAGTTTGAAATCGTTCTATAAATTTCTTACACGGCGAAAATTTATTTTAATTAATCCCGTACGAGCATTAAAAACTCCCAAAATAACGAAAAAACTACCTGGATTTTTAACTCAGTATCAAATTCAAAAAGTTTTAGAAATTAGCGGTAATGATGAACGGTCATTGCGAAATCGTGCAATTATGGAACTATTATACGGCGCTGGACTTAGAGCCTCAGAATTAGTTGGTCTTAATATTGATGATATCGATTTTCATAATGAAGTTGTTTTAGTTAAAGGCAAAGGCAATAAAGAACGGATTGCACCACTGGGGAGTTATGCTCAAAAGGCAGTTAAAGAATATTTAGCGATAAGACAAGAAAAACAGAATCCAGCATTATTCTTAAATCTTCATGGCAAAAGGTTAACTACACGGTCAGTTCAGACAATTGTCAAACGATTAATCACAAGGGCTGCAGAAGTAAGTCATACTAATCCTCATACTTTACGTCATTCTTTTGCAACTCATTTGTTAGAGCGTGGTGCGGATTTACGCGCAGTACAAGAATTGTTAGGTCATAGTTCACTCTCAGCAACTCAAATTTATACTCATCTGTCAGTGAAAAAACTTAAAGAAATATACGAGAAAGCACATCCCCGAGCTCAGGAATAAAATAATAAAATCTTTTTTGATTGATCAATACTTGACAATACCCGTTTTTCTAATAAAATTAAAATTAACTTTCGCTGAAGGCGATATAAAGTTATATCGCAAAATTATGCGTCTTGTTTAGTATAAAATTATGAAGGATAAGACGCAGGCGAAAAGGAGGCACTATATATGTTACAAATTGTATTAGTAATTTTTACTGCGCTTTCCTCACCACTGACATTACCTCAAAATATAACTAAAGGCGGTGGCGGACCAGATGCGTATGGTTATCGTTACATTGATAATGATACTGTCGCACCTAATGTACCAGTCTATGATTGGAAAGATATTAGTACGGTCGGTACAAGGGTGTTGGGATTGATGGACGATAATGTCGTTGGACCATTTCCAATCGGATTTAATTTTCCTTATTATTGGTATCGAGTGAATAGTTTTTATGTAAGTTCGAACGGATATATATCGTTTAGTGATAATTTTAATGGCTCTAGTCCATTTTCAAATGTTCCAAATCCAGCTCGTCCCAACGATGTGGTTGCGCCATTAATGTCGGATTTAGACTTTTCTTCAGTTAGTCCTAATGATACTGCCCGTTGTTTTTATTGGACTAATGCCACACTGGATACTTGCATTATCTCTTATATTAATGTTCGTTGGTGGTATCCCAATCCATCCCAATCAGCAGCAACGAGATGTACTTTCCAAATTATTTTATCAAAACCTGATAGTTCAATTACTTTTCAATACAAAAGAATTGTTGGAGCACCATATGGCGGATGGTCACCAACTTATAACACAACCGGCATTGAAAATGTCACAGGAACAGTCGGTTTGAGTTATCTAAATGGTGTTTTACCGTCGCAGAATGCACTCCATGAGACCTTAGCAGTAAAGTTCTATCCGCCACAAACAACTTCATACCAAGTTAGCGATATTGGAATTCTAAATGCGATGAACGAGAATTCAGGCGGATTTTTTATTCTCAACAATACGCCCAAGACACTATGGGCAAAAGTGAAAAATACGGGTAATCAGCCATTATCCAATTGTTCAGCATTTGTAAGAGTTCGGAATTCAGCCAATTCAATTGTCTATTCTAATGCAGTAGCAATTGGTTCAATGACGCCGACCCAAATAGAATCAATAACGTTCGGAACTTGGACACCAACTGCAAATGGTGTATACCGAACTACTTTCCGAGCTAAAGTCAGTGGTGATATGTATGTTGGTAATGATTCGGTAATTTTAGAAACCCGGGTAATGACTTATCCTGGAGAATTGATGTTTGATGACGGTGTGTTAGATCAAGGTACTTCTTGGCAGGGAAATAATGGTGGTATGGGAATGAAATTTACACCTCCCCAATATCCGTGTCGAATTACAGGTGCTAAAGCATATTTATATTATCAAAACTCACCACTCACATGTACCCTTTGGGTGCTAAGAGATGATGGACCGGGTGGTTCCCCGGGAAGTGTTTTAGGACGGGGCAATATTACAGTCACCGCTACTTCAACTGCACCAGCTTGGTATCAAATTAACTTATCGCCAGCACCTGTTATCAGTTCAGGTTCATTCTTTGTTGGTGTTACATCAAATGGTACATCAGATCCAGTTTATTGTATTGATACTTCGTTCCCGGTTTCCCGTCAAAGCTGGGAATATACCGGTTCATGGGCACCGTATCGGAGTAACTATGAAGATGATATTATGATGAGGGCAATGGTTGAACTCGGACCATGGATTACGGAAACAGAACCGACTCAAATTGCTAACACCAATGCGTTTTTGTCAATCTATCCAAATCCAATTGTTAATAGTGCAAAAATTAAATTTCATAATACAAGTTCTTCCCAGATTAAAACCGTTGAGATCTACAATATCGCAGGTGAACAGGTTAATACTTTAAGTACAGATCAAGATTATATTATTTGGCAGGGTAATGATAGTCAAGGTCGAAAATTAAATCGCGGTATCTATTTTGTCAAACTTAACAATAAAGACGCTTCGGTAATAAAAGTGTTATTAGCTAAATAATATAATTTAATCTACACAAAAAAGGGGGCTTGGAAAAGCCCCCTTTTTGTTAAGACTGAAAATGATAATGTTGTGAATATAATTTTACATTTTCCAAATGATAAAATAAGTAATTTTGAATCAGTTCTAATGTTTGTCTACTAATATTAAAAGAAATACTTTTGGAAATTGGGTGGTTAAGTAAATAAGAGATTGATTTAATATGATTAAGTCCATTAATTGCCTGGCAATCTGGATGTTTTTTACAATTACAAATCACACCCCCCAATTTAATGCTGAAAGCAGCAATTTTTTCACTGCTGCAGATAAGGCATTTGTTTAATTCAGGTTTATAGCCAAGCAAATTAGCTGTTTTTAGGTAAAAAGCACCAATAAACGCATTATAGTTGGTTTGTTTTCTTGCTGGAGATTGGTTAAGGATTCGCAAACTGCTAAGGAGCAAATCAAATATTTTCGGATTAGGATCTTCAAGATCACTTGAGCGTAAAATCAGTTCACAAATTTCATTAGCATAATAAAATTTTTCTAAGTTGGTTAGCGATGTAAATGATTCAAGTAAGGATGCAGTTGATAAAGTATAGATAGATTTTAATTCTTTTTTATAAAAGATAATTTCAGCGAGAGAAAATAATTCTAAAGCAGCACCAAATTTACTTTTGGGATTACGGGCACCTTTGGCAAGGAGATTGATTTTGCCATGGTGTTGAGTGTAATAAGTAAGTAATTTACTTGTTTGTCGAATTGATTGGGAATTAAGGCAGATACCGATTGTTTTAATTATTTTCGGCATTGTTAAGACATTAGTGATGACCGAAAATTCGCAGAGCTAAAGAAGCAAATCCCAACAAGGCAAATAATCCTAAAGCATCAGTAACCGCAGTGAGTAATAATCCAGATGCCAAAGCCGGGTCTTTTTTAAATCGTACTAATAGTAAAGGAATTAATAAGCCAGTAACTGCTCCAACAATCATGTTTACAACTAACGCACCAAAGACAACAAGACCTAAAATTGGTGAGCCACGAAAGACAATAGCAATGAGAGCAGTAATGATGCCACAAGCAAGACCGGTTAAAAAACCAACTTTTATCTCTTTAAAGAGTAACCGCTTGGTATCGGCATAAGTAACTTCGCCTAAAGCAATCGAACGAACAATGATTGCAATTACCTGACTGCCGGTGGCGCCGCCCATTTCGGAAATAACAGGCATAAAAGCAGCTACGGCAATCATCATTTTAAGAGTTTCTTCAAAAGAACTGATAACCATTGCCGCAATAAAAGCGCCTAATAAGTCAATATATAAATAAGGCAAGCGATGACTAACACTTTTACGAATTGGTGAAAAAGCCGATTCTAATTCAAAGGCATGACCTAGTTTTGCGATATCTTCACTGGCTTCTTCTTCGATTACCTTAATAATATCTTCGCTAGATATAACACCTTTAAGTGTCCCGAGATCATCGACAACAGGGATTACGGTCATTTCAAAATTACGAGCCTGTCTAATAACTTCTTCCTGGTCATCTAACAACCGAGCTTGGTATGGAACTGGTTTGGTAATTCGTTTCAGAAGCATGCGGGGTGTATTAAAAATAATATCAACCAAATAAACATAACCCTTGAGACGAGAATATTCGTCAATCACAAAAAAAATATTAGAGGGGGGGAGTAAATTGCGATTAATACGAATTTTTTTTAAGGCACTACCAATGGTGTCGGTTTCTAATAGCGGTAGGAAATCGAGACTCATCCGACCACCAGCTGAGTTTTCTGGATATTGTAAGAGTTCTGCAACTTCTTTTGAATCTTCTTCGGGCAAGGCTTGGAGAATACGGGTACGGTCAGGAGCAGCAATTGTTTTTACAATGTCAGTAGCTTCATCGGCTTCCATTTCCGAAACGAGTTCACTTAATTTTGGTTTATCAAGTTCGCTTAAAATTATTGCTAATGAAATCTTATCAATATCAAGCATTACATCAGCAGCTTGGTCAACATCTAATAATTGAAATAATTTTTTCTTAAGTTCGGGTTCTAAACGACGGATTGCAATGCTAATCTCCTTAGCCGGGATTTGAGGCAATATTTGTTTTAGCGCATCAATCTGATTTGTGCGTAGCAATTGTTCGATATGATAATGATTTTTTTGATTCATTGTTTATGCTTCACTGCGGATTTCACCGACTAATTCTTCAAGTAAATCTTCTAAAGAAATAATACCGACTGTCTCGCCATTTTTATTTTCAACAATCGCAAGATGTTCACCTCGTTGTTGCATTGCTTTTAGGACCGACATTGCTTTAGTCTCAGTTAAAACAATGTATGGTTCTCGGAGGATCGTATTTATTTTAAACTCTCGATTTTGCATAATGCCTATTAAATCTTTGACATGAATAATACCAATAATTTTCTCACTATTTTTTTTAAATACAGGATAACGGGAAAAACGATATTTGGCAATAGTATTTTTTATAATGCGAAGAGTAGTATCTTCCTTAAAGCCGACGATTCGTTCTTTGGGAATCATAATTTCATGGACGGTCAGTCGAGCAAAATCAAAAAGTGCCTTAGCGGTTTGGTGAGTTACCAAAGCAGTCGGTCCATTATGTTGTTTTAGTAGGTATAAAAAATCTTGGCGTGATAAAAAATGCGTATTCTCACTTTTATAATGAGGCGAGAAGATTTTAAAAAAAAATGAGAATATTTCCATCAACGGACTGATACCGATTGCCCAATATTCAGGAAACGCTTGGGCTAATGTTTTAGGCAAGAAATCGCCGAAAATTAAAGATAAAACAGTTACAATTATAATTGCTAAAGTAGTGTAAGCAGGACCAAA
>CBFGJZ010000002.1:56431-63457 GCA_965649215.1 Caldifarciminota bacterium
AATTAATAATAAAAAAACGAGAGAATATTGCTGAGGCGATGACGATAAAAATATTAGTAAAAATGAGGGTAACAATTAATACCTGTTCTTTATGTTGTAATAATTGTAAGGTGCTCTTGGCACGCATGCGCATTAAACGCGGTAGGGTTGTTTTTTTTACATAACTGGCAATACGTATCCAATTTGAACGAGTAAAAGCAGTTTCACTACCAGCAAATAAACCTTGCCCGATAATTGCCAATAATCCTAAAATAAGTTCACTCATTATTAAATCATCAATTTAATGATTATGGTCTGTTTTAGTAATCAACACTTTATTAATACGATTTTTCTTAAGATCTTTTATTTCCAAACGATAATTGCGATAAGATAAAATCTCACCTTGCTTTGGTATTTTGCCCCAATAATGATAAATAAAACTACTCAAACGATCACCATATTGTTTGGGAATATGAGTTGTAAAATCATCAAACAGTTGGTCTAACGTCTGCAAATCAATATCACCAGATACTAAAAATGTTTTCGGACTAATAAGTTGATAAGGCATTTCTTCAGTAGTGTCATATTCATCCTGAATTTCTCCAATGATTGTTTCAAGAATATCTTCTAAGGTGACTAATCCTGCGGTTTGGCCATATTCATCGATTACAATAGCAATATGACTATCTTTTTTTCTTAGTTCTTCTAATAAAGAAGATAAAGGCTTTGTTTCGGGAATAAAATAAGGGGGACGAGCAATAACTTTGATGGGTTGATTTAATATTTTATAAGTGCTCCGTTGAATACTATATTGATTAATTAAATCTTTAAGATATAAGATACCGGTAATATTGTCGATATTATCTTGAAAGATGGGAATCCTTGAAAAAAGCGGAAATGATTTTTTACTGATCAATTTTGTAATTTCAGCAATCGTTGTTTCTTGATTAAAACAAACCATTTTTATACGTGGTGTCATAACCGATGAAACCGTCCGACTTGACAGATCAACTAAATTAAAAAGAAAATCTTGTTCTGCAGGTGTTATCATGCCATTTTCTTCACTCAAATTAATAATTGTTTTTAAATCATCAATTGAGGGAAAAGGAGTTTTTACAATATAATTCGAGACCCTGACTAATAACCACTCACCTATTTTGTTAAGGGGGATTGTAAAAAAACTGAAAATAATTTTTAGAAAATTTATAATATTAACGGTTCGTAATGCAAAGCGAAGCGGTTTACGAATAGCTAATATTTTGGGGAAGATTTCACAAAGAGTTATTAAAATTATACTAATGATTAGTGCTCCTAACGATATGAGGAGGTCGCGCGGTAATTGAAATTTATCTGATACGTTGATAATTAACAAAGTAAATAAGGAAGAGATCGATGTGTTGGCAAGAAGATTGCTTAACAAGATTGTTGCTAATAGTTCATTAGGTTTATTTAGAATGCTTTCAATGCGATTGAAATTTACTGAGGCGGCGGGAAATTTTTGTAAATGTTGTTTTAATTTTAAGTGGGCAGTTTTGGAAATAGCAAAAAATGCAGTCTCTGAGCCAGAGAAAATAAATGATAAAATCATTAGCAATATAATGATGAGTAAATAAAAAAACATTTTATGATAATTATTTAGGTAGAGAATTCAAAATTTTTTGCATCTGATGATGGGAATAACCAGCAAGATGTAAAATACCATGGGCAATTAAATGACATATTTCTTGGTCTGTTGTTATTTTCTGAAATCGGGCTTGTTTTCTTGCTTGTTCATAAGAAATATAGATTTCACCCCATAGTATATCAGATTTTTTTGATGTTGAATCAATATCACTTTTACGCAGATTTTTATTCTTTTCTTTGTTGCGGGAAATCTTTGCCGTCATTTTTTCGCAGAGTGGAAATGCGAGTACATCAGTTGCATAATTGCGGTTAAGAAATTGTTTGTTGAGTCGTTTAATATAGCAATTATCAACTAAGATAATGTTAAGAGCTCGACAGATTTGAGGAATGCGATTTTCGATTTTTTTTATAATTGTTTTAGCATGTTGGGTATAAATTTGTTTTTGAATTTTCGTGGATTTCCCTAATAAGTTAATTTTCATAGTGTGTGATTCTTATTCAATTTATTAGATTTATGAATATGCTCGAATTATTTTTGACACCAATGGAGGACGAACGACATCGTGTTCGTTAAAATAGATAAATTTTATATCTTCAATGTGTTTAAGTTTATATTGGATTTCAACCAGACCAGATGATTGTTTGTGGTTTAAATCAATCTGAGTGATATCACCCGTCACAATTGATTTAGAATTCCAACCAAGACGAGTGAGAAACATTTTCATCTGAGTTGAAGTAGCATTTTGAGCTTCATCTAAAATGATATAAGCATCGGATAGGGTGCGGCCTCGCATATATGCAATTGGCGCTACTTCAATTACTTGTTCATCAATTAAACGGCGGATTTTTTCAATCGCAAGCATATCATATATTGCATCATAAAGCGGCCGCATGTAAGGATCGACTTTTTCTTTAAAATTACCTGGTAGAAATCCAAGTTGTTCACCAGCTTCAACTGCGGGGCGGGTCAGGATAATGCGACTAATTTTACCAGAAGTAAGGGCTTCAATGGCTTTAGCTACAGCTAAATAGGTCTTACCTGTACCGGCCGGACCAATAGCAACGACAATATCATATGAATTTATGGCATTGAGATAAGCAATTTGATTATCGCTTTTAGCATAAATAATTTTTTTGGGTGTGTAAATGGCATTCGGTTGTGATTCCGAGATCGGTTTTGCTACAGAAAGGTTTTTTTCTTTGGATGCAAAGATAGTGTCAATTTCTTTTTTAATGCGTAGAGGAGTTATTTCTTCATCATGCTTTACGGCATTGATAAGGATTGCAAACAATTCACGGATTGCCGGCAATTCAGCATGAGGACCGCTAATTTTGATTCGGTCATTACGGAAAGTGATTCGAGAAGCAAAATGTTGAGTGATTAATCGTAAGTTTTCGTCTGCCAATCCTAAAAGACTGATAGGATCAATACCCTCTAAACTAATTGAGAATTTACCAATTTTTGATTTTGATCCTTTCACGGCTATATTTTATAAGGTACAATCATACTTGTCAAGTCAACGGCGATGATAGTATTTTGCTCTACAAATATTCAGATCTTTTATAAATACAATCATAATAATAAATTGATTCCTATCATATCATTTTTGTTTCTTGACATTAAGTTGTTTATAATTTACGCTATTTTGAAGTTATAGAATCGAAATTTTATAGATTAGATACTTATAGATATGAAAAACATTCAAAGATTATAGCAAATAGGTTAAGGATGCGAATTTTAGCAGTAAACGTAGAAATTGGATATGGACATCCAAATTATTTAGATTATGTAATTGAGAGCTTACAAGAAACTTATCAGCACATGGAAATCTACAAGTGGGATGTTTTAAAAGAAGAAAAGTTACGGAACCGTCTCTTTTGGGAGATTAGTAAAAAGTTTTATTATTGGGGTAGTTACGGTGGGATTATGACTAAGTTATATAATCACTTACGCAATAAATCGAATGTAATGAAGCGGTCTTTTTGTAGTGTTAATATGCGAGGTTATGACCATATTATTGTTTCACATCCGTTACTAGCTCGAATGTTAAAGCGAGTATGGTATCTGCACAGTGAAATTGCCACGCCCAAAGAGAGTATTCTTTTCGATGTTGAAAAGATAGTTGTACCAATTGATTATACTGCTAATAAAATGATTGAGCAAGGTATAGCTAGGGAACGAATTTTTATATCGGGTCTATTAATTGCACCAGAATTGATTCACAGCGCAAAGAGTGATTATGAGCAACGTTTATTAAGGATCAAGAAGAAACAAATATTGACGATTGGTTTGATGGTTTCAGGAGCATATCCAAAACCGCATATTAGGAAAATTTTATCTGCAATTCAGTCATTACAAAAGACTACACATCGTTTAATTGTTTTTCTGGGAGCTAATTTACAAAAAGCGAATAAATTAATTAGGGAATTATCTAATAATTGCTCACGCGATACCTCTTCTTCTTCAACTTGTATTTTTATTAGCGGAAGATCTCGTCAGTCTTATCAAAAGCGTGTTAATCGTTTATTGCCAATGCTGGATTTATTAGTCGGAGCAAGTCATGAGTATACGAATTGGGCAATCGGGTTAGGTCTACCGCTTTTAACTTTATTTCCTATGATTGGTGGTTATGCATTAGAAAATTTTAATTTTATGCAAAAACAAGGAGTTAGTTATCCCATTAGGACTGACGACGATGCGAAAAATTTAGATGAGATTGTTCATCATTTGCTTTCTTCCGGAATGCTTTTGTCTATGGTCGAACATGGGTTTAATAGATTTGATATTAATGGTGCAATGAAAATTGCCCACTGGTTAGTAAAAGGCATATCTTAATTATTTTACTTTTGGTCGTTTCACTTTCTGGTAATTAAGAAGGTGTTGCTGGGAAAGCTAGTTTACTCGTCGCTTCGATCATTTCCATTGAGCTTGCGTTAGTTGTATTATGGTGCAAAGGGTAATGCGTTAATTTAATTGAAAGCATCAGTGAGTACATCTTATCACAATTATTTAAAGAATTAATGAGTTAAAGCATAAGCAACGATGTTAATGCCCATTTGAAACGCTTGTTCTCTTTTTTCAGTTGGGTCTTCGTGCGCGTCGGTCCAACCGTCGCTAATATTGGAATTATATGTGTAATAAACAACCAATCGATTATCATAAAAAATAGCATAACCCCGGGGGCGATTATCTTCATAATGTAAATGGATTTGAATTAGGCCATTAGGAAAATCATATACAATATGATAAATCGGATGGTCAGGAGGTAATTCTACTAAATCATGATTCGGAAAAACTTTCTTTATTTCCCGGCGAAATGCTTCATCCATACCGTAATCATCATCGACATATAAAAAACCACCTTGAGTTAAGAAAGTTCGTAGGCGTAGTACTTCTTGTTCAGAAAAATTGATATTGCCATGACCAGTCATAAACAGAAAGGGACATTGGAATAGTTCTTCATCCATTAAAGAGACAATGCGTTGTTCGGGTTCAGTTTTAATGTTTGTGCGTCGATTGAGTTCTTTGGCCAAGTTAGGAATCGCGTCCGGATCATTATACCAATCACCGCCACCACTATATTTTAAGCGAGCAATGAAAAAACCACGAGCAATGGAGGTACTAACGGTAAAAATGTAAAATATGATAATTGTAATGAAAAAGAGATTGCTAATTGAATAGTTGAATTCTTTTTTTTTCATTTTTTTAATTTATTTCATCGAGCGTGTTTTAAGTTTTTGACTGCTTGATAAGGTATTTTTAATTCTCCAATTAATATTTTACCTTTACGACCACCGTGACAGTCACTACCACCAGTAGCAATTAGATGATGCGTTTTAATCAAATTTGACAGATAATTGATTTCGTTTTCAGAATGTTCGCATCGCCATACTTCTAATCCTTGAATACCCATTTCAATGAGATAATTTATGATACCTCGATTATTATAACTCATCGGGTGTGCTAAAATAGCAACGCCGCCAAATTCTTTAATTAGTTTAATAGCATCTTGGGGAGCAAGTTTTTCTTTCGGTACATAGGCAGGGCAATGATAACCGATATATTTCCAAAATGCTTCGTCATAACTATTGATATGTCCTTCTTCTAAAAGGGCTTGAGCAATGTGCGGACGACCTACAGCACCATTACCTGCTAACTCTAAAACTCGCTCGATCTCTATATCTGCCCCTTGTTCGGTAAGTTTTTCAACAATTTTCTTAGCGCGTTCAATTCTTTTTTGTTGAATATTATTTACAATTTCATTAAGTTTCTTATTGCGATAATCAATATAATAACCTATGATATGAATATCATTTTCATTTAAGAGACAACTTAATTCAAGAGCTGGAATAATTTCTAAATTGATTTTTTTACCGGCTTGGATGGCTGGTTCAATGCCGGCCACTGCATCATGGTCAACGATCGCAATCGCATCCAGTTGCTTTTCTTTCGCAATCATAACAATCTCTTCAGGAGTTAAAAGACCATCAGAAAAATTAGAATGAATATGTAAATCACAATATTTTCTTTCGGCTTTCTTACCGAAGAGGGAGTTAAAAATCGTCATGGGTTAAAGTTTGCTTTCAATGGTTTGCATAAGTGAGTGAATAGTTTTTTCAAATTTTGGGAGAACTTCGCTGATTTTGTTTGTCGTGCGTTGAACATAATCAGGATCTCTAATTGACTTTAAGTTGATTAAAATATTTAGTTTGGCACTTTGCACGGCACTTTGCAGATTGCTAATGGCTACTCCGACATCAGAGATTGCATTGGGGTTTCCTTTTTCAATAATTGGGGGAATATCTTGTAAGGTGCTGACAGCTAAATCAAAAACTTCAGCTGGCACCGCACAAGCATCTTTTAATGCAGTTTGAATCTTTTCGGTGCGAAGGTTTTTTTCTTGATCAGTTGATTTGGGTAGCTTATACGCTTGCATAACTTTATTAAAAGCTTCGCTATCTAAATTAATCAACTCATAGAATCGTTTTTGGCGTTTTAATAAGGAATCTTTAATTATATTTAATTCTTTTATAATATCTTCATTTGGTGGCTTTTTTAAAGTTAGGTTAACGACCATTAATAACAATGATGCGGCGATTGCACCTGCCAAAGCCGCACAAGCGCCGCCACCTGGAGTAGGGGTGGGTTGACTTAATTCAAATAAGAATTCTTCCAGACCTTTACTTTGCGAACTGGTTAATTTTGATTCTAAGACCTGGTCAGGTTGGAATTCGTTTAACTGGAGATAATAAATGGCACTATCAAGTAATGCTTTTTGAGGCACCAGTCCAACGATTTCACTTTCTTTAACCATTACCCCATATCGTTCTGCTTCGCGTTTGACGGTTTCAAAAACACGGTATAAGGGAGTTTCTAAGTAGTTAGTCATATTAATAGAGACCTGCACACAGTTTTTTTCTTTT
>CBFGJZ010000002.1:63554-103125 GCA_965649215.1 Caldifarciminota bacterium
GATTTCACTTTCTTTAACCATTACCCCATATCGTTCTGCTTCGCGTTTGACGGTTTCAAAAACACGGTATAAGGGAGTTTCTAAGTAGTTAGTCATATTAATAGAGACCTGCACACAGTTTTTTTCTTTTATTTCAAAACCAAGTGCTTTGACATAACGAAAACCACCGCTGCGAAAACGGATTGCTTTAGCAATTTTTTTAGCAATTGATAAGTCAGTTGTGTTAAGGTTAATATTATAAGCAATCAAGGGAAACCGAGCACCAACCACAACTGCACCAGCTGTGGGATGTAATTCGGCTTTACCAAAATCAGGTTGACGGTTAGGATCGGTTTTGATTAAGGTTTTCAATCCTTCATATTCACCCTTGCGAATATTCGCTAAGTCAATCCGGTCGGGTCGGGTTGCTGCAGCTTCATAGAGATAAACAGGTATTGACAATTCATCAGCAATGCGTTTACCTAATTCTTTTGCTAAGAATACACATTCATCCATTGTCGTATTGGCAATCGGAATAAAAGGAATGACATCGGTAGCACCAATGCGGGGATGTTCACCTTGATGGTTATTTAAGTCAATCAATTCAGTTGCTTTTTGACAACCACGAAAAGCAGCTTCTAATACGGCTTGGGGTTCGCCGACAAAACTGATAACAGCCCGATTATGGTCGGCGTTCATCTCTTTGTCTAAAAGGACAATTCCTTCGACTGACTGAATAGCATTAGTAATTTGGTCGATTACTTCTTTTCTTCGACCTTCGGAAAAATTTGGAACACATTCAATGATTTTTGCCATATTGAGTTCTTAAATAAATATGATACAGGATATTTATGTTTTGTCAATTATACGCTCAACTAAAAAAAGTTTTATTTTTCTTACTAATAATATATTGACATTTATAACAATTTGATTAAAATCGTGTTAGGTGAAAAAATTTTCTCAAGAATTTTTTAGTGGGGCAGTAGCTCAGTTGGGAGAGCACTTGAATCGCACTCAAGAGGTCGCCAGTTCGAATCTGGTCTGCTCCATTATTGATAATAAAGTAAACAGGATAAATAAATGATATTACCAAAAAGAGTTTTTTTAACCAAAGGCGTGGGTCGACATAAAGATAAGCTATCTAGTTTTGAAGCCGCTCTCCGCGATGCTGGTATTGAACGTTATAATATTGTGCGAGTTTCAAGTATTTTACCACCAGGTTGTAAATTTATGCCTCGTAGTAAAGGTTTACAATATCTTACACCCGGTGAAGTTATTTTTTGCGTACTTTCGGAAAATGCAACTAACGAGCCCCATCGTCTGATTTCTGCCTCGTTGGGGGTTGCGGTGCCCAAAGATTCTAATCAATATGGTTATTTATCAGAATATCATTCTTTTGGTGAGACTGAAGCTAAAGCGGGTGACTATGCCGAAGATTTAGCAGCTACCATGTTGGCAACTACATTAGGTGTTGAGTTTGATCCTAATGCGAGTTGGGATGAGCGTAAAGAAATTTGGAAAATCTCCGGTAAAATCGTACGCACGATGAATATCACCCAGACGGCAATTGGCGATAAGCGTGGCCTTTGGACAACCGTTGTTGCGGGTGCGGTGTTAGTGCCTTAAAAAGCAGCGCGGTAAATTATTTTAATGCCAATGCAAAATAAAAAGTTTCTAAACCATCCTACTCAGCCTTTTATTGTCAGCGAGAAAAAATCAATCCGAACAATCCTCAATGAAATGTCGAAAATATCTTTTCAGGGAAGAAATCTCGCTTTAGCATTTCAAATCTATCAAAAAATGCTTAGGGAAAAGACGTTTATTTTCTTAGGGCTTTCAGGAGCAATGGTACCAGCAGGCATGCGTCGAATTATTAGTTATCTTATCAAAAATCGTTATCTCGATTGTATTGTTTCAACCGGAGCAAATATTTTTCACGATATTCATGAAGCATTGGGTCGATACCATTATTTAGGTTCAAGTAATTGTGATGATCGAGAACTTTATCGCTGTCGCATTGATCGAATCTATGATACTTTTGCGAGTGAAGAAGAATTTATTAAAACCGATAACTTTATCTCTAAGTTTGCAGAAAAACTACCTGACCGCTTATACACCACGCGTGAGTTTTTCTATCTCTTAGGTAAGTATATCAAAAAATATCAACAAACAAAAGGGATAAAGATTACTGATAGTATCATTGTTTCTGCTGCAAAAGCTAATGTTCCAATTTATTGTCCGGCTTTAGCGGATTCGTCAATTGGCATTGCATTAGCAGAACTTTTCTATCATAAAAAGAAAAAGATTAAATTTGATATTATTAAAGACATCGAAGAGACTGCTTATTTGGCAGCAAGATTTGCGAGCTCTTCAGTTATTTATATTGGTGGTGGGGTACCGAAAAATTTTATTCAACAGACCGAAGTGACCGCACCTTTTTTGGGTTATCAGGTTAAAGGTCACAAGTATGCGATCCAAATTACGCAAGATTCCCCACATTGGGGCGGTCTTTCAGGTTGTACCTTTACAGAGTCTCAATCATGGGGCAAAATTGCACTTGATGCCAAAACCGTCACGCTCTATGCAGAAGCGACCGTGGTTTTACCAATTCTTGTATCTGGTTTGGCACAAGTTAAAATCAAACGAAAATATATTCCTCATCTTATCATCAATCAAGATACCATTAAAAGTAGATAATACTAAGAGCTCCTATACAGTATAGGGGCTCGCCAGTGTTTCGGGTTTGGCAAAGCTGATGTTTGTCGTTAGTGGGTTGAGATAACCGCTTAGTGGCGAGCCTTAGAAGTTGGCATTGTAAAGAGAAATTGGTAGTCATAGAAAGTGTAAAATAAAAACTGAAGCGATAATTGCTTCGGGCGTAATCTATAATTATCGTAATATGATTTAGCGCACCTTATGAAGAGGAAAAGATGATGAAATTGTTTGAATATTTGAGATAATATCTGCTCAGTTGTATATTATTCATAAAATTAAATGGTTATATTGGGTTAATATGTTTTTACAATTTTGATCTCAGCATAATAGTGTTTGAGAATATCTTGATAAGATTTTTTTTGGCGCGCCATTTCTAATGCACCATATTGACATAAACCAATGCCATGTCCCCAACCAAACCCATTGATCTCGACAGTATCTTTGGTCATTTTTAAAGTAAATTGAGTAGATTTAAGGTTTAACGCTTTGCGAATTGCATCACCGCTTATCTTGTATTCGGTTAAACCAGTGAAGTGCAGATGTTCAACTCTTCTCGTAGTTTTATTAATATCCAGTTTGGGTATGAAATCAAATTTATATTTAACATTAGCCAAGTTAAGCAGGGTGTCCTGAAATTGTTGACGAGTAAATTTAGTGGTCCATTGAAAATGTGGAGAGTTTTGACAATATGGTTTTTGTTTACTAGAATGATGAGGTGCGTCAATGATTGAGCGTAAATATGGGTATCGGCCATTTGTTGTCACTCCCCCACAACAAGCGTGATATTGGGCTAAAATTACTTCGTCTTGGTACTTTATTATTTCTCCCCGAGTTAAGTTAACAGCTTGCATTGCTAATGGATATTCCCGTAAAAGCCCTTTATATTCCTGATCATAGAGATATGAGTTGTAGATATCAAAATCTTTACGCTTGCCCAATAAAGTCATTGTATAACTGCGAGCAGCGACGGCTTGGGCTTTGAGCGCTTCGATTTCAATCTCTTTAGCCATACCCATTTCACAGCTGACCACACCATATAGATATTTTTCTAAAGATACGATGTTAATGGCAGTCAGTTTTTTCTTAACGGCAAAGCGATGGATGACATTTTTTTTAATCACAATCCGATTATGATATGGCGTCATATTTTGTAAGCTATAACCAATTGAGATTTCGGTGGGGCTTTCGAAGATAATTTGGTCCGGACTACTTAATAGTCGTTGTTGGTTTGATTTTAAGATTAAAATACTGTCTTTATGATATATAACTACTAAATTAGTGTGAGCACTAAGAGTTGTTGCTTTGCCTTGCGAGATGGCTGAGTAAAGATTTTTACTAAAGACATAAATCGTATCTGTATCCCATAAGACTGCGATCGATACTTTTGGCTCAGCGATGGGAGCGACAACTTCCGGCGGGCTTGTAATTGGGGTTCGGATGCGAAGACAACAACTGACTAGGACGCACCATAAAATACCAAAGGTTAATTTTAGAAAAAGACGCAACTTTTATTTCTTTAGTTTTAGTTTTGCTGTAAGAATACGATCTGATGAGAATATCTTTGCTGCAATGAGAGTGATAACAATTGCAAATAAAACCATATAGAGCATCCCGCCAATAATTATTAACAATTGATTAAAAAATACAGCTTGCGTCATAATAAAAGGATAAGTAAAAGGGTTAAGATAGAGAACTATTTGTAAAATCGGGGATAATGATTTAATATCTGACATCAGGACGATAAGATATGGAAATAAAGCTAAGATATTTATAGGTGTGATAATGACTTGGGCTTGTTTAGCGTCGCTGGCAAAGATTGTTAAAAGTGTTGCTAAACTAGCTGCACAAATAATCGCTAAAAATAACGACAGCGCTAATATCCCATACAAGGTAGTTTGATTGGGAGCGGTGTTTACGAGATTCAATAAGTTAGGAGCCGATGACGGCGAATACATATTCATGGGGGTTAAATAGAAGCGAATACCAATTATGAATACCACTGATAAAAGAATCGCGACAAAGCCAGCTCCAAACATTTTACCAAGGAGAATTTTAAAGCGGCTAACTGGGAATGTTAAAAGCGTTTCTAAGGTCTTATTTTCTTTTTCCTGTCCCATTGCTGCACCGATCATCTGACTGATATAGATAATCACCATCAATAAAATTATCGGAATAAAGATAGTCTGCACGCGAATTGCATTTTTGAGTTGAACTGGGTCGGCTTGGATAAGTTGTTCTTTGATTTGAACATAATTGGTTAGTTGTAGGGGTTGTTTAATAGAAATAATCGGAATGTTGGGATTTGCTCGTCGAATGAGTAATGAACTGATGCTGTCATTAAAAAGATTTAATGCGTTTCTAAGCGTCGCGATACCGATGTCATCAAAAGGTGATAAGTTATTGATTAGTGAATATAATTGGATAGTGGGACGGTTAAAAGATTTTAATTCTGCTTCTAACCCCAAAGGTATGACTACGATATTGTTTATTTTTTCAATTTTAGCCTGGCTAAGGATTGTTTTGAGATCTTTATTAGATTCATTAACAATAAAGTTATGCTTTTTGAGATAATAAATAAAATTTTGACTAGTTTCGGTTTGGTCATTGTCAATAAGGTAGATTGGTGTTGGTTTTTGTGCTTTTTGCATTTCACCTTTCATCAGACGACCAATAAACGAAAAGAAAAAAACCATTATGACGATTGGAATTAAAAGGGTCATCGTCAGTAATTCTTTAATTTCTTTTTTAATAAGCACTATAATCTGCTTCATTGCGTTGCTCCAAAAAAGATCTCTTCGAGATTGCGGGCATGATATTTTTCTTTAAGTTCACTCACAACACCACTTTCAATAACCCTCCCTTGTTTGAGGAGCGCAACCCGGTCAGAGAGAAATTCGATTTCGAGCATATTATGAGATGATAAAAGAACGGTGCCGCCCCGAGCAACGAATTGTTTAATGATTTTACGAATTTCAAGCGAATTGATAACATCTAAACCGACTGTTGGTTCGTCTAATATAGCAAGACGGGGGTTCGTCATTAAGGCACGGGCTAAAAGTAGTTTCCTGGCCATTCCTTTGCTGTAGGTTTTAACTTTGTGTTTAAGACGCTCGCCTAGACTTGCGATTTCAACTGCTTGGTCAATAAACTCTTTTCGCTCACTTTGATTAGAAGAATATAAATCAGCAATGAATTTAAGATAATCCAAACCGCTTAGGTTTTTATAGGCACCGGCCTCTTCTGGTAAATAGCTGATTAATCTTCTTATTTTGTTCGGCTCTTTTACAACGTCGATGTCGTATATTTGAACCTTACCTTGATCGGGTTTGAGTAAGGTTGCTAAAATTCTTAAGGTAGTAGTCTTCCCCGACCCATTTGGGCCAATGAGACCAAAGATTTCACCTTGATTAATTTCAAACGAGACATTTTGTAATGCCACTAAATTACCATAACTTTTAGATAATCCTTGAACCAGACATGCTTTCGTCATTAATAATTCAGTATAATTTGCGTAGTGGATATGTCAATATTAATGATAAACTCTTTACAAGGTGCTTTTTTTTAGTGATAATAAAATATGCCATACCGAGAACAGAAGATAGCCGAAGCGATAAAAAGTGCCGTGGGAGAGATAATCTTGGAAGATTTAGCTGATCCCAATCTTGGTTTTGTATCAATTACCGCCATTAAACTTGCGAATGATTATAAACAGGCAACTCTTTATTTCACTGCTTTTGGAGAAAAAGCCGATTTGCAAATAATTCTAAGTCATCTTAACCATGCCAAAAATTTTATTAAGCAACGGCTAAAGTATAAAGTTAAGTTGCGATATTTACCCGAATTAATTTTTGAAATTGACCGTCTCATTGAAACCGAACGAAAAATCGGTACGATGCTTGATCAATTAAAGCATTCAGACGATAAAGGGTTGTGATTTTACGCGGGGTCTTACCAATAAATAAACCAAAAGGGCTTTCATCTTATGATTGTATTAGAAAAATAAAAATAGTTTTTCCGAATACAAAATTAGGACATGCTGGTACTTTAGATCCTCTGGCAAGCGGATTGTTATTAATTCTCTTTAACGAAGCTAATAAAATTGCTCAATATTTAATGAATCAAGATAAGGAATATGTTGCGGTAATCGAATTGGGCAAACAAACGGATACGGATGATATTTCAGGTCAAGTGATTAGTCAAAGATCATACCTCTCAATTAAACAAAATAAATTAGTGGAAATTTTACAAGGATTTTTAGGTAAACAAACTCAAATCCCACCTAAGTTTTCGGCGCTTAAACAAAATGGCCAACGAAGTTATATTTTAGCACGTCAGGGTTTTGACTTTACACCAAAGGCAAGAAAAATTGAGATTAAAGAAATCGAATTATTGGATTTTAATTTGCCATTCATCACAATTAGAACATTAGTATCAAAAGGTACATATATAAGAGCGTTAGCCCGAGATATTGGTGAGCATTTAGGATGTGGCGGTACTTTAGCAGATTTAATAAGAACTAAAATCGGAAGGTTTGAGCTAAATAAAGCAATTGATTTATCAGCAATCCAAGTGGAAACTATTGATTCGTATTTACAACTCATTAATGATGTCCTTGTTGATATTCCAAGTATCATTGTAAACGAAAAAGATCTTACAAAACTCTTAACAGGACAGGCGCTTAAATGGTATCAAAATTGGCAGGTTACTAGTGCGCTGTTAAGAGTCATTGATGAAAAAAATCGGGCATTGATTTTAGCTAAATATCACGATGATAAGATTTATCCCGAACGAGTAATTTATGCGGATTTATAAAATCAAACCGGATCATAAATACGAAAACCTAACCGGAGCGGTGATCGCTTTAGGAAGTTTTGATGGGCTACATCGGGGACATCAAAAGATAATAACAAGTGCAATTAAGTTTGCGCGCTCGATACAGCATCAAGCAGGGATTATTACTTATCAACCCATTCCACAAGTTCTCTTATATCCCGATTTTCATTTTCTTTTAACAACGGATCAGGAGAAAAAAGATTTGTTACGAAAGTTAAATATTGATTTTATCGGATTTGTAAATTTTACTAAAAAATTACAACAGTTAGAGGCGGAACAATTTATAACTGATTATATTGTAAAAACGATAAATCCTTTAATGATTGTAGTAGGAGTTGACCATCATTTTGGTAAAGAACATAAAGGAAATGTTATTTTATTAAAGAAACTCGGTAAAAAGTATAATTTTAAAGTGAAAGTTATTTCTAACCTAAAATATTATGGGGCGTCAATTAAATCAACTCGGATTCGAGAATTGTTAATTTTAGGTAATATCAAAAGAGCCAATGAACTTTTAGGCCATCCTTACTCATTAACAGGTAAGGTAATTAAAGGCAAGGGATTAGCCAAGACACTTGGTTTTCCAACCCTGAATTTGAGTGTTTTAGACAAAAGGAAATTAATCCCAGCTGACGGTGTTTATCAGGTTTATGCCAAATTTCAAGGTAAACAATATAATGGCGTTATGAATATTGGATTTGCACCAACCATTGCTGATAAATTAAATCAATATTCCCAACGTTCGATTGAAGTCCATTTGTTTGATTTTTTACAAACCAAAGAATATTCTTTGAATAAAATCATTACTGTTCAATTAATTAATAGGCTACGCGCGGAAAAGAAATTTGATAATTTAGAAGAATTAAAAAAACAAATTGCGTTAGACATTGAATGTGCGAAAAAACTTTTTTATGAATTCAATAAATATTAAACGGGAATTTAAAATAAACGGGGAAGTACAATATCAGAATTGAAATTTTTTTGGTGGGGAAAATGGGGTATAGGGTATTTAATGGCTGAGTATTGTACTTCCCACATATAAATAATTATAATATTTCATAAAATTTTGTCAAGTATTATTTTTGAGAAGTAGAAAATAATCAATGGTTTACAAAATACCAGCAAACTCAATACAGATATAGGTTGTATGGTTTTAGTAGTTTTGTATTAAAGGTTTTTGTAAATAATGATGAATTAATTTGTTGGGGGGGGTGAAAAAATCAATAAAAATAACAATATACAGTGATTTTAATTATTATAATATTTTTAATATTTTGAGGGTGATGCTTTTATTTGGCAAATTTAATTTACAGAAATAGAGTCCAGCAGAAAGATTTTTAGAGTCAAGAGTTATAAAATAATTGCCTGCAGGTTTGTGTTCATCAGCTAAAATCTTTACTAATCTACCCGAAGCATTATACAGATGGAGTGATACTTTGCCTGCAATGGGTAATGAATAATGAATTGTGGTTTGTGATGTAAAGGGATTGGGCGATGTGGACAAATTTCCAATATCTAATTTCCAATTTCCAATATCTTGTTCAATACCAGCATAAGGCAGTGGAATAAAATGGCAGATGACTGGATTTAAAGTTGCTCGACCTTGTGTGATCATTGCAAAGCCAGCAATTGAATCAATGAGATACGAAATGACCAAGGTGTCAGCAAACACACCGCCCGCACAGGGAAATCTTTTTGATGTTGTATTGGGAATAGTGATTGATTGTTGGTTGTGCCAGGTTTGACCATTATTAGGTGACTCCGCAATCCAGATATCAGCCCGAGTCAGATAAGTAGATGGTTCATAATTGAGTGAATCAAACTGTTCCCAAGTAACATAGAAATGATTGGTAGTTGGCGATTGAACAATGGTCGGACGGGTTGCGAAAATGGCATTATAACCGACTGGTGCATTTAAAGTTTGTGGTGCATAATGATAAACCAGACTCCATTGTGGATTATTAATTGGGCAAAAATGCCAGATTGCAGCAGGCACAGTAAAACCCGTATCAGAAACTGAAGTGACAATATGTAAATTGTCTTGATAGTCAAACATTGCAAAGAGACCTGAGAGATCAAAGCAAGGAGTTATTCCTTGAGCAGGTGGAAATGGCAGTTGGACTGGGGAATCCCAGTTTATGCCCCCATCATTAGATATGCGATAAAATGCTCGTTCAGGATATGGGTCATTAAGACAACGCCAGACAACTACTACTTTATTTGATATTTTAGAAGCAGCGATGTTATAAGATAAATAATATGGTGGAACATCGGTACTAATATTAAGCGGTGTTGTCCAATTACACCAAGGTTGAATTCGGGCATACCAGAGAGTATCAATAGTAGTGTCTAACATTATACAATGAATTGCTTGATTGTGACTAACATTGATTACTGGATTACGATAACTAAGAGGTCCTTGGCAATAAACGAAAGTACCAGCCCCAGGCGATTGGTCTTTAGCACAAGTTATTGTTAAACCGCCACTAACACTTTGATGAGTACTGGCAATCGCAACACCCGTAATTGGGTCATAATCAAGATTACCAAAACCGCTGATTTGTGGATAAATATTCATACCCACAGGCCAGTGCCATTGGTGAGTTGTAAAGTTATAATAGTTATAACCCTGATTTCTATCAGTACTAGGATTGAAATTACTGGCAACCCATGAGACATGAATGCCATTACAAACCGAGTCAGTGCGACAACGGGTTGTCATGGGACCACCCATTTGCCAATCATAAGTCGTATAACCTATCACATCTTGTCGACCAATTGCTAAAACGATTCCAAGATTACAAACTATAAGATTTAAGATAAGAAATTTAACGATTTTTCCCATACTTACCTCCGTACAAAGTTTTTCGAGAGTAATTCATACTTGCTCCTGTTTTAACCTTACTTTAATATCACATAAATATTTATTTTGTCAAGAGGTAAAAGCATAATTAAGGTCGGGTTAAATTAATATAAAAATGTATACTTAAAAGTTTCCTAACTTTAGTAAACTTATATTAACGGTATAAGTCGAAAAACCCTTGTTTTTCGCTCTTTCTCTTTAATAACTAACAACTAATAACAAATAACTCTGTTCTAAGGGGGAGTGTGGGGTGGGTCGGGTTGGCTTATGGGTTTTTGTTGATATTACTCTTGAATTTTAAAGTGTCGAAAGAATGCTAATTAAAATCGTGTACAAGCGTATTGTAAAGAGTCAATTATTTAACATGGTTGTAATTCTAAATGAGTTAGTAAATGAAGGCAAGAGTTATATTCAGGAAGCAAATTGTAAATTACGAAGCGAGCATAACCAGATAGGAATCGGCGCTGGTTTGTTCAAATTTACATATCAAAATAATAGACAAACTCGAGTGGATGTGGTGTGTATTGGATTTCTTGATTTTCTTTGAGTTTATTCTGATACCAAAATTCAATTAAATCTTGGGGGAAGATTTTATCACATGTCAAGTATTCTGAATCTTTTTTGAGTTCTTCCACTGCATTTTGTAATGATGTTGGTAGATAACCCTTTTTGAGTTTGCCTTTATGTCGAATACCATCCAGACCTGCTAAAAGTAATGCGGCTAAAGCTAAATAAGGATTACAAGTTGCATCGCCAACTCGATATTCAATGGGTAGACGATCTTTAGCATAACCAGGAATTCGAATTGCAGAGGTACGATCGGCAACACCCATAGACGCATCTTTAGCGGTTTCAAAACCGCCAGTTAACCGTTTATATGAGTTGGTCGTAGGATTAGTAAATGCGGCTAAACTGGCAAGATGGGATAAAATACCTGCCACATAGTATTCACCAATTTGTGATAATTCTTCTTTATTACCCTTAAAGATTGAATGACCATCTTTTTCAATGATATGGTGATAATGCATACCAGAACCATGACGATTTTTTATTGGTTTGGGCATAAAGGTTACATATTTCCCGTGTGTACGAAAGTAGTTTTTTATTATATATTTGGCAATGATAATGTTATCCGCGGTCTCAGCCGCATCTTGAAAAGTGGTTTCGATTTCCATCTGCCCGAACTCACCGCCTTCGTGGTGATGATATTTGACATCAATACCACATTGTTGAAGTAATTTAACTAAACGATTACGATGTTCGGCATAAAGATCGTGGGGCGGGGCAGAATGATAAGAACCAGTTAAAGCGGCTTCTTTTTCGTCGGACTCGACAGTGACCGTAAGTTTAGTGTTAGTTTGGGTTATTTCAAATTGGGAAAAGACATAAAATTCGAGTTCGGCTAAAAATAAGATGTGATCAACCTTTAATTCTTTTTTTACTAAATCGATTGCTTTTTCTAAAATATATCTCGGCTCACGTTCGTAACGGGTTTTGCGGTCGTTGTAGTAGATACGAGCAAAGATTGAAAGGGTCGAGTCAGTATAAAATGGATCAACGAATGAATGGGCTTGATGCGGAATTAAAACCATATCACTCTTTTCGGTTTTCTTAAAGCCTTTTAGTGAAGAACTGTCAAAACCAATACCAACTGTCTTTGCAATTTCGTATTTATGATATGGGAAAGTTACATGTCTTAATTTGCCGAGAATATCAACATATTTAAGGTCAATAAACTCATAAGGTTTTTGTTTTGGCATAGAAGAACATTATCATATAGTATTTATAAAAAGTCAAGCCCCCAACAGGGGGCTTGATTGTAATATATGTGGTGTTTACTTATTATTTTATGCGGATGCCGCCTTTTAGGGTGACCGCATTGTGTAAGTCAGATCGATTTGAGTCATATAAATCAAGAATTGCTTCGACAAAGGGATAAAAGCGTGCTTCGTTGAGTTTAAATTCGAGTCCGCCGCCAGCTCTTAAAGCCCACTCCGTATAACCACCACCAGTGGAAAAGTTAATACCACCTATTGCATACGGATTAAATGTTTCCGATGGGAAAAACATTAAAAGGTCAACTGGTGTTAGAGTTCCGGCGTCAATGTATATATCTCCGCCTTCAAAGCATATCTTGGCGATTTGTCCGCGAATATACAAATTATTAATGACTTTAACCAGAGCGCTGCCATTGATAAAAAGATGATTATTGTTGCTCTGCAAAACAAATCCAGCACCAGCTTCAACGCCCACTGGCCAATCCGCATAACTTAATGAAATAACACTGAGTAATGTTAATACTACTAATATCCTTTTCATGTTTCCTCCTTCTACTTAGATTACTTTCAGTATTTTTTTATAATTTCCATCACCAACTTTCTCTTAACAATTGCATTATGATTAGAAATATTCTTTTTGTCAAGATTTTTTTTGTAATTGTAGTTAATCTTGACTTATTGATTGAAAGAGGTATAATTTTTTATTATTAAGGGTTTTATTTTTTTAGCTATTAAAGAAAAATCCTCGAGGGGGATTCAATGAAAAAATATATTTGTTTTTTGTTGTTTATCATATCAATATCATTTGCAGGTAGCATTACACAAACTTTTAATTTTCAAGAAACCGATTTATCTTTTAGTACTTATCAAGATTATGTAATACCGCATTTAGCTAATGTGGGATATAATCACGAAGTTGGCAATCCTTATCTACCGATGGGAGTGTATTATGTGTTAGTGCCAAACGATGCAGAGGTGACATCAATTACTATTGAAAATATTACAAGCAAAGAGATTGCTGGCGAATATAATGTAATGCCTACTCCCCAGTCTCAACCACTTTCGTTAATAAAACAAGCGATTGTTGAAGCGAATCCTATTATCTATGCACAAAACACCCCTTATCCATCGGAATTAGTTAAATATTATTCAACAACAACCAAGAGCGGTTATCGGCTTGCAGGATTTGTCTTATATCCGTTAAGTTATATCCCAACCGAAAAAAAACTGATTTTACATACAACCATCACCGTGAAGATAAATTATGAGCAAGGTAAAGTATCACCGATAAACTTAACCACCCGTCAAAGAGAAGTTTTTGAAAAAGAGATACGGTCAATTGTGCTTAATCCACAAGATATAAGGAGATTTGCACCATCGTTACATCATCCTGACAATGAATGTAATTATTTAATTATTACTACAGAACCATATGTAGCCAACTTCCAACCTTTAGCTGAATGGCGTAGTCAAATGGGTTGGCGAACCGAAATTGTGACTGTGAATAGTCTCACGGCGACTTATCCTGGTCGAGATGTTCAAGAGAAAATTCGCAACGGGATTATTAATTATTTTCAAAATCGGGGATTAATTTTTGTCATTCTCGGTGGGGATACACCACTTCTGCCACCAAGAATTGCACGCGTCGTGGCAAGTAGTTATACAGGCAATATTCCGTGTGATTTATATTTTTCTGATTTGGATGGTACTTGGGATGCTAATGGTAATAGTATTTTTGGCGAGGTGCCAGGCGATCAAGTTGATATGAATCCAGATATTTATGTTGGCCGAGCATCAATTGATAATGAGACTGAAGCTAATACATTTGTGAACAAGATTTTATTTTATGAAAAAACACCGAGTACGGACTATTTAAAAAGAATTCTTTTACCATCAGTAATGTTATTTTCTCAATATAATTATCACGGGCGAGTCGTAAATGATTCGATTGCTTTAATCACACCACTTACTTGGACTGACCGCCATTTAATTGATCCCCCGAGCACAACACCAATGCGAGAATCATTAAACAGCGGTTTTCATTTCTGTCATCCGGCTGCCCATGGTAGTGAAGTTGGTTATTATACTCAATCGAGTCAAGCTATTTATTTAACAAGTGATGCTTATGCCCAGACTAACAGTAGCCGATTATACATACTAAACTCGATTGCTTGTAATTCAGGTGATTTTGGATATTCTAGCGAATGTTTAGCAGAAGCGATGATGAATAATCCAAATGGGGGTGCAGTGGCAACAATACAGAATTCTCGTTATGGCTGGGGAAGTCCGCCTGGATTAGGCCCCTCTGAAGCAATTGATGTTAGATTTTATGACTTTCTGTTTAATCGGGACTCTTTTGTAATTGGTGTTGCTCACGCACGGAGTAAAGCATTATTTACTGCCCAAGCTAACGCTGACCCAGTTACTCGTTGGTGTGTTTACGAGTTAAATCTGTTTGGCGACCCAGCAATGCCAATGTGGACTGATGTTCCGCAACAGATAACTGCTCAATTTCCTCAGGTTGTACCATTAGGACCAACTAATTTATCAATTCAAGTTTCCCGCATATTGGGTGGTCCAGTTAGCCGCGCTTTGGTTTCTGTTCAAAAAGGTAGTGAAGTGTTTGCCCGGGGTTATACAGATAATAACGGATTTGTTAATCTTTTAATTCAACCAATGACACCAGGTCGTTTATATATTACTATTACCGCGCATAATTGTTATCCTTATCAAGATAGTGCTATGGTTCAGTCCAATGGTGCTTATGTTACTTATCTTCGCGCTTTTATGAATGATAGCGCGCGCGGTAATGGTGATGGTATTCCTAATCCAGGAGAAGGCATTAATATGCAGACCTGGGTTAAAAACTGGGGTACTTTGACTGCCTTAAATGTAATTGGTCATTTACGAACAAATCACACTGCTTTGCAAATTTCCGATTCAATCAAATCTTTTGGAACGATTTTAGCAAATGATTCTGCTTATACGGGCATTAATGGTTTTGAGTTTACAATTGCACCAACTTGTACTAACGGACAGAATTTAATGATGCAACTTTATTGTCATGATGCCTTGGATTCAAGTTGGATTTCAAATGTGTTTGTCCGAGTTGGGACCCCGGTTTTAACTTTTCATAGTAAATCAATTTATGACCCACCACCAGCTAATAATAATAGCCGACTTGATCCCGGCGAAATTGCTGATTTAATTGTAACTCTACGCAATCAAGGATATGGTAATGGTTACAATGTAATGGGATATTTAAGAAGTTATGATAGTCGATTAGTGGTATTGGATTCGGTAGGACAGTTTGGCACAATTATGTTTGAGACAACTGGAATGAACGCAACAGACCGATTTACTTTACAAGCTGCATCAACGATTACACCGGGCACTCAGATCTTATGTTCCTTAAGAGTTTGCGCAGATGGTAATTATGAAAAGACAGTTGGTTTTACAATTAATGTCGGTGAGTTTCGAACTATTGATCCGATTCCTGATGGACCACGAACACCAGTGCGATATTGGGCATATGATGATATTGACTCACTTTATAGCCAAAGACCAGTTTATAATTGGGTCGAAATAAAGAATATTGGTACGCGGATCACTTATACTCATAATGATCAGGTAAGAAAAGTACCATTACCAGCAGGCTTTACTTTGCGTTATTATGGTCAACGGTATGATACAATTAGTGTTAGTGTTGATGGGTTTATTCGATTGGGAGCGGATACAACCAGAGATTATACAAACAGCGGTATTCCTGATCCTGATGGTCCAGCACCGATGATTGCAGTAAAATGGGATGATTTTCGAGAATCAGCGACAGGTGGTTCGGGTGCAATCTACTATTATCATAATCAGTTAAATAATACCTTCATTGTTGAATGGGACAGTGTCTCTTATTATAATGCGACAACCACAAGAGATAAGTTTCAAATTATTTTCTATGATTCTACTTATACAACTCCAACTGGTGATAATATCTTTATCTTGCAGTATATGACTGCTAACCTAAACAATAGTTGTACAGTTGGTATTGAGGATCCTACTGAAACGATCGGTATTCAGTATGTATTTGATGGTGTGTATCATCCTGCTGCAGCCGGATTAGTGAACAATCGAGCGATTAAATTCACAACCATTGATGCGATCAATAGTATCGTCGAAAATCATGTTGAGAAGATTGGACAAGCTCAACTCTTCTTTACTAATACACCAAATCCTTTCCAACAACAGACCTATATTAACTACACAATAAATAAACCCGCACAGGTTACTCTGGAAATTTTCGATGCGTGTGGTCGAGTAATTAGAACCTTAGTGAATGGTTTACAAGAGGCTGGTAATTATTATCTTAGTTGGAATGGTCACGATGAGCATAACAATAAGGTAGCTCAAGGTGTTTATTTCTGTCGTCTTAAAACTGATGATAATACTATTATTCGCAAGTTCACAATTATTAAATAAAAAAATAAAAGGGAGCTTTTTAGAGCTCCCTTTTTTATAATTAGTCTGTTTTGTTATTTTTCTAATAGGTTTTTAATGCGTCGAATTGCTTCGTTAATGTTTTCAATTGAATTGGCATACGAGAAACGAAGATAGCCTTCACCATAAGAGCCAAAACAAGTTCCTGAAAGACATGCCACTCCAGCTTCGTGTAAGATTTTGTTTGCAAGTTCCCGGCAGTCATAACCAGTTTTGCGAATGTTTGCAAACGCATAAAATGCTCCATCTGGCTTACGACAACTAAAGCCCTTTATTGAGTTTAAACCATCCACAATAACATCGCGTCGTCTATGAAATTCTTGCACCATTTTATTGGGTGCCTCTTGACTTCCTGCCAATGCTTCAATACAAGCAATTTGTACAAAAGTAGTTGTACAAGAACTAATATTAGTATGGACACGGGATAATTCTTGAGCTAATTCAGGATGCATAATTCCATAACCAGCACGCCAACCAGTCATGGCGTATATTTTAGAATAACCATCAAGGATTATAAGACGATCTTTATTGGCTAAAAATTTGCCGATGGTTTCAAATTTTACACCATAAGTAATCCGAGAATAGATTTCGTCGGTGAGTACCCATAAGTTTTCATATGGTTCAAGAATTTTTGCCATCTCTTTTAAATAGTCAGCGCTAAAGACGCAACCACATGGATTATGGGGCGTATTGATAATAAGCATCCGAGTTTTCTTGTTGAGCTTCTTTTTTAAGTAATCTAAATCAGGCATAAAGTTATTTTCTTCTAAGAGTGGCAAAGGGATTGGTTTGCCACCCATAAAGTTAATCATCGATTCATAAATTGGATAACCAGGATTGACATAGATTACTTCGTCGCCATCATCCACTAATGCCATAATAGCAAAAGACATAATTGGCTTTGCTCCTGGAGTGACGACTACTTGTTCAGGTGTAAACTTCATGCCGCGGAATTCACCAGCTTTTTCAGCAATGACTTTGCGGAGTTCTGGTAAACCTTGTGCAGGACCATAATGAGTATATCCTTGATCAAGCGCTTTTTTACAAGCATCCTTGATATTTTGAGGGGTATCAAAATCAGGTTCGCCAATTTCTAAATGGATTATGCTTTTACCTTGGGCTTCTAAATTACGAGCTTTGACAAGCATATCAAAGGCAGTTTCTGTACCCATGCGTTTCATACGAGGTGATTCTGGCAAGCCACAAGCTAAAGTACAGCTTTGAATTTTTTTCATTCTTTTTGATTTTTTTATTGGCATAAGACTCCTTTATTAAATAATACAATGAAAACTAAGACAATTAGTTTTAAAATCTAAAGTGTGATTTCTCATAGCATCTTTATAGTATCGTATACTTGTTTAGCTTTTTGGGCTATATGTTCGCCGGAGACTTCAAATTCCCACATTAATTCCCAGGGGGCACCACTTTCGCCAAAACGGTCTTGGACCCCGATCATACCAAGCATGATTTTTTTGCCAACCAGTTCTTTACTTTGCATTATGACACCGGCAACTTGATTGCCTAACGCACCCACTTGATGTTCCTCTGCTGTAATAATAACATTGGTATCCTTAGCACACCGGATAATTGTTTTTTTATCGAGTGGTTTTAAGGTATGCATATTTACAACTCGGGTTTCTAAGTTATATTCTCTTTTTAAAATCCATGCTGCACGCATTGCTTCAGGGACTTCAGGACCGCAGGCAATGATTGTGAGATCTTCGTTTTCAGAGTGATAATCTGTTGCTAAATAAACATCAAATGCGTCAATAAAGTTTTCTTTTTCGACTCGGAATCGGTAGATATTTGCAACACCCCATTGATATGGTGTTTTTTCATTAGTTACAATCGGAGTTGCTTCTCGGGCAAAGCGGATGTATTTTGGTCCTTTGATATTAAAGAGCAGATGTTCAGTGGCTCGTTTGGTTTCTAAAGCATCACAAGGTACTGAGACATGCATATTGGGCAGTCCACAAATCTGGAATAAATCTTCTAAAGTTTGATGAGTTGCGCCATCCGGTCCCACTGAAACACCGCCATGGGCACCAGCAATTAAAACATTAAAATTACCATAACAAACTGTGGTTCGGAGTTGGTCAAGATTACGGCCTGAGGCAAAAACACCGTAAGTGCCAAAGACAGGGATTTTACCTTCTTTAGCTAAACCAGCAGCTAAGGCAGTTGCTGATTGTTCAGCAATCCCTGCAGAAATCCAACGATGTTTGCGTTCGGGATGTTTTTCGTAGAAATGGCTGATTGTAATCGAACCAGAAATATCAGCACCGATACAGACAACTCTTTCATCATCGCCGCGTTCTTCTAGTGCTTTGCCAAACCCAAATCGAGTGGGTTCCATTTTAACTTTCATATTCGTTTGGCGGTTCCAAAAATAATCTCTACTGAATTTAGGGATTTTTTTGCTAAGTTGTAAATCAACCTGTTTTTGATAGTCATTTGCGCGTTTGAGTAGTTTTTCATAATCTAATTTATCAATTAAGCCGAGTTCCGTGAGACCCTTAATCATTTCTTCTTTGTTTGGGGCTTTACCATGCCAAGCGGCAACATTTTCCATAAAACTGACGCCCTTGCCTTTAACACAGTGGGCAATAATTGCAGTTGGTTTACCTTTAATTTGTTTTGCTTTTTCTAAAGCAGCTAATATCTCCTCCATTTTATGGCCGTCGCATTCAAGCACATGCCACTTGAAGGCTTCTAATTTTTCTCTTAAAGGATCAATATCTTGTACATCTTTTACCCAACCATCAATCTGTAATCGGTTCTTATCAATGATTGAGCAGAGATTATCCAGTTGCCAGTTTCCTGCTTCCATCATTGCTTCCCAAATTTGTCCTTCTTGTAATTCACCATCACCGTTGAAAACATAGACGCGGTAGTTTTTCTTATCCAATTTTGCAGCCATTGCGATACCAACCCCAATTGAGAGACCTTGTCCTAAAGAACCAGTAGAGGCCTCAACACCAGGTAGTTTTAACCAATGGGGATGTCCTTGATAAGGAGAGTAAAGTTTTCTTAATCTTACGACATCTTCAATATCATAAAAACCAGCCGCACCAAGTCCTAAATACAGATTTGGTGCTTTGTGTCCGGTTGACCAGATTATACGATCACGATCTTCCCAAAATGGATTTTCGGGGTCTAAATTGGCAACTTTGAGATATAAAGCAGCGGTAAAATCCATCATTGACAAGGTACCACCACTGTGACCAGAGCCAGCTGCACAGAGCGCGATTAAGTTGTAACCACGCATTAAATTAGCCCAGTGTTTAAGTTCTTCAATTGAGTAATCTTTTCTAATCTTACCTGTTTTGGAATCAATTAATGCCATTCCTCCTCCATCTTAAAAGCGAGTTGATAGTAGTGAAGATATCGGTTTGTATTTTCCGCATAGCTCACTACTTGATACTCTTTACTTTTTCGGGATTTTTTGATAGTCTTCAAAAAATTTCTTAATACCGATATCGGTTAAGGGATGATTAATCATTTGTTTTAAGACACTAAAAGGAACGGTTGCGATGTGGGCACCCATGCGCGCCGACTCGAC
This sequence comes from Caldifarciminota bacterium, assembly GCA_965649215.1. Lineage (GTDB taxonomy): Bacteria > Hydrothermota > Tepidihabitantia > Tepidihabitantales > CAIPLT01 > JAGXRL01. Next base: position 83,776 of record CBFGJZ010000002.1, read on the forward strand.
AACATGTAGGGGATTACGAACACTGGCGACAATAACTTCAGTAGCAAAACCGTAGTTATAGAGTATTTGAACTACATCACCGACAATCTCCATACCAAAATGTGAGATATCATCTAAGCGGCCGACAAAAGGACTGATAAAAGTAGCACCAGCCTTAGCCGCTAAAAGGGCTTGATTCGGACTGAAGACTAAAGTGACATTGGTCTTTATGTTTTTTTCGCTTAAGATTTTTACGGCTTTTAAGCCTTCAATGCCCATCGGTATTTTAATCGTGATGTTTTTCGGATTTATTTTTGCCCATGCTTCTGCTTCTTTAACCATTTCCTGCGCTTCGGTTGAGATTATCTCAACCGAAATTGGTCCATCTACGATTTGACATATTTCGCTAACGCATTCTTTAATTTCACGACCAGTTTTTGCAACTAAAGTTGGATTAGTCGTAACACCATCAAGAATGCCCCAACTTGCGACTTCTTTAATTTCTTTGACATCAGCTGAATCAATAAAGATTTTCATTATGCCTCCTAAAAAGTCGTGAGCACTAAGCAAAGATATGTTTGATAATGCTCACACCTTGTTGTTAATAAATAAAAAAAGTTTATGGTTATATTCATTTTATATTCAAAAAGTTATGATTTTAATTATTGATTGTTATCGGTAAACAAAACTTAATGCGATTAAAAAAGTATAGTACGAACGTTGCCCTGATAACCATGAATTGATATTATACTGAAAATTATTAGTTTGTAAAGGGGCAGTGAGATTTTAAATAAAAGTAAGAGTGCGTATAGAAAATATGAAATATTTATATGCTATGAGTGTATGATGAATAGTTGACATTTTAAAAAATCTGAGTATTATATTTAACTATGTCAGTTATTACAAGAATGCGTCGTTGGAGCAAATTTTTATTTATTTTAGTGGCGGTGGTCTTTGTTTTGGGATTTTTATTAGGCGAACTATGGCAGATTTTAGGTCGTCGGGGAAGTGAGAATATGCTTGCCAAGGGGATTGTTGGCAAAGTTGGCAAAAAGAATATTACTTTACAGGAATATCAAAATACTTTCGATTATTTAGCTGCAAAACACAAAGTAGAGAATAATGTGCAGGAATTGTCCAAACAGGATATGGAAAGGATTAGCCAACAGACTTGGCAGTATGTTACAGAACAGAAAAACTGGGCAGATATTTTAAAGAGGAATAAAATTACAGTTACCGATCCAGAACTGATTGAAATAATCAAAGCGAATCCACCCCAAGATCTACGGATGCGAGAAGATTTCATGACCAACGGTGAGTTTGACTATCAAAAGTATCAAGAATATATTTTTGCGCCTGAAAATCGTCTCCGACTTACATTGTATGCCTACGAGTTATCAGTAGGGTTACCCCGAGAAAAGTTTCGTTTAGATGTGGTTAATAGTTATCGTGTAACGAGTAATGAGATTAATGATGCGAAGATAAAAGAAAACACCGCGCTTAAAGTGAGTTATCTGTTGATAACTTCTAAAGTCCTACAAGAACAATATAAACCAAGCGAAGCGGAGATTAAATCTTATTACGAGAAAAATAAAAAGAAATATGAACAAGATAAAAGATATCGAGTTCGGTATGTCTTCTTCCCGTTAACCATAACTAAACGGGACTCGCTTGAAGTTGAACGGTTAATGCAAGATATTTATCAGTATACTCGTAATGAAGAGTTTACGAATTTAATCCGTGAATTTTCAGATTTTCCAACCGATACGATAGCACGGTGGTTTAAGATTAAAGAGATGGATATACCAACTCAAAATGCTTTGGCAGAATTAAAAAACGATTCGATCACTCCACCATTTCTTACATCTTTTTGGCAGATTATAAAAGTTGATAAGAAAATCAAAGATAGCGTTTTAGTAAGAAAAATCATCAAACGGATTGAAGTGAGTCGGGAGACCGAATATGCTCTACGCGATAGTATCGACAATTTTCTTAATCAAGCCCACAGTATAGATTTTGACACATTGTGCCAATCCTATGGACTTGCTTTGCGAGAATTGCCGCCTTGGACAAAAGAACGGATTAATTTTCCTTCTTTATATAATCAATCGCCCTTAAAAGAGTTTATCTTAAAATCAAAGCCAAAAGCAATTTCACCTGCTTATAAAGGGCGGGGTGGTTATTTCGTCTTTCAATTAATGGCAGTCGAGCCGAAGCAAATTCAGCCGTTAGAGCAAGTTAAATCATCGATTGAATGGCAAATCCGTCGGGATAAAGAAAAGGATTTGGTCAAAGCCTATGCTGAACAAATTATGGATAAGGTGCGGCAGGGTATCTCGTTAGAAGAAATTGCTCAAACTGATAGCCTGATTGAATTTCATACAGAAGAGTTTAATAGTTTTCGTGAATGCCGTAACCGTAAAGGTTCTCAATTTGCAGGCACAGCTTACGCTTTAAATCCTGGTGAAATTTTTGGTGTGTTAGCAACTGAGATCGGTTCCTTTATCGTTCGCTGTGATGAGCGTAGGGAGAATCAAGTCTTTGATGAATTAATATTCCAAGAGAATCGTAAGACGGAAGTTGGAAATCGAATCTTTCAACATGTGATTAAGCAGCCAGAAATTGTTGATTATCGGAGTGCTGATTTCTTTCAATATTATTAAAAGATCATTGACAATTAGTAGAGTTTAAGTTAATAATAATATGATGGTCCTATCGTCTAGTGGTTTAGGACATCACTCTTTCAAGGTGAAGACACGGGTTCGACTCCCGTTAGGACCAAATTTTGCGGGAGTAGCTCAGCTGGTAGAGCATAACCTTGCCAAGGTTAGGGTCGCGAGTTCAAATCTCGTCTCCCGCTTTAAATTTGGAAATAGTGTTTTAGAAAAAATCACTATTCCCCGTTGATTGAGATTGGCGGCATAGCCAAGTAGCTAAGGCGGCGGTCTGCAAAACCGCTATTCATGGGTGCAACTCCCATTGCCGCCTGTTAATAATATAAGCCGGGATGGCGGAACTTGGTAGACGCAAGGGACTTAAAATCCCTCGTCCATTTATGGACATGCCGGTTCAATTCCGGCTCCCGGCAGATAATTTTATTTACAGAATGGGTCGTTAGCTCAGTTGGCAGAGCACCGGATTTTTAATCCGGTGGCCGCAGGTTCGAGTCCTGCACGACCCATAATTTTATTTAGTGAGGAGAGCAATGGAGATTAAAAGTATCAAAATCACAAAACCAGCTGAAGTTAACATTATTATCGGACAAGCACATTTTATTAAGACGGTTGAAGATTTATATGAAACCCTTACGAGTTATGTTCCTAATATTAAATTTGGTATTGCTTTTTGTGAGTCATCGGGTCCTTGTTTAGTGCGAAGTGATGGTAATGACCCAGAATTAATCCGATTAGCCGAAGAAAATGCATATAATTTAAGTTGTGGCCATACTTTCTTTATCGCTTTAAAAAATGCTTTTCCTATTAATGTACTTCAACAAGTCAAAGCGGTGCAAGAAGTCTGTTCGATTTATTGTGCCACTGCGAATCCCGTAGAAGTGATTATTGCAGAAAGCGCTCAAGGCCGAGGAATTTTAGGAGTGATTGATGGTGAAAAATCAAAAGGCATTGAAACGGAAAAAGACAAACAAGAACGAAAAAAGTTTTTAAGAGACCTCGGATATAAAAGATAATCTTTGTCGTAAGATCGCAATAAATTTATTGCCACCGCGGTATTTCTAAATTAAAAATTAAAAACTAAGGGCAGGATAGTAGGGGTAGGTTATTTGGTTGATTGTTTAGATCATAACTTAGTCCATAGAATGATTAGTAATATAGTGGATAATTTAATAGTTAATCGAATAGATAATCTTGTAAGTGAGTTATTTTATTGTTTGGTAAGTAACTTATCAGTTAATCTATGAAGTAAGCCCCTAGGCTACCTGATAGGCGACCTAGTAGATAAGCTTGTAGGTGACTTTTTAATTGACAAAGATGGTTAAAGTCTGCTTGGATATTTAATTTGAGTTTCATTATTTAGCTAAATAATGAATGCTTTTTTAGAGAAGGTAAATTGATATTGATAATAATCGCTCAGATTACTTAGTTTGAAATTAAATGGAGGCGGCGGGAATCGAACCCGCGTCCGAAGCGTTCGAGATTTGAATTCTACATAGTTAGTTATTCTATAGTTCTCGTCGGTTCTTTAACCGAATAACAGGTTTGAACCAACCAGCCTTAACTTGAAGATCCAGTTTCAACTGTAAGGCGAAGTTGAAACCTTAATCACCCTCATCGACCCTTAACCAATCCCGGGTGAGTGAATTGGTAAGAGTGGTTGCTTAATTAAGCAGCCATTGCATAGCTGTTATTGGCAGCTGTTTGTTCTTCGGTTTTTTTACGAGTTCCCGAAGCAACTCGCTATGCCTTCAAACCTCTCAGTCACTCCGTCAACACCATTCGCCCCCTTTTTTATATTATATTTGTTATTGTGCTTATGTCAATAGGGTTGATATTGAACAAAAGCACTAAATTAGAATTTAGATTTTATTATAAAATATAACTCTTGACATTATAATAAAGATTTGTAAAATTATATGATAATTATGAAGCATATAAATATAAAAACTTTATTTTATAAGCAGGAGGAAAAATGATACACGAATTTCAAGCTGGTGGCGGTATCATGTGGTTTTTATTAGCGTGTGCCGTGTTAGGTATCGCGCTACTGATCGAACGCATTGTTACAATCTTTGTGAAGATGCGTTTAAATACAAAAACTTTTGTCGCAAATCTTATTGAAACGATTGATAAAGGCGGTGTTAAAGCAGGTATTGAAATGTGTGATAATACACCTTCGCCAGTTGCCAAAGTGCTTAAAGCAGCATTAGAAAAAGCAACGGGTGGACGAGCTTTAATGGAAGATGCGGTCTTGCGTTCGTCGGCAACCGAGCTGGCATTTCTTGACCGTGGTATGGGTCTTTTGGGTGGCATTATTACCGTCGCCCCATTTTTTGGTTTTTTAGGCACAGTGACCGGAATGATTCGAGCATTTGCCGCAGTTGCGGCAGTTGGTGAAGTTGAACCAACGGTTGTCGCAAGCGGTATTTCTGAAGCCTTAATCACAACCAAATGGGGTTTGATGATTGCGGCACCACTTTCCATTATCTTTGTTTTAATTCAAGGTAAAATTAATTCGTATACCCGAGAAATGGAAGCATCGGCTTCAACTTTAATTGATTATTTAGCCGAGAAGTTTGTCTGTACTCCAAAATAATTAAACAGACAACAAGATGACGGAGGCGAAATGAAATTTAGAGAGCGGCCTTCAACGAAGATATCGATTCCGACCGCATCATTAGGTGATATTGCGTTTTTAATTATCATCTTTTTTATGACGACTTCGATTTTCAGTCGTGAGAAAGGTTTGAAAATTGTCTTACCAGAAAAAGGTCAAGAAGTAAAGATTAAGAGCGAAAACATTCTTACCATTTCAGTAAATCCGCAAGGAGAAGTTTTAATTAAAGATGCGATTGTCTCGATTCCTGATGTGAAAGGGATTGTTGAACAGGAATTAGCTCAAAACCCTGATTTAGTGATCGCTTTACGAGTTAGTCGGATGGCACCGTATCGAACGATGATTAATGTTTTTGATGAACTGAAACTTGCCAAAGCAGAAAAAATAAGCTTAATACCAGTGAAAGAAGGAAGTTAATTATGAAACGCATTCAACGCATTGCCAAATCCCAGCCTGAAATCACAACCGCTTCAACATCAGATATTGCATTTTTATTAATTGTCTTTTTTATGCTCACGACAGTTTTTCGAACTGAAATGGGTTTAAAAATTACCTTGCCCACTGCTCAAGCTACAGAACGGATTATGAAAAGAAGAAATGTTGCCCATGTCTGGGTTGATAAAGCCGGTCGGATTTCAATTAATGATAACTTCTTAGATTTGAACGGCGTGATTTCTGTTGCCCGTTCGAAATTTGAAGATAATCCTGATATTATTATGGTGGTACGCGCAGATCAAGATGCAGAATATGGTAAGGTTTCTGATATTTTAGAAGCTTTAAAGGAAGCTGGTACTTTAAAGATTACTTTTGCAACTGAATTCGAAATGAAGTAAGTGCTGATTATGAAAGATGTAGGTTTAAAGTTATGCAACTATAATGACCTATATAAGGTCTAATTAAGAGGGGAGAATATGAATAGATATGCTGATTGGGATAGTTATTATGCATATGCGTTGCGCTATAGTATTATCGTTGCACTCTTAATCGTCAGTTTAGCGTTTCTATTATTACCCAAAGAGTTTATCTATCAGGCTTATCAATTAAAAAGAGAAACGACTACTATTGCTGAAGAACTACCACCCGAGTTAGAAAAAATTGCTGAACCACCACCAGTTGAACGGCCCAAATTACCAGTCGCGGCAGAATCACCAGAAGAAGTCGAAGCTACAACCATTGAAAAGACCGAATTTCAAGAAATTGTAAAAAAACCGGCGGAAACCGATATTCCAGTTGTACCGTATTGGGTAGTTGAAGTAAAACCACAGCCAATTAATATTCCGAAACCTGCTTATCCTGATTTGGCTCGACAAGCAGGAATTGAAGGTAATGTGGTAGTTAAAGCATTAGTTGATGTTGATGGTAGTATAATTGAAGTGGAAATTTTAAAATCGTCAGGTAATAGTTCTTTAGATCAAGCAGCACTATCGGCAGCACGAGAAGCAAAATTTAGTCCGGCAAAACAACGAGATCAATTTGTTCGGGTCTGGGTTTCTATTCCATTTAAATTCAGTTTAACGAGCGGTAAATAAGGAGTATAAAATAATGATGCGAATCAATGTATTAACTTTAAAGAGAGGGGTGATTCGCAATCATTATAAAATATTAATTTCAAGAAAGGAGGGGTTAAGACAAAACAAACAAACTCTTAATCTCATCCCAATTAACACGATTGGGAAATTAAATTTATGGAGGTCGTAATGAAAAAACTATGTGTATTATTGCTCTTAGTAGCAATAGCAATAGCAAGCAACAATTATCGACGAATCCAAACCGTCCTACCGTCATTAGATGACAAAATTGATAACACAAGAGCGGTTCTAAATATTTCACGCAGTGACGACAATCCCCAAGATCGACCAATTATTGGCCGTCAAGAAGTAGTTGGTTATACTGATTATGACTGGTGTTTTAATGGGCCGAATTATAAGATGTGTATTGTCGATCCAGTTGCTAACGGTATTCATGTTGCTTGGATGTATCGTCAGGGAAGTAATCCCCGCAATATGCGTTATAATTTCTATGATTTTTCAACCAATACTTGGAACTGGCCCGGCACAGGTGTAAATGTTCATACAGTTTCAACTGGCTTTGGCGGCATGGATAATGATCCAATAACTGGTCATGCCGTGATTACTGGTCATGGTACAATCAGTGGAGTTTTAGTACCAATTGTTGCCAGAGATATTTCACCAGGAGCAGGATTATTTGAGTATTCTAATCCGACTTTTTCATCGCTTTGGCCACCAGTAGGCGTAACGAATAACCAGATGATTCATATTGCTCCGACTTCTAATGACCCAGGCGGGCTACGCGATACTGTTTATTATATGCGTATGACGGCATGGAACACCTGGGACGCACCATATTTGATTCATGATAATGCGACAATACCCAATTTCCCAACTCAAAATATTGCTGCATCTAAAACATCTAATAAAGTTGTGGTTTTGTGGGAATGTTCAGAAGATCCTTATCCAGAAAGAGCGTTTTATCGCCTTTCGACCGATGGTGGTGCAAACTGGGGCGCAATTACGCAAATTCCATTTCCACCTTCATACGGTGGTATAGTGCCTGGTTATCATATCTCATCATTATATGCAATTTTTGATAACAACGATAATCTACGGATTGTTGCTTCAGTTTCTGATACTGGTTATACGCTTCCTGCTCAAATTTGGATGTACAGTCCGCATTTAACGAATCCTTGGACTTTAATTCATCATTATGATGCTGATACTTTAACGGCACCAGTTGGTTACAATGCTATTTTTGCGACTCGTCCAACTGTTGCTCAAGCACCAAACGGCAACTTTGTTGTTGCTTGGGAACAATTTGATTCGCTTAATTATGAACCGACAACCAATTTAGCTCGAGCCGATATTCATGTAGCTGTTTTAACAAATAACGGCCAGACCGTTGCTCGTAAAGGTAGAATTACCGATCCGAATACTACTTCAAAACGATTCCCGTCAATCGGTGGTGTTAAGAACGATACCATTATTCTAATGTATATGATAGATTCAGTTGCAGGTTCAGTAGTTCAAAGTCAAGGTCCCCTTACCAATAATCCAATTGTCGTGCATCGTCTGCACATGAACTCATTACCTGCAGCGGTTGACGAATACAACCCAACTCCAAGTTATGAACTAGCATTAAATAAAGCCCAGCCCAATCCATTTAGCAATCACACGGTAATTCGTTATTCACTACCCACAAATACTAATATTGATTTGACCATCTATGATATATTAGGTAGACCAGTTAAAACCCTTGCCACTGGTTATGTCAGTGCTGGTAGTTATACTGCAATATGGAATGGACGAACCGATAACAATGAACTTGCCAAACCAGGTATCTATTTCTACACCTTAAAGACAGCTAATCGACAGATTTCGCAAAAAATCGTTAAGACCAATTAAATATTCTTATATTATCCTCCAGCCCTTTTGCACGAAAAGGGCTGGAGGATAAAAGCTTGCTTAACTAAATAGTGAGCAAGAAAAGAAGGAAGGTTTTAGGAGAAGGAAAATATTGCTCACTATATAAGAAGGAGGTGTAATGAAGTATACAGTCGTTATATTATTATGTACTGTTTGTTTAATCCAAGGATTCAATAGAGATTTAATTGAACAAAAACGCATATTAATCGATGAAAACTGCCAACTTGAAGCGGCTACTATAAACAATCCGAAGGTTAAAACAAATGATCAAACTTCAATCAATGATTTTGTATTAGGACGAATTGAAGTAGTGGGAGGTACTTGTTATGATTGGGTAAATGGACCTTGTGCAACTTGGTGTATAAATGATCCCACGAATGGAATTCATGTAACTTGGCTTTGGTCAAATACTTCAGGGCTTACGGACCGCAATATGCGGTATAATTTCTATGACTGGTCGACTCATTCTTGGAACTGGATTGACAATAACAATTATATGAATTCAGGAATTAATGTCTTTTCTCACACAATGACCAGCGTTGCTGGAGGTGCTGATTTAGACCGGACAACTGGTAATTTTGTAATTGCCGGTAATTATGGAACCAGTGGTTCAATTTTACCAAAACTGGCGCGTGATTTAGTACCGGGAGGTGGTTTATTTGAATATACTGAAGGTCCATTAGGTTGGCGTTGGCCTTTTCTTGCGTTAAGTCAAAATCAAGCAATTCATGTTGCTTGTGTTGATGTCACTACAACTGATTCATTATATTATACTCGATGTCAACCATGGGGAACTTGGACAACTCCAATTAATATCTGTCCGCCTCAACCAGCACCACTATTCCCAAATCAGAACATTGCTGCTTCCAAAGTTTCTAACAAGGTTTGTATAGTTTGGGAATATTCTGAAGATATTGGTCAAGAACGAGCGTTTTATCGAATTTCTAATGATGGCGGCGTTAATTGGCAACCGCCACAACAATTACCATTTCCCCCATCAGTAGGTATTGCGCCATCATTTGGAGTGTCATCACTATTTGCTATGTATGATGCTTCTGATAATTTGCATATTGTTGCATCAGTGTCAGATACAGGTGTGACGGTACCTGCAGAAATTTGGCATTGGTGTCCGGCTAATAATCCGCAGTGGAGTTTAATACATCGTTTTGATCCTGACACATTAACCGCACCGGTTGGTTATAACGCTATTTTTGCCACCCGTCCTTCTATTATTCAAGAGCCAACTACTGGCTATTTTTATGTTGCTTGGGAACAGTTTGATTCTCTTAATTATGAACCAGCTACAAATCGTGCTCGTGCCGATATTCACATTGCTCAATCCAATAATAACGGTCAGACTTGGAATGCTAAAGCACGTATTACAGATCCGAATACAACATCTAAACGTTTTTCCGTAGTTGGCGGTGTTCAGGTGACACCGAGCCCGACCGATAAAGATACTTTATTAGTATTCTATATGATTGATTCGATCGCAGGAGCATTCTTACAGAACGAACATCGTTTCTGTGTTAATCCGATGGTCGTGCATCGAGTGCCAGTACCATTAAGTCCAGCTATTGAAGAAAATAATAATGTTGTCAAGCCCAATCTTGAATTACAAATTATGCCAAATCCGATTACAAATAATGCAGTGATTAAATACAGTTTACCAAAGTCAGGTAAAGTTAACCTGTTAATTTCTGATATTACGGGCAGAACCATCAAAATACTTCGTCAAACTTTTGAACAGGCAGGAAGTTATACAATTCAGTTTTCTTTAAAATCGAATAGTAATCGCAAATTATCAACCGGAGTTTACTTCATAACTTTAACAACTGGCGACGGCTCGATTACGAAAAAGATATTAATAAAATAATATAAAAATATAAGGAAGAGAATATGAGTAAAAAAACTATATTTATCTGTACGCTGGGCATAATTATTGCAATGCTGTTATCTTCATGTGGAACAGAAGCGCCGGCATTATGGCCTTGGTGGACAAAAGAAGATACCTTAGCAGTTAATAACGAACTTGCAAACTGGCGCGACACTATCAATGGGTATCTACCGATAAAGAATCAGAGCTATGTTTATGATATTAATATACCTCTGCTTAGCACAGACACTAACCCTCGTAGTAATTATGTTGATTCAATAATTAAAGTTGCCCATTTGCTTGGTTTTAATTATACAGTTGTTGAAAGAGATCCGATTTTAGAATATACCTTTGGTCGTAAAAACGATACGATTATTATGAAAGATACTTTTTGTTATGTTAAATATCGGGATTCATCTAATGCGATCGTTGCAATTCAAGTTGATAGTATTTGGACAATTCGTTTTTATCCGGATACGACTATTGATACTACAACAACTCCTGCCGAAACTATTATCACCTATCGTATGTTAAATTACACGAAAACTTATTATAACCGATTAGAAGAAGAGAAACATTTTGATTACCAAACAACTCGCTATTTAGAACTTAAAAAAGACAGTGCGGTTTGTAATTACCGATTTAAACATCTTACTGGATTTGGTAGTTATTTGCCCAATAATACAATTGCCCCAACTATCAGTTATATTGTTTTAACTCGTATCACTGGCCAACGCGATACCTTCCGTTATAGCCCACGAGCAGACAATAAAGGTATCTTGAATCTACGAGACAAAGACTCACTCTATTTAGTTGATCTTAATCAACCGTTAGAAGTCCAAGTAACATTAACAACCAGTGCTTCGCCCAATTATGTGTTTATCAGCTATGGTAATCCCACCGTTAGTAATAAAATCTTTGTTCCAGTGGTTAATAATGTTGCATCGACAACAATTACTCTACCGCAGGAGGGTCTTAATCATTTATATATTGAAGTAATACCGACCGATGCTTTATTCTATCAGCACATCGCATGGAAGACAACTATTTGGGCTTTGCCGGTGCGAGTAAGATAAAAGGAGGGAAATATGAAAAATAGGAATATTTCAATCATGGTGAAAAATTTAGTTATTATATCCTTGATACTTATTCCCTATTTATTATTTGCTGGTGAAACTGGTCGAATTATTGGGCGGGTCATTGACTCAGAAACCAAAGAGCCCTTAGCAGGAGTTAATATCATTGTGGAGGGTACTCCACTTGGTGCCGCGACTGATAATAACGGGAATTATTTAATTGCTAATGTGCCAGCTGGAAAACAGGTTTTAGTTGCTTCTTATGTCGGTTATGAACCAGTGCGAATGCTTGATGTGTTGGTTATTTCTGATCAAACTGTTACTATAAATTTTAATCTTCGTTCCACGGTAATACCAGTAGGTGCTGTTGAAGTTTCAGCAGAAAGACCTTTAATTGTCAGAACGCAAGCGTCAACTCAACGCGTTATAACAACTGACCAATTTGATAAATTACCAGTTGCTTCGTTAGGAGCAATTGTTAACTTATCTGCAGGTGTTGTGACGAGTCCAGCTTTTGGTACCCATATTCGTGGTGGCAGACCCGATGAAGTCGTATATTTTATAGACGGAATTGCTACTTCTGATCCAATGTATGGTTATTCAGCAGCACGAGTCAATCCTCAAGCCACTGCAGAAGTTTTGATTATATCAGGTGGATTTGATGCAGAGTATGGTGAAGCGATGTCAGGAATAATTCAAGTTATTACAAAAGAAGGAAGAGACTATACTTCAGCACGAATAAAATACACAAGTGATGCTTTCTTACCAAAAACAGTTAACTTTGGTTATAACCGAATTGAAGCATCATTAGGTGGACCAACACCACTTGATAAACTAAAATACTTTTTGTCAGGTGAAGTTTTTATTGCTGAGGATTATGCACCTCGTAAACACAAATTACCTCATCAAAATCGTTCTGATTATAAAATGACTGGTAAAATAACATACACACCTCCCTTTGCGTCAGGATTAAAAATAACTGGAGACGGATTTATGGCAAGAGAACAATGGGAACAATATCCATCCGAGCGAGAAGGTTCAGGTGCATTAAATCATATTGGTTTTAAGTATCATCTTGATCATTTCTTGTCGCGTCAAGAGCGAGTAAGAAAAGCAGGCCTTTCAGCAAATCATATGTTGACTAAAAACACATTCTATACGGTTCGTTATGGTTATTTCTGGGATGAACGAGTAATTGCAGTCCGTGATTTAGAAAAAGAAAAAGAACTCGGTTATACTTTTGGATGGCGATTTTGGCAGGACTATCAGTTCAAAGCATTGGACTCAGTAAGAGCAAGACCAGATATAATCCGTGGTGTTTTACCAGGATACGAGCAGCAACGAAACAATGTTGTCAACAATCCATTTGGTGTAAACAATCTATTTTATGGAGTTGGTGATTATCGTTATTTTATGTTACATGGTTCAACTGTACGTACTATCAAGGGAGATTTAACTCATAATATCGGTAAGATTCATGAAATCAAAGGCGGCATTGAAATGCGTAATAATTATCTGTTTCGAAGGTATAATTCATTACCATGGGATCCTAATCCCTTTTTTGATACTTATGACTTTTATCCTGTCAATCTCGCAACTTATATTCAAGATCGAATGGATTTCGAAGATTTAGTTATTCGTGCAGGGTTACGATTTGATTATTTAGATCCAAAAGCATATAAGCGGGCCAATCCAACCAACATAGAAGATACATCGAAAGTTGCGGCAATGCAGAAATATAAAATTTCACCAAGACTCGGTGTTTCATTCCCGATTGGTGAAAAAGCCAAATTCCGATTTTCATACGGTCATTTCTTCCAAACCCCACCTTTTAGATATCTGTATGATAATATCAGTGATGCGGCTTATCGTCGTGGCAATCAGATTATTGCCAATCCTGATTTAAGAGCGCAACAGACGGTTGCCTACGAAATCGGGTCCGAAGTTTTACTTACTCCGATTTTGGCTGCTGATTTTACTGCCTATTACAAAGATATTTATGATTTAATTGGTATTCGATTTATTCCTGCGGTTCCAACTGGTTATTATCCAATTCAGAATGAAGATTATGGAAATGTCCGTGGTTTTGAGATTAGTGTGATTAAACAATTAGCTGATTATTGGTCCGCTCGATTAAGCTACGGACTTTCTTTTGCTAAAGGCACTTCTTCTTATGGTTACGAATATTACTATGAGCGTTATGCTTACGGTGTTGATCCGGTGTCCGGTCAAGAAATGCAGCCACCAAAAGCAGATTATGCTTTGGATTTTGATGAAAGACATTCAGCTAAACTTGATCTTGGTGTTGATTTCCCTTCCGATTTTGTTTTTATCCCGGCTCGCAATTTAAAAGCAACTCTATTATTTAGTTTTGGTTCTGGCTTACCATACACGCCTCGTGAACCAGAATTACGGCAAGGTTTAAATAGCGGTCGACGAACTGGTGAGAAGAATTCTTTACGTATGCCTGCACGTTTCATTACTGACGCTAAAATATCCAAAGGTTTTAGTATTAGTGAAAAAATAAAATTTAACTTAGTTTGCGATATCACAAATTTATTTAATGCGAAAATTGTGGAATGGGTTTACGGATATACGGGTAGTCCTTCGGATGATGGCAATGCAATTACTTATGCAACACGCGCAATAAATCCTGCTGATGATATTAATTTAACATATGCGAGTTATCATCCAGCTCGTGACCGTAATTCAAATGGTGTTGTTGATGATTATGAAGAATATGTAGCTTATTTAATGGCATGGCGTGATTTTGTTGATAATCCGATGAATTATGGCGCTCCGCGGCAAATTAGATTTGGCATTGATTTTGAATTTTAAAAGGAGAGAATTATGAGAAAAATTATTAATTTAAAACTTTTTCTAATTGTAACTATATCTTTGGTGATTAGCTCTGTGAGTTTTGCAAGGACTGCAGAAAATCCCTGGCGACCAGGTCGGCTATTAGATTTTAAATGGTATGGTAAGAATCAATGGCGAATGTCAATTACAAATTACGGTACTTTTGGTTATGGTATTGGACGCGCCGGTGGTGAGTGGCCTCGAGGTTCTGGAAATTATTATATTTATGGTGCTGGTATTTGGGTTGGGTGTATGCCATCACGAACTGAAACATTAGTTACTTGTGGTTATAATCCATCGTCAGGTGCTTCTGAGTTTACACCAGGTGCCTGGGAAAATGCACCGGGTGGTTATTCTGCTCGGTCTTTTGAACGAGTTTATATATATCCTGAAGATTGGCCACCAAATCCTTTGGATTTTCCAGAAAGTATGCGAGATTCTTTTGAAACGCCACTACGGATTCCAGTATCAGGTGCCGATACACTCGTTGGTTATTTATATCCAATCCCGCGAAAGACAACATCTTCATATGATGCCTGGACTGTGTTAAATGATCGTGATCCCGATCGACACACAACACCCAAAATACCTATTGGTGTTGAAATTTATCAGACAGTCTTTGCATGGAACTTACCATGGAATCGAGACATTGTTTTCTTTATTTATAATGTTAAAAATATGACAAGTGATACGCTAAAAAGGTTATATTTAGGAATGGCATGCGATGCGGATATTGGTGGTGCTAATGATGATATGTGTGGATTACTCTTACGTAAATATGTCAAAAATCGTCAAGGCACCGATTCGGTTTTTGCAGATAATGTTGGTTATGTATGGGATAATGATTTTGATGAAGGTTGGGCAACTCCTCCTGGATATGTTGGTTTTGATTTTCTCCAAAGTCCCTATGCTTATAACGATGGTATTGACAATAATGGCAATGGTATAATTGATGAAGGACCTGATGGTCTGGACAATAATGGTAATGGTTTGATTGACGAACCAGCTGAATTGGAACAACTTGGAATGGTAAGCTTTAAAATGTTTACTTTACAAGCAGGCGACCCGGTAACGAATTATACACAATATTTAGCAATGTCAGGATATAATTATTGGGAAACACCACCAGTTTATTCACCTTTTGATTCAATTGATCCCGCACCAAATGATAAGCGATTTTTACAGTCGACAGGTCCTTTCAATTTAGCTCCTGGTGAACTAGCAACAATTACAATTGCAGTCATGGCAGCACCGTCTAATCCCGTTGGCGGGGTCGGTGATTTATATCAACTTGGGCTTACTTCAGCTGCCGCACAAGCCGCATATGATAATTTCTGGATTATGCCCGAAGCTCCCCCAAGTCCTAATTTGACTTTGATTCCCGGCGAAGGCCGAATTACATTAATTTGGGATAATGCCTCAGAACAAGCACGAGATGGTTTCTATACTTTAGCTGCAACTCTCCGCAATCCATTTTATCGAGAATTTGATTTTCAGGGTTATAAAGTATATAAATCTTTAACCGGTAAAGTCGGTGAATGGACATTGCTCGATCAGTTTGACAAAATTGATGGTATAGTTTATGAAGATACTACAGTTGCGGAATCGCTTCGTACCAAAGCGACTGATAAGGGTTTGAGTTATGCTTATATCGATTCTTCTGATATTAGACTCGGTTTTCCTTATTATTATGCAGTTACTGCGTTTGATGTTAATGTATTAGGTGGTGATCCGAATCCTGCCGATACAACACGTTTATCTTTAGAATCAGGACTCGCACCAAAAGTGGCTACAGCTCGAACTGCACCATCTAATTATACTCATCCTTGGTTTAATATTAACAAGCTGATTGGTGGAGAAAAATTGTATCTTAATCTTAATCCGTTGGCATTAGCAAATTATGCTATTAAGAGCGATATCTACACTTTGAAGTTTTTGCCGCCGAAACCAAGCGGTCCCGCAGCAAGCCGTATCCCCCTATATGAATTTTTAATTACAAATGCCAATAACGATACAGTCGTGCCGATTCAGAGTTTTTCAATTAACATTCGTAATTCGTCAAGCCCACTTACTTTACATCCTACCGTTTTTGATGATATCATAACGAATATCAAGGAAGTAACGTATGATACAGTTATTAATGGTCAAATTGTTACTTTAACTCGTATTGATACGACTTGGGCATATATGCCAATAATTGATATTGGTATGACATTACGAATGGACTCAATACCACTCCAACCATTTGACCGAGTTATTGTGAAGAGTGGCTCCTATCCGCAGGATTCATTACAGATTTCAGTGGTTTCTAATAATGCTGCTTTATGGGCATATCGGGGTTCAAATTATCAAATTGTCTGGAAATTAAAACGGCCAAATGATCCTCAGAGTCCATTGACGGCTGAAGTTTATGATTTGACTATCGGAGAATATGTACCATATCGTAGGATGCGTAGTTTAACTTTAGATCAAGACTCAGCTAATGGGTGGAGTTTCTTTTTGGGAGCGGATACTTTACGATTGAACTCAACAATTAATATGACCATTTGTGGTGGCCAGTTTAATTTCAATCAGAATCGGCCAATCCGAATACTACCCGCTCCTGAAGATACGTGGATTGTTTATTCAAAACCACTTTCATGTGCCCCAGCTTACGCTCAGTTCCAGATTGTTGCTCATCCGATGCAGTCGTTACCAGAAAGTATCGCTTCGAAACTTAAAGTGAAAGTAGTACCGAATCCCTATTTAGTTCGAAATGCTTGGGAAAGACATCCTGATTATCGTAAAATCAAGTTCATTAACTTACCTGATAAGTGCACAATAAGAATTTATAATTTTGCTGGTGATTTGCTAAAAACGATTAAACACGATGCGACCAAAGTTGCTGGGAGCGGTAATTTGCCTTTACAATCAGGTGGAGATGAAGATTGGGATTTACTAACTGAATCAGGTCAAAAGCCGGCACCGGGTATCTACTTGTTTCACATTGAATCCGATATAGGTAATCAAGTTGGAAAATTTGTGATTATCTACTAAAAGGAGAGAGATATGAAAAGAGAATTAAGACGATATAAGTATTTGATAACAGTTTTAATATGTTTATTGATCTGGTTTAACTCAACAGAAGCAATCTTTACAAAACTTGGTAAAGCAGGTATGCCATTTCTGAAAATTGGTATTGGCAGCAGAGCTAATGGACTGGGAGATGCATTTGTGGCAATTGCTGATGATGTTTCGGCAACTTATTGGAATCCAGCAGGACTTGCTATTTTAAAGAACCGCGAAGTGATGTTTAATCATATTGACTGGATTTTACAAACACGGCTTGAATATTTAGCCGGCGCATTTCCAACTAATTTAGGAACTTTTGGGATTGCTTTGACTAATGTCTCTTACGGCGATTTTGAACAGACAACCATTGATAATTATCAAGGTACAGGAGAATATTTCAGTGCTGCTGATTGGGCTTTAGTTGCTTCATTTGCTCGTATGTTTACTGATAAGTTCTCATTTGGTGCTTCAATTAAAACAATGCAACAACGAATATGGGATATGACGGCGAATGCCTTTGCTTTTGATTTTGGCACGTATTATAATACAGGTTTTAAGAACATCCGATTGGCAATGACAATTTCTAACTTTGGTCCTGATGCTTCATTTAGCGGAAAACAGTTATATTTTAACTATTATCCTGATTATGGTTGGCCTTGGACAGTTACTCCGATCCAAAGTGAATTGCTCACAGAAAAGTTTATTTTGCCAATAATCTTTCGTTTTGGGGTTGCTTATGATATTTTCCAAATTGAAGATAAATCGCGATTAACAATGGCAATCGATTTAGCTCATTATAACGATGTAAATGAAAAAGTTAATATTGGTTTAGAATATGAATATCTTAATTTTGCATTACGAGGCGGTTATATATTAAATACTGATAGTGAATATCGAAATGCAGTTGGTGTCAGTGACGGTTTATCTTTTGGTGCAGGTGCCTGGATTAATGCAACATCGCAATTAAAACTAAAAGTTGATTATGCTTATCGTAATCTTTCTCGATTGGGTATTTCGCATCGGATTGGAGTAAATATCGGATTTTAGTTAATAACTAATTACAAGGGGTGAGTATTTATTGTGCTCGCCCCTTTTTATTTTTATAGTTAGATTTTAAAATCGAAACTGTTTAAAAAATATAAAGCTTGTATAAATTTTTGCTCTTATTATAATTAACAATATGAAGACAATTATAGCTAATGCCTCAGAGATCTTAACCCTTGAAAATCAGGGCTTAGGTATTGTCAAAGACAGTAATATTATAATTGAAAATGGTAAAATAGTGAGTATTACAAACGATTTTGTAAATTATCAAGATAGTAAAACAAAAATTATCGATGCCAAGAGAATGACGGTGATGCCTGGGTTTGTTGACTGTCATACTCATTTAGTTTTTGAGAAGGACAGAGTTGATGAGTTTGCAATGCGTCTTGAAGGAAAGACATATCAAGAAATTCTTTTAGCAGGTGGTGGGATTTTGAACACGGTTCGTGCAACTCGAGAAGCTTCGTTGCAAGAACTTTTTAGATTGGCTCAAAAGAGAATTGATAAATTAATTAGTTGGGGTACAACAACGGTTGAGATTAAATCAGGATATGGTTTAAATACTGAACAAGAGTTGAAAATATTAAGGGTTATTAAAAGATTGAAAGAATATTATCAAAATAAAATATCAATAATTCCTACTTTTATGGCTGCTCATGCGATACCACCAGGTATAAACAAAAATGATTACATCCGTACGATAATTAAAGAGATGATGCCAATCGTAGCGAAA
>CBFGJZ010000002.1:103224-140355 GCA_965649215.1 Caldifarciminota bacterium
AAGAATATTATCAAAATAAAATATCAATAATTCCTACTTTTATGGCTGCTCATGCGATACCACCAGGTATAAACAAAAATGATTACATCCGTACGATAATTAAAGAGATGATGCCAATCGTAGCGAAAGAGAAACTGGCTGTATTTTGTGATGTTTTTTGTGAAAACTTTGTCTTTACGGCCCAAGAAAGTAAAATGATTCTAAAGAGTGCAAAGAAATATAATTTAATACCCAAAATCCATGCCGATGAGATAGAATCTTCGGGAGGTGCAGAAGTTGCCGGTCATGTTAAAGCAATTTCAGCAGAACATCTTTTATATCCATCGGACAAAGGATTAAAGGCAATGCGAAAAAATGATGTTATTGCGGTTCTCTTACCAGGAACAAGTTTCTTTCTAAAGTCAAAACAGATTCCTCCCATTGATAAAATGCGTAAATTGGGCTTGCGAATTGCATTAGGAAGTGATTTTAATCCAGGAACTTGTATGATATATCAAATGCCAATTATTATCGGCTTGGGCTGTTTGTTATATAATTTATCACTAAGCGAAGCAATTCAAGCAGCTACAATTAATAGTGCCAAAGCATTAGGTTTAGCTCATAAAATTGGGAGTATTACCAAAGGAAAAGATGCGGATCTAATTATTTGTGAAATACCTAATCATAAACATTTAGTTTATCAATTTGGCACGAATGTTATAAAAATAGTCCTAAAAAAAGGAAAGGTTGTATATCAAAAATAACAGCGGTGTTAATCTCGATTACTTAGAACTAAATTATTATTAAGCAATGTATAAAGTTGTGAGATTGACTTTTGTTTTTGTTTGTTTATAATACATCAACAAGATATGTTCAAAAACATAGAATTATCAATACTGCCAATCATTTTTGAACTTTGGACTTATTAGTATGTTGAACAAAATGAAAGGATAATAAATAAATAATCAAACTAGATTATGGCATTAAATAATGAATGGATAAAGTGGCTAGATAATTTAAGTCTTAATGATTTGGCAAGTGTTGGCGGTAAAAATGCATCGTTAGGCGAAATGTGCTCGGCTTTAAAAAGTTATGGTATTAAAGTGCCGAGTGGTTTTGCGATTACTACGCAGGCGTATCATCATTTTCTAGAAGTAAATGGCTTGGAGCAAAAAATATTAGCAGAACTTCATGCTTTAAAAGAAAAAAAACGGGACTTGCAATCTGTTGGTCGTTATATTCGCCATCGCATCCGTGGCGCTGAGATTCCGCATGAGTTGGAAGAGATAATTAAACAGGCATACTACGAGTTATGTCAAGAGACCAATGAAGAGGATGTTTCTGTAGCAGTTCGTTCCAGTGCCACCGCTGAAGATTTACCGGATGCTAGTTTTGCCGGTCAACAGGATACTTTCTTGAATATTACAGGCATTGAAGAATTATTAGAAGCAATTATAAAGTGTTTTTCTTCTTTATTCACCGATCGTGCGATTGCTTATCGTGAAAATCGTGGTTTTGACCACAGCAAGGTGGGCATCTCGGTCGGGGTGCAAAAAATGGTGCGATCAGATTTAGCAGGTGCGGGTGTGATGTTTACTTTGGATACAGAATCAGGTTTTGATAAGGTAGTTTTTATCTCAGCAACTTTAGGACTTGGCGAATCAATGGTTCAAGGACAAATTAATCCTGACGAGTATTATGTTTTTAAGCCATTACTTGATGAAAATAAAAAACTATGTCCAATTATTAGAAAACATTTAGGTTCTAAAGAACAAAAGATGGTCTTTGTTGATGGCGAGAATGTTAAAACTCGTATTGTAGACTGTCGTAAAGATGAGCGGGAAAAATATGTGCTAAATGATGATGAAATATGCAGCTTGGCAAGATGGGCAGTCATAATTGAGAATCATTATTCTTCTAAGAAAGGTAGTCATATACCCGTTGATATCGAATGGGCAAAAGACGGTAAAACAAACGAGATTTATATTGTTCAAGCCCGGCCTGAAACTGTTCATTCGCAACGCAAAACAAATACTATTAAAGAGTATCATCTTCTTGAACGTAGTCAGGTTTTAGTTGAGGGACGCAGTGTTGGTTGTGCCATTGCAGTTGGTCGAGTTTGTAAATTGCAGAAGCCTGAAGAACAAAATCGCTTTGAAGAAGGAGCAATCTTAGTCACTGAAATGACCGATCCGAATTGGGTGCCGATTATCCGAAAAGCATCTGCAATCGTGACAGATTCGGGAGGACGTACTTGCCATGCAGCAATTGTGGCTCGGGAATTTGGCATTCCAGCAATTGTGGGTACGACCAATGCGACATCAGTTCTAAATGATTTGGACATTGTAACGGTATCTTGCATTGAGGGAGATATCGGTAAGGTTTATCAAGGTCGATTGAAATTTGAAATTGAAGAGATTGAAATTGATAAGATACCTCAAACTAAGACAAAGGTGATGGTAAATATTGCCGATCCTTCTCAGGCTTTTAAAATTGGCCAGATGCCAACTGATGGTGTTGGGTTAGCAAGACTTGAGTTTATTATAAATAATATCATCGGCATCCATCCTTTAGCGTTAGTTGATTTTGATATATTAACAGACGAAGCGATTAAAAATAAAATTCGAGAAAAAGTTGGTATTTACGGAGATAAAGTAACCGATTTTTTTGTTGATAAACTTGCCGAAGGTATTGCAACGATTGCAGCCTCGTTTTATCCTAATGATGTTATTGTACGGATGAGCGATTTTAAAACAAATGAGTATGCTGGTTTAATTGGTGGTAAACTGTACGAACCCAAAGAAGAAAATCCGATGTTAGGTTTTCGGGGGGCAAGTCGTTATTATAGTAAAGAATACCGACGAGGATTTGATTTGGAATGTCGGGCAATAAAAAAAGTACGAGAAGAAATTGGATTAGTTAATGTCATTCCCATGATTCCATTTTGTCGGACTCCTGAAGAAGGATTAAAGGTATTAGGTGTACTAAAAGAGAATGGGTTAGAGCGGGGCAAGAATAATTTGAAAGTATACATGATGTGCGAAATTCCCAGTAATGTCATCTTAGCTGAAGAGTTTGCTAAAATATTTGATGGTTTTTCAATTGGGTCTAACGATTTGACTCAATTAATCTTAGGATTAGATCGTGATTCAGGATTAGTTGCTAATTTATTTGATGAACGCAACGAAGCAGTGAAAAGAATGATTGCTTCATTAATCCAACGGGTTTCACCATTAGGATGTAAGATTGGTATTTGTGGACAAGCACCCTCTGATTATCCTGAATTTGTAGAATTTTTAGTTCAAGAAGGGATTGATTCAATCTCAATTAATCCTGATAGCATTTTAACCGTAAAGAAAAAAGTCTATGAGATTGAAACCAAATTGGGTTTACATAAAAAAGATAAGAAATGAATATATTAAGGACCATTAAATAGAAAATATTTTGGATATGTTATACGGTTATCGATAAGGGAGTTTATATGAAGAGAAAAAAATATCGCTTAGCAATCGCAATAATTTTTTGTTTTTTTATTTTTATTGTTAATTGTCAAAACAAAGAGAACAATAAAGCGATTGCTACAGTTAATGGAGAAATTATTACCGTTACTGACTTTGTTAATACCTTACCCGCCGGCTTTGCTTCCGATTCGGTAGAACAAAATTATCGGCAATCACTGATTGATAATTTGATTGTCAAGAAGCTTTTTGTGCAAGCAGCGAAAAAACAAGGTTTGGATCAAGAGATTCAACCGATCTTAGAACGAGACAAAAAATCAATGATGATTCGAGCCCTATACGATGATGTGGTAACTAAAAATTTAAAGATTTCTCGTCGAAAATTAAAGAAAGCTAAATCACTTTTAGCACAAGAGGTGCAACTAAAATTAATTATCACCAATGACAAAGAAAGTGCGGAGAGAGCTTATCAAGAGCTTAAGCGGGGCTTAAGCTTTGATTCGGTTGTAAAAATGTATTCAGTGGGACCAAATATTGATAGTGGCGGCGATGTTGGTTATATTCCTGTTTTATATCTTGAACCCATTTTACAGAAGGCAGTGATGAAAATGGCAATTGGTGAGTTTAGCACGCCGCTTGCGGGTGAAGAAGATTATAAAATTATCCAGTTAGTTGGTAAACAAAAATCAGATTTGGATAAAGTTACAATTCACAAAAATGCCAAAATGTTCTTAGAACAAAATAAAAGTCGTGAGTTAGCGAATAATTATTTAGACAGACTATTTAAGCGGTTAGAATATAATCCCGAAGGGTTAGCATTGTTTTATAAGCCAGTTGATTCAATTAGTGCCGAAGAAGGTGAAATCTGGGTGTGCAAAAAAGATGATAAGAAAGTGGTCTACGCAAAAAATCTATTATACATCGCTCGTCAATTTCCTGTGCAGTTAGACACCGCGATGCGTACTTATGCAATCCGTCGCGAAATTGAAGATGATTTGCTATATGAGGATGCTTTAACAAGGGGGTTAGATAAAAAGGGCAATTTTGAAAAGGAGTTCAAGGCACGGGAAGACGATTTATTATATGAAAAATATTATTTGACAGAAATTACCCAAAAGATTGATGTAACTTCAGAAGAGATTGAACAATACTATAATACCAATCGCGATAAATATCCGAACATGAAGTTACAAGATGCGAGCTCTTTTATTCGTCAAACCCTGCTTATCGATAAAAAACAAGCACGATATCAAATCGTCGCTGAAAGCCTAAAAGCAAATGCGACACTGGAAGTGAATCACGCATTAGTAAAAAGTGTAAAAAAACCGCAAAGTAAAAGAAAATAAAAGGAGTAAAAAGATATGATGATTGATAGAGTAAAAATAAAAGTGAAGTTGGGTTGGTTATTACCGACAATCGCAATAATGCTTTTTATTACGAGTTGCCCTCGACAAGAACCAGTCTTGGCAAAAGTTGGTTCAAGTAAATTGACAAAAAAAGAACTTGCTCTGCAAATTCCGAGTGGCGTCCGATTAACACCGGAAGTAATTAATTCTTTAATTGATAAATGGATTAATACAGAACTAATATATCAAGAAGCAAAACGGCGGGGCCTGGATAAAAACGAGACTTTACAAGTCCAGTTGAATCAGTTAGTCAAAGAACTCATCGTCAATAAATTGTTAGAATCGGAAATGGATAAAATAAATGTCTCACGCCAAGAAATTTTTGATTATTTTACAAAACATAAAGAAGAGTTTTTATACGAAGTAAAAATTGCACGGATTGTTTTATTGGATGAGTCATTGGCATATCGAATTCACCGTCAATTGCAAGCTGGCGCAGATTTTAATGAGATGGCGAAGAATTTTTCTCAAGATCGCGTATTAGAAAAAGGAGCTGAGTCCAAATATTTCTCCCGCGGTGTCGGTGATCCTCGAATTGGTGGTGACCCGAATTTAGAAGAAATAATTTTTGCTTTAAATAAAAATGAAATTTCAGATGTGGTGCGCACCCAGGAAGGTTATCAGATCGTTAAACTGTTAGATAAGCAAAAAGTCAAAAAAGATGTTGTGTTAGCAGATGTCGAAGAATATATTAATTCAATAATCGCCTATCGGAAAAGCCGCGAGATGTTAGATAGCATATTAGTTGGATTGAAAGCAAAAACACCAATCTCTCAGAACCCGGAAGTCTTCTTTAAATGAAAAGAATACAACTTTTTGTTGGCTTATTACTGCTCACCCAATTTCTCTTTGGCTACAAATTAGCAAATCGGATTGTTGCGGTGGTGGGCGATGAAATTATTTTGGCAAGTGAGCTACAAAATCAAATCGATTTTATAAAACTCCAAGAGCAAAATCCACCGCCTGATTC
This sequence comes from Caldifarciminota bacterium, assembly GCA_965649215.1. Classification (GTDB taxonomy): domain Bacteria; phylum Hydrothermota; class Tepidihabitantia; order Tepidihabitantales; family CAIPLT01; genus JAGXRL01. The sequence goes on from CBFGJZ010000002.1 coordinate 109,038, forward strand.
ACAATTAGCGGAATTCGTATTAGATGAAATGATTCGTGGTCTTTTATTATTAGCCGAAGCTAAAAAAGAATCAATTGAAGTCGCTCGTTCCGAAATTGAACAAGAAGTGGATAAAAATATGGCACTTTTACGACAACGGTTCGAAAATGAAGAGCAATTTCAACAAGCATTACAAAAAGAAGGTCTGAATGAACGAATTTTACGAGAACGGTATCGGAAAGATATCCGAAAACGATTAATTACACAAAAACTCTTAGCCAAAAAGGGGTTAAGCAATATTAATGTAACACCGGTAGAAGTATTGAAATTTTATAACGAGCATAAAGATTCAATTGCTCGTTTTCCAGGTCAAGTTGCAATCGCCCATATCCTGTTAGTGATTAAACCGTCACAAGATGCTGAATTACAAGCGCAGAAAAGAATTTCGGAGATCTATGATATTATTGTCCGGGGAGGAGATTTTGAAGAAGTTGCGAAAAGTTTCTCCGATGATAAAGTAACTAAAAATAAAGGTGGTTATTTAGGTGCGGTCAACAAAGATATGCTGCAACCCGACATCAAAGCAGTTGTCGAGATGTTGAAAACCAATGAGATTTCACCGCCATTTCGTAGCCGTAATGGTTATGAAATCATCAAATGTATAAGTCGTAAAGGAGACAAAGTTGAATTGGCGCATATTTTAGTAACCGTCAAAGTTACTCGTGCGGATTCGCTGCAGACTAAAAAAACTGCGGTGACATTAAAAAATCTAATCGTTAAAGGAGCCAGTTTTGACTCATTGGCAGAAATCTATTCTGACGATCCTATGACTCGAGATAGTGGCGGTTATTTGGGCGAATTTATAATTAGTGGTTTACACGAACCATTCTATAGTGCAATCAAAGATTTGAAAACAGGGGAAATATCAGACCCAATATTATCAGAACATGGTTATCACCTTATAAAAATTATCTCAAAACAAGATGAACGAGTTTTAGATTATGAGGAGATCCAAGACCAAATTCGGAATTATCTCTTTGAACAAAAATTGCAAGAAAAGTTAATCGACTATGTAGCCGAAATTGCTAGGCGTACTTATATTGAAAAGTATCTTTAAAACCACTGGGGTAAGCCAGAGTTAGTATTTTATTTAGTAAATAAGATAGTATCTTACCGAGAGACCAACCAAAAAGATAAGATGGCTAATTACCTATACTATAATTAAGTTAGTGATCACTAAGACAACAGGGGAGTTAAGTCGTTAGGCGAACAAAGAAGTGAGCCCCCAGGCGACCTATTAGGTAACCGAGATGGTGAGTTACAAGATTACGCAATAGATGATTTAGGTGTTAAATTGCACCATAAAAGCAACCCTGGTTTTTAGAATTTTATTGAATCGTTAGATAAAATATAAACATAAGAAAGCCTATCAAAAGTCTTGACATATTAGCTTTTTTTGTTAAATTTACTTATGTTAGGTTTAATCCTAAAAAGAAAGGAGGTGAGATAAGTGCCGGTAAGAAGCAGTATTAGAAGAATGCAGAAGTTAAATGCTAATTTCGACCCAGACGCAATTAGGGATTCTTTGATGCGACAGCGAGATTCGATTTTAGAGCAACAAGCGGTAAAACAAGCCGAATTAGAAAAGATTGAAAATATGACTAAATTGCTGATCAGCGATGAAGGTGTCGGTTCTGCGTTGTTTGTTTCTTATCTAAATTATGCGCGTCAGATCTGGAAGATTAAAAATACCTTTACCAGTAAGACTTTAAAAATTGAAGCCGATATTATGCTTTATAAATGGGTGCGTCGTGGTTTAGATGAGAATATCTTAAAGCGGATTCGCAATCAAATCTTCACGCTGGATGAACCAATGCCATAGGAATTTTCTTTTCAGGACTGATTTAAAAATCTAAAATATCAACGAAGGGTCGCACTAATGCTCTGTTTTTTAAATATGCAGGTGCGACCTTTAATTTAAGTAGGTTTACTTGACAAACCGATAGTTTGATTTATACTATTACATAAATTTAATTTTGATGTTTGAATTTTGATTTTAAATGGAAGTCTGGGGGTGTAGCTCAGTAGGGAGAGCACTTGCTTTGCAAGCAAGGGGTTGGCGGTTCGAATCCGCTCACCTCCATTTTTTATATTAAAAATTATAATTAAATACTTAATATATTATCAACCATTAAAGCCAGATGTTCAGTAAAAAAGAATTAGTTAAGCAAATCAAACCTTACCAACATCATAAATTAGTTTTAGTACCAAAGCAAGCTGCACTTTTAGTTATCGATATGCAGAATGATTTTTTGAATCCAAGATCAGTAGCTTATACTGCAAACGCAGAAGAAATTATTCCCAATCTTAAAAAACTGATTATCAATGCTCGGATATATAAAATTCCTGTAATCTTTACGGCGCATTGTCATCAAGATCCTCAAATTGACGGGGGGATGACCGCAAAATGGTGGCCAGAAATTCGCGATAAGAAAACTTTGGTTGCAGGTTCAAAAGGTTCAGAGATTATTGAAGAGTTAAAACCGTTGCCTAATGAAAAGATAATTTATAAACATCGTTATTCAGCTTTTTATAATACTGATTTAGAAATTTATTTAAGGGGTCTTAAAGTGAGTGATTTAATTATTAGCGGAATTATGACTGGCATCTGTGTTGAATCAACTGTTCGAGATGCATTCTTTCGGGATTATCGAATTTTTGTTGTTAGCGACGCAACTGCGGCTGGTGAGCAAGAATTGCATATTAATTCGCTTAAGATAATGGCTTATGCATTTGCTTATATAACAACGACTGATGAAATATTAGCAATGCTGAAATAATTATTGACGAAAGAGTTATTTTCTTTTAGACTTGTGATTATGAAAGGCGTCGTTTTAGCAGGTGGTTTAGGTACTCGTTTACAACCGTTAACTAATATCACAAATAAACATTTATTGCCTGTTTATGACCAGCCAATGATTTATTTTCCGATTCAAAAACTAATTCAAGCGGGCATTAAAGATGTGATTGTCGTTACCGGAGGTAATGCAGCGGGTGACTTTTTGCGTTTACTAAAGAACGGCAAAGAATTTGGTCTGCGTCGGCTTCATTATACTTATCAAGAAGGAGAAGGCGGTATTGCCGAAGCGCTTGGATTGGCAGAAGAGTTTGCCGAAGGTAAAAGAGTGGTTGTCATCTTAGGAGATAATATTTTTGAAGATGATTTAACACCGTATATTAAAGCGTATGCACAACAACAACGAGGTGCAAAAATTTTATTAAAGGAAGTTCCAAATCCTGAACGATTTGGCGTGGTTGAAATAACGAATCATAAGATTATTAACATTGAAGAGAAACCAAAAGAACCTAAATCTCGCTATGTGGTAACTGGTATTTATATGTATGACCAAGAGGTTTTTTCAGTAATTAAGACCTTAAAGCCATCCGCACGAGGCGAACTGGAAATCACCGATGTCAATAATTATTATCTTAAAAACGAGCTTTTAACATATGATATTTTACCGGGTTGGTGGGCTGATGCGGGTTCCTCATTCGAGTCATACTTTCGGGCAATTAATTTAGTCAGAGAATTGAGATTAAAAAGTCAGCATTCTAAGAAAGAGTAAATATTCGATCAAGAAACTAACAACTTTCAATGACCAAGCCAAAAGATAAAAAAGTTATTTTAATTGATGGGCATTCGTTAGCTTATCGGTCCTATTTTGCTTTTATTCGTAATCCATTGCGAAATTCAAAAGGACAGAACACCTCAGCTATTTTCGGCTTTGTCACTTCTTTGAAAAAAATATTTAATAAGTTTACACCTAAATATATGGCCGTAGTATTTGATACCGGTGAAGAAACATTTCGGCACAAGCTATATCAAGATTACAAACGAGAACGACCCGAAACACCAAGTGATCTAGTTAATCAGTTGCCTTTAATTAAAGAAATAGTGGATGCCTACGGAGTGAAAATTTTAGAAAAAGAAGGATTTGAAGCGGATGATGTTTTGGCAACAATCGCCTCTCGATTAGCAAAACAAGGGATGCAGGTGTATATCGTAACTTCTGATAAAGATTTGTATCAATTAGTTAATGATCATATTTTTATCTATGATGTCTATAAAGATATTATCTATGACCGAGAAAAAACCAAAGAAAAGTTTGCAATTTCAGATCCTTCATTAATTCGAGATATTTTAGCCCTGGCTGGAGATACGATTGACAATATTCCGGGTGTGCCTGGTATTGGTATGAAGAGAGCGACGGACATAATGTATAAATATCATTCTTTAGAAGAAGCAATTAAAAAAGATGAGCGATTAAAAGGATATCAAGAACTGATTGAAATCTCAAAACAATTAGCCACGGTCAAAACAAATGTAAGAGTTAAAGCAAATTTAGCCCAACTTAAGATAAAAAATAAAGATATTCCCAGATTAATTCGCATCTTTAAAGAGCTTGAGTTCAGTTCTTTACTTCGTGAATTGGCTAATAATGTTGGTGCAAAAGTTTTTCAGATACCAAAACAACTGGAGATAAAGGTGGAGGACAGAAATTTACAAACGCAATATGGATTTCATCTTACTGACAAGGAACTCTATATTTTTGATGGTAAAGAAAACTTAGTTTTAGATGATAAATTAGAAATTAAGAAATGGTTAACTTCAAAGACAATGAAAGTTGGTTATGATCTAAAAGCACTAATGCATCGATTGAGCAGTTCTCAAATAGAGATAACACCACCTTATTTTGATACTAAAATTGCTGCTTGGTTATTAGATTCGACTCGCAAACGATATGAGTTAAATGATTTAATTCTTCAACATTTTCAGATAATGGCGAATAAATTATCAGACTCAGATATTGCTTACTATAACTTTATATTGAGTCAGAAATTAGAGCCGGAAATTTTTGCTCACCAATTGAATACATTATTTTATGAAATTGAATTACCACTAATTAAGGTCTTGTATGACATGGAAAAACGGGGAGTTAAAATTGATACAAAATTGTTTAATGAGATGGCAGAAAAAATCAACGAGGAACAAGAAACACTAAAGAAAAAGATATACCAACAAGCAGGTGTTGAGTTTAATATTAATTCCGCACAACAATTATCAAAAGTATTATTTGAAAAACTGGGTTTACCAAAGAGTAAGAAAATCAAAACTGGCTATTCAACAGATTCAAGTGTTCTCCAGGAACTTGCGAGTAAAACGCCGATCGTTCAAGATATTTTACGGTATCGAGAAATTACTAAACTAAAAACCACTTATTTGCAACCAATGCAAGAATTAATAAAATCAGAAACAGGACGCATTCATTGCGAGTTTAATCAAACTGCGACATCGACTGGTCGTCTTTCAGCTTCAAATCCGAATTTACAAAATATACCGATTAAAGGAGAGTTGGGCAGATTGATGAGAATGGGGTTTGTTGCTGAACATGGTAATTTGCTAATATCTGCTGATTATTCACAGATTGAGTTACGCATTTTAGCTTATATTTCGAATGACGAAAAATTGAAGGAAGCATTCTTAAAAGGTGAAGATATTCATATTCGCACTGCTTCAGTTATTTTTAACAAGAAGCCCGAAAAAATTACTGATGAAGAAAGACGCACGGCAAAGATGGTTAATTACGGTTTGATTTATGGACTTTCAAATTATGGTTTAGGAGCAAGTTTGGGTATTGATCAATTTGAAGCTCAACGTATTATTGATGATTTTTTAAGTATCCACCATCAAGTTGCCGAATGGCGAGAAAAAACGGTTGAAGAGACAAAGCAAACTGGTTATGCCAAAACGATTATGGGGCGAATAAGACCATTTCCAGGTATTTTTGCCCAGAATCGTATTATCTATGAAGCTGCTGTTAGAGCGGCAATAAATCATCCGATTCAGGGGTCCGCCGCTGATATTATTAAAAAGGCAATGATTGAAATTGATCAAGAACTAAAAGCCAAGAATTTTAAAGGTGGTTTGATTATTCAAATTCATGACGAGCTATTGTTTGAAATCGAAGAAGTAAGGGTTAGAGAAGCAAGAGCAATAATTAAAGATATAATGACAAAAAATATTTTAGGAGATGTGCCTTTAGAAGTAAACATTGGTGTTGGTAAAAACTGGGCAATTGCCCATAGCGAAGCAAAATGATGAAAATAGCTTCATAGTCTATATGAAAAAGTTAGGGGTAAAGAAAATTTTATTTGCGTTTGGCACAAGACCAGAGGCAATTAAATTAGCACCACTCATAATAGAATTGCAGAAGCATCAAAAGATTTTTAAAGTAGAAATTTGTATCACCGCCCAGCACCGTCAAATGTTAGATCAGGTTTTACATATTTTTAAGATCAAATCCGATTATGATCTGGATATCATGAAACACGACCAGACCTTATTTGATATTAACATCAGAATTCTAACAAAACTACAAAGATTGCTTCAAACAACAAAACCGAATTTAATGATTGTGCAAGGTGATACAACAACAGCTTTTGTTTCGGCCTTAGCTGCATTTTATTTAAAGATTCCAATTGGACATGTTGAAGCTGGACTTCGTTCCAATGATAAATTTGCGCCATTTCCCGAAGAAATAAATCGAAGATTCATTACCCACTTAGCCGATTTTCATTTTGCACCGACGGTGCGTGCAAAAGAGAATTTACTTAAAGAAGGTGTGAATGACCAATACATTGTAGTAACTGGTAATACAGTTATTGATGCATTAATTTTAGCATTAAAGATGAATCCTAAAGTAAATTTACCCATTTTAGATAAAATTAATCCGCATCATAGAATAATTTTAGTAACTGCACATCGTCGCGAAAATTGGGGACAACCTCTTAAAAATATCTGTTCAGCATTGAAAAGGATAATTGCGCGAAATCAAAATGTTGAAATAATCTATCCCCTGCATCCTAATCCCAATATCAATATTCCCGTGCGCAAGTATTTAGGGAATATCCAAAAAATTCATCTGACAATGCCATTTGATTATCTGCTATTTGCTCATTTAATGCGAAGAGCATATTTAATTTTGACTGATTCTGGGGGCATTCAAGAAGAAGCTCCAACATTAGGAAAACCAGTGTTGGTATTGAGAGATAAGACAGAAAGACCAGAGGCGATTGCAGCTGGAACTGCTCAACTGGTTGGTACAAATCCTATTAAAATAATTGAAGCAACGGAGAGACTTCTATACTCAAAAAGAGCTTACGATAAGATGACAGGAGTGCAAAATCCATTTGGTGACGGTAAAGCAAGTAGAAAAATCCATTCGTTTTTATTGAAGATGTTGACATATAATAAGATTTAGTTAAACTAAAAATCATGGAAATAATTCTCCGCTATCTAAAAATCATTATTAAGTATCGTAAAGTGATATTTTATAATGTTTTAATTTTAACTTTACTTGCCGCGATAATAAGTTTCATATTACCAAAACAATATAAAGCTACTGCGCAAATTTTACCCCCAACTGAGGAACCCGATTTATTAGGTTTTTCAAGTATCATCTCAAGTAGTCTTTCTTCATCTAACTTAAGTCGTCTGGCTCGTGCCGGCGGCTTATTCCGTAGTGCTTCGAGCTCAGATTTAGTTGCCGCAATAATACAAAGTCGTACAATTGGTGAGCAGGTGATTTATGAAAATGATTTCATGAAAGAATATAAAATTAAAAAAAGTTTGGAAAAAGCATTGAAATTACTAAAGCAACTTACTAGTGTCAAAATTACAGAGGAAGGTATCATTCAGGTTGGGGTGAAGGCTAAAAATCCCATTTTAGCTGCAAATATTGTAAACAGTTACATTAGAAATACCGATAAATTTCTTAAAGAGTCAAATATGAGCCGTGGTCGCAACATGCGAATTTTTATTGAGAAGCGACTTGAGACAGCTGAACAAGAATTAAAAGAAGCTTCAGATTCACTGAGAAAATTTCAAGAACGCAATAAAATAGTTGCTTTAGATGAAGAAACCAAAGCAGTTATTGATGCTTATGCAACATTAAAATCAGAGCTTCTAAAAAGAGAGATTGAATTAGCGGTATATCAAAATATTTCAACATCGGATAATCCATATCTTTTATCAATCCAGCGTGAAATTGATGAGTTTAAAAAACAATTAGCGAAAATCGAAAAAGCGAGAGATCAAAAAACTGAAGGATTTGGAGTCGGGTTTGCTGTTTCTTTTAGAAATTTGCCAGCTATCGCTCAAGAATATGCACGTCGATTTGGTGATTATAAAGTAAAAGCAGAAATTTTTAATTTATTGCTACAACAATATGAACAGGCCAAGATTCTTGAAGCAAGAGATACCCCGACAATCACAGTATTGGATTATGCGAAGATTCCAGAAAAAAAAGTTTTTCCCAAGAGATTAATTATTATAATTTCTGTCTTTATCCTTAGCATAATTTTTACATCTCTTGGTTGTTTTATCAATGAATATGTAAAAACAATTGAGAAAGAAAAACCAGACCTTTTTCAAGAATGGCGTTCTACAATTTCAACTTTGAAATTCAAGAAAAAATAAGTTTATTCTGTGCGTCGAGAACCACTAACATTACCACCAGACACAGCCTCTAAAGCAGTAACAAGAATTGGCAGAAATACTATTTTTTTAGCCACTTCTGATATTGCTTTAAAATTTTTTATATTTCTTTTTTTTATAATTGTAGCTCGTAATTTAGGGCCCGAACAATTTGGAATATTTTCTTTTGCAACTGGATTTGTAATGCTCTTTTTAATTTTAACCGATTTAGGTATTTCGCAGTTAATAGTACGCGAAGTCGCTCGCGATTATAGTCTTATTAATTCTGAAGTAAAAAGTAGTTTTTCTCTAAAATTCATTTTATCTTTTTTAACGGTTGTTCTCATATTGATATTAGCAAAAATATTAAAATACTCTGACTCGACCATTAAGATAGTTGCAATTATTGCAATATTTATGGTATTTAATTCACAATGGTTATTTCTTAATGCAGTATTTCAGGCGTTAGAAAAGATGTATTTAATCGGCTTATCGCGGTTATTATACGGTACTCTTTTACTCATTGGAGCTTTAGTGGTTGTTGTGTTTAAATTAAAGATAGTTGGATTTTCTTTTGCATATTTAATATCAATTGCCTTGGCATTTGTTTTAAATTATCTAATCTTTGAATATAAATATAGTGACCTTAAACCGACGATCGATGTAAAACGATGGATTGCCATATTAAAAAAAGCAATACCCTTTGGACTAACTTCTATTTTTGCTACATTTTATTACTGGAATGGTATGTCATTACTATCGATTATGAAGGGAAATCAAATGGTTGGATGGTATAATGCTGCATTTAGATTAGTATTAGGTTTGACATTTATACCAATCGCATTTTCCGAAGCAGTTTATCCGTTAATTTCAAGATATTTTAGTAAATCTCAAAGCGAACTTATTAAAATTACTCTTTTTCGGATAATGAAATATATGTTTCTTATTGCTCTACCATTAGCCATTATCGGTACAATTTATGGTAAACAAATAATAACCTTATTTTATGGATCCGATTATACCGCGGCTGGTTTAGCTTTAAGTATGTTAATTTGGTGGTTATTTTTTTTATATCTTAATAACATTCAAGTGACTACGGTATTTGCAGTTAATATACCCCATATCGTATCAATCCAAGCAGGTATTGCAGCAATCATAAATTTACTATTAAATTTAATTTTAATTTCTAAATTTGACCTCATTGGTATTGGGATTGCTTTAATTGTTGCAGAATCATTTAGCTTTTTCTTCCTTGTGATACATTTAAGAAAACATAGATATTTTTTCTCGCTACAAGATTACCTTCAAACTTTTGTAAAAAGTATTTGTGCTGCTCTAATTTTAGTAGGGATAATCATTTTATTGCCGATAAGATTTGTAATCTATAAAGTAATCATTGCAATAATTTTTTATTTTATTAGTCTGCTAATTTTGAAGGTATTGGATAAAAGTGATTATCGAATAATTAAACAAGTTTTCTCCTTACAAAAATGAAATTTTTAGGAATTTATTCAGACAAAAAAAAGTGGAGCATTGGTTTTTTTATATTTCCTTTACTAGCAGTTTTAGTGTATTTTATATCACTCTTTATAATTCATAGTGAAACACAATCAATTTTATTACTATTACTAATTTTTGGTTTCTTAATTTTTTTCTTTTTACTTTTTTCTCAGTATATTTCATTAATTGTTTTTAGTTTTATTTTACCAATTTGCGCAACCGGTTTTTTACCACCACTATATCGAGAAATTGTTTATATTTTTGTTATTATTAGCGCAATTGCTTATATTTTTATTAAACGGATCGAAGGTGAAAAATTAATTGCTTCTTCACATAACTTTTTGAATCGATATTTAAAATTACTTTTCATATCAATTGTAATTTCTTTTGCATATGCCTTATTACGAGGATGGTTTTATATTTCGATGTTACGAGGTATAGTATGGTTTTTAGAATTTATCTTATTTATTATAATAATACCATCGATTATCGATACAAGTAAAAAAATCCAAATTTTAATTAATTGGTTATTAATTGGCTTTTTAGTTTCGGGTGTCCCTTTTATTTTCATCTCAATTAATTATTTTGGTAAAGCAGTAATATCAATTGCTGGACATGTTTTAAATTTAAATGCGATTGGTATGCTGTTAGCGCCAACTTTAGTATTTTGTTTTGGATTAATGCTTGACGAAAGTAAAAAGCAAAAATCATTATTTTTTATCATTACACTTATTATTCTTTTAGTAAATCTTTTATTAACGAAATCAAGAGGAGCGTGGTTAGGTGCAATTGTGGGATTAACATATATAATTATAAAAACAAAATCTTATAAATGGTTTTTCTATATATTAACAATTATCGTTGTTTTTGTTTTATTTCAAAATTTTCAATCTATCCTTTTAGGAAGAGTCAAACAAACTTCTTTAGTAGATCCCGCGTTGATCAGTCGTTTTTATATCTGGAATTCCGCTTTTTCGATGTTAAAAAGTTATTTTTTAACAGGGGTTGGTATTCATAATTTCCCAAATTTAAAATATTTATATGGTTTTCCGAGGTGGTTAGATCCAATAGCAGCGTACTATACCCACAATTTATTTATGGAATTTCTGGTTGGTACGGGGATTTTGGGTTTCGTGGCATTTACCTCATTATTTATAAAAACGATGAAAACAATGCATACCATTGTAAAAGCAACAAACTACAAAGGATTTATTTATGGTATTAATGGTGCCTTAATCGCATATTTAGTTCATGGTCTATTTGATTATTGTTTCTGGTTCAGTCCCGCGCTAATGTTACTAGCATGGTATTTAGGAATTGCAGTTGCGGTGCTTAATGATCAACGCGGTTTACAATGAATTGATTATTTCTAATATTTGTGTTACTGTTGCTTGCCAGTTAAAAAGTTTTACACGCTCTAATCCTTTTATTTTAATTGTGTCACGTAATTTTGTATCAGACAATAAAAGATTCATCTTATTCGTAATATCTTGGATTGATAACGGATTACAATATATAACCGCATCGCCGCCCAATTCTGGTAAACTTGTAAAATTACTCGATATGACCGGAGCGCCATGTGCCATGGCTTCTAAAATTGGTAATCCAAATCCTTCATACAAGGAAGGAAAAATAAAAATTTCACAATTTGAATATAAGCAACTTAATTCCGCATCAGAGATATTATGTAATAATAGACAATTTTCTTGAAGGTTTAATAAATTAATAATTTTTTTAATTTCAGCAATCGCAGCGGGACGTCCCCATCCAACTAAAACTAAAATATAATTTTGATGATTTTTGAGACCAGCAAATGCATAAAGCAATCTTTGGACATTTTTTCTTTTAATAAAACCACCGACGTAGAGTATAAACGGTTTTGAAATTCCATATTTATCACTTACGAGATCTAGTTGAACGTTAAGCCGGGGTTTTTCTACACCGCCATAAATGGTTTTTATTTTATCAGATGGAACTATCTTAAATTGCATTAATTGTTGACGGGTGAAGTCAGAATCAGTTATGATGAAGCTTGCTTTACGGAGTGTTTGAAGAGTGCACCAAAAATAAAATTTTGCCTGGGGTGAATAATATTGCCTTAATTTTAATGGTATTAAATCATGAACAATAGCTAGGGTAGGAATAGTTGATAATATAGGAACTTCAGGAATCGGACAAATTAACAAATTATCTTTCTTGTTTTGTAATAATTGTGGGAAAATCAATTGTTCCCAAAAAGATCTTCTAAGATATCCTTGTAACCACCAATCTTTAATGGGATGAATCAAACAATCTAATTTGTTAAATAAATCAATATCAGATGTGAATACTTCGGTTTGGCATAATGGACTTATATGTTTTGTTATTTGAAAAGTATATGTTTTGATGCCAACTCTGCGATTATGAGCTACGGGATCAAATAGGTTAATTTTTGATATTTTCATTTTTATTAGTGATTATAAAAAATTTGATGCAATCGTCAAGTTATGACATGGATATAAATAAATATGGTTTAATATTGACTGAACGATCAAACTAGCTATAATGTTTTGTTTGTGAAGCAAAAAATATTAATTCTGGCTCCTTATGTTCCAATTTATTCAAGTGGTGGTGGTGGTGCAGTAATATATAATTATATAAAAACACTATCACAATCTTATACCGTTGATGTTATATGTTTTTCAACAAGAAGGCCGAACGATTTAACCCAACTTCAAATGGTTTGCAATAAACTGGAAGTCGTGCCATTGAATAAGATAAATGCAATTTTTAACTGTGTGTATAATCTTTTTTCTCATAATCCTTTCCGTCTTGCGTATGTTAGTTCGGTAAAGATGCGAGAGCAAGTTCGCTATGCAATGGAAAGAGAAAGTTATGACCTTATATTTGCAAATCACGAACGGATGGCACCATATGCAATGTTATTTAAAGACACAAGAAGGATAATTGATTTACACGATTTAGTGTCGTTACGTCACAAACAATTATTAAGTATTGAAAGAAATCCCATAAAATGGTTAATAAATTTTGTAGAATCATATAGAATGAGACAATTTGAAAAGATGATTCCCAATTATTTTGATATTGTTTTATTAGGAAACAGTTGGGAAGTATGTTTACTCAGAGAGAAAAGACGCACAGAGAATATAATGATAGCCCCGCGTGGTATTGAAGTTGAATCTTTTAATAAACATATTGAAGCAATACCTAACACAATTATTTTTCTTGGAACTTTAAATTATCAACCTAATGAGGATGCATGTTTATATTTTAGTAAAAAGATTTTACCATTAATCTTGAAGTCAATACCAGCTGTAAAATTTTATATAGTCGGCAATAAACCAACCAAAGCAATTCTAAAGTTAGCAAAGAATAAAAATATTATTGTGACAGGGTACGTACCTGACACTTTGGAATATTTAAAAAAGGCTGCGGTGATGGTTTGTCCATTACGCGTTGGCACGGGTATTCGGATAAAAATTTTAGAAGCAATGGCAGCAGGTCGACCGGTGGTATCAACCACAATAGGTTATTTGGGGATTGAAGCAACTAATATGCAAAATATTGTAATAGCTGATAAACCACAAGATTTTGCAGATTTAACAATTAGGTTACTAAGGGATATAGATTTTTATAAAAAGATTGCTGAGGGTGGTCGAGAATTAGTTTTGAAAAAATACGATATTAATAAAAATTTACAGAGTCTTAATAGAATAATTGAAACGATAAATGGTTAATGTTTTCTACGAGATAATAAAGAATTTAATTTGGGATTGATGCTTTCAATAATAATCGTAAATTATAATGCGAAGGATTTTTTATTTCAATGCCTTAAATCCATTGAAAGGGCTGATAAGCCGAATTCTTATGAAATAATCATTGTTGATAATAATTCGATAGACAGTTCCAAAATTATGATTAAAAAAGAGTTTCCTGATATTAAATTAATAGAAAATATAGAAAATATCGGTTTTGCAAAAGCAAATAACCAGGGAATTAAATTATCTCAAGGCAATTATATACTACTCTTAAATCCGGATACGGTCATTTATCCTAACACTCTTTCTCGTACAATTGAATTTCTTAATTCAAATCCTAAGATTGGAGTTGTAACTTGTTATGTAGAGCTTGCAGATGGTAAAATTGATCCAGCTTGTCATCGGGGATTTCCAACTCCATGGGCTTCCTTTTGTTATTTTATTGGTTTAGAAAAGTTATTTCCGAAAAGTCGTATATTGGGAGGTTATCATTTAGGTTGGTTACCTTTAAGTACTATACATGAAATTGATACGCCGAGTGGTTGTTTTTATTTAGTTCGTCGAGAAGTTATTGAACAGGTTGGTCTGCTCGATGAGAGTTATTTTCTGTTTTACGAAGAAGTTGATTGGTCATATCGGATAAAACAAGCAGGATGGAAAATTTATTATTTTCCAGAAGTTAAAATTACTCACTATAAGGGGATTTCATCGGGTATCAAAAAAAACACAAGTAAATTAAGTAGGGCAACTAAAGAAATTAAACGAAATGCAATAAATTCATTTTGCGATTCGATAAAGATATTTTATGATAAACATTATAAAGACAAATATCCATTAATCATAACTTGGTTTATTTATTTAGGAGTTTGGATAAAGAGGAAAATAAATTTATTAAGGTTAGCAATATCATGATCTCCAATACTAATAATTTAATTGATTATAATGGACAAAAATATCTAAGAATTCCTATTAAAACTCATATTATTAGTGAGAAAGATAAAATTAACGAAGTGATTGATAAGTATACCAAGCCGATTTGCCGGGCAAACGATATCATTACAATTAGTGAGAGTGTGGTTGCAATGACGCAGGGAAGAGCGATACCGATAAGCAAAATAAAACCAAGATTATTAGCAAGAATTTTATGGCGATTTGTGAGAAAAGTTCCGTATGGGATTGGCTTAAGAAATCCTTATTCAATGGAATGTGCAATTCGTGAGTGCGGTACTTTACGTATTTTAATTGCGGCAGCAGTTTCGGCGATTGCTAAGCTATTTGGTCGGCGAGGCGATTTTTATAAAATTGCTGGCAAGCAAGCAGCAATGATTGATGCCCCTGGAACTACCGGTCTGAAACAATATATTGATTGCGTAATCATGGGACCCAAAGAACCTGACCGAGTCGTTGAACAATTAGCAAAACAGACTAATTTAGTAGTGGCGATTGTAGATGTAAATGATATTTCAGGTTGTTGGGTAGTGAGCGTATCTGATAAAAAATATACAAAATTAATTGAAACTGCTCTTGACGATAATCCTGCTGGTCAAGGTGACGCTTGTACACCGATTATTATAATTCGTCCAATGTAATTAGTTAGAATTTTTACAATTAATCAGTCTTGACAATAAGGATTTAATAGTTAGACTTTTAGAGTAGTGAATTGAGCATTTGTTATAGGATAAAAACAAAAAGTGCAAAAGTTAGTTAACTATGAATCACTATTATTAATGGAGAATGTGTATTTAACAAGTTCATTAATAGTAGTGAAGAAATGGAGGTACTATGATTTCTAAAAATATATTTTGGGCCATAATCGTAATTGGACTTATTGCGAATATTGGTCTAAGTCAAGTTGTTTTTGAAGAAAATTTTAATTATGCAGCTAATGATCCACTAACTAATTATGGGTGGACAGCACATAGCGGTTCGGGTACCAATCCAATCCGGGTTTATTCACCTGGTTTGACTTATGCGGGTTATGCGGGTTCAGGAATTGGTAATGCTGCTAAAGTAGATACAGCAGGGGAAGACATTAATAAAACATTCGCTTCGCAAAGCAGTGGCACAATTTATACGGCGTTTATGATGAATGTTCAAAAAGCAACAACAGCGGGTGATTATTGGTTTCATCTTTCAACTTCTCCACTTAGTACGTATGAATTTGTTGCTCGTACTCATATAAAGCGAGACGCATCTGGTAATCTTGCGATCGGGTTAGGTAAACGACAATCAGATACAACTTTTAGCGGATATAATTATACTTTAAACACAACTTATTTGGTGGTGATTAAATATGAAATTATCAGTGGCGATAGTAATGACCGACTCAGCCTTTTTATATTTTCTAGTGGCGTTCCATCAACCGAGCCGACAACACCAACAATCGGACCAATCATACCGATTAGTTCCGACCCCGCACATATTGGTTCAGTGGTCTTAAGACAAGGAACAGCTGCAAATGCACCTCGAGTAATTATTGATGGCATTCGAGTTGCGACAACTTGGGCAGGTGCAGTAAGTGGTATTGAAGAAAATAGTCTATTAAAACCAGATTCCAAGCAGATAGTTTTATCGATACAACCAAATCCATTCAGCTATTCAACAAGTATTAACTTTAATATCAATCCTAATGAAGTCAAAAGGGTGTTAATCCATGATGTTACGGGTAAAACGATTAAAACTATCTCACAACCCAACAGCAATAGCATCATTTGGGATAGTCGCAATGAAAATGGTAATTTAGTTGCGCCAGGTATCTATTTTGTAACGCTGGAAAGTGAACAAGGGTCGAGACGAGCAAAAGTATTATTAACAAAATAAAAAATAATTATTACTGTTGACAACAACTTTCAGTGAAAGAATTTTAACTAAAACTTAACAATTTATTTATTATCTTTTAACTGTATATTTAAGCGTATGGATATATTTAATACTTTAAATAATCTGTTGTTTCAGTTAATAAAAACGGTAGCTGAAACAGGAAAAAAACAGTTTATACCGTAATAGCAATTATATGGCTGATCAAAAAGATCAGTGGTAAAAAACGGAAAATGGGGGAAATATGAGTAAAAATATATATATGATAGTGTTAGTACTCTTATTAACACTAATAAACAGTATATATGGAGCGTTACTATTCGACGAAAATTTTAACTATCCTGCGGGAGATAAACTTACAGACCATGGTTGGTTATGTCATTATGGAGGAACTGATACAGTAAAAGTGCATTCTTATGGATTGAGTTATACTGGTTATGTTTCGTCAGGGATTGGGAATGCTGCCTGGATTGATTCAACGGGAGCAGATGTAAATCATATTTATACTTCCCAAACTAGTGGTACAGTCTATTGTGCTTTTTTGGTGAATGTACAAAAAGCAACCATAAATGGTGATTATTTTACTCATCTTGGTCCTTCACCTCTAGGTAGTGCTTATTTGGGACGCGTTCATGTTAAAAATGATGGTTCAAACAATATCGCTTTTGGATTGGGGAAAGGAAGTAGTGATACGACTTTTACAACATTTTCATATGCGTTAAATACTACCTATTTGTTTGTATTGAAATATGAAATTATTGAAGGTTCGACCAATGATATTGTAAGTTTATTTATATTTACAACTGGTGCACCAACAAGCGAACCCCCCACACCGACAATTGGTCCTTTATCGCCATCATCAACTGATCCTGTAAATATTGGTTCAGTAGCCTTACGACAAGGAAGCGCTACCAATGGTGCTAAGGTGATACTTGATGGAATTCGGGTTGGCACAAGTTGGTCTGATGTGTTACCAGCAACCGGCTCAACTCCAACCCGACTAAAAATTATATCTATAAATAACGGTATTGCACCATCAGTTAATACTCCATTTAGTGTTGTTATTCAGTCTCAAGACGATCTTGGTAATGTTGCTAGTGTTGTTAATAATACTGATGTGTCAATTTCTTTAGCCGCAGGCACTGGTTCATTAGGAGGAACTTTAACGGGTACAATTCCAGCGTCACAAAACAGTGTTACCATTACAGGAATAACATATAATATTGCGGAAAGTGGAGTTCGAATCGCTGTCTCGAGAACATCAGGTGATATGTTAGCACCAGATACAACTAATCCTTTCACAGTTTATCCTTCTGCATCTCAACTTGCTTTTGTTGGAGTTCCGGTCGCAGCCCAACCAGGTATTATTATGGGTTCATTTACAGTTGAGGCACGTAGACCAGATAATTCAGTTGACCCTAATTATACGGATAGTATTACAATATCTGTTGCATCTGGTCCAGGAACAATTTCAGGAACAGTCAAAAAAGCTGCTATCAGTGGTATTGCAACATTTAATGATATTGCGTTAAGCACTTCAGGAAGTTATACCCTTAATGCAACAGCGACGGGTTTAATACCTGCGACTTCACCAATCATTAATGTTTTAACTGTAACCGATACTTTGATAGAGAATTTTGAATATTCGGTAGGAACATCATTGGTGTATAATGGTTGGTCAGCGCATAGCGGAGCTGGTACAAATCCATTAATGGTAACAACACCAGGTTTAACTTATCCTGGGTATTTATCTTCAGGCATTGGTGAAGCGACAACTGTGATTGGTGGGAGTGGCACAAGGGAAGATGCACATCGAATCTTTACAAGTAAAACTGATGGGAATGTTTATGCGGCATTTATGGTAAATGTTACCGCAGCGGCGACAACATGGGATTATTTTGCTCATTTTGGTCCGCAAACAATAGGAACTTCTTTCAAAGGTAAAGTATTAGTTAAAAGAGATGCGTCAAATAATATCGCTTTCGGTTTGACAAAAACTGCCAGTGCCCCACCAATTGATAGTACTGGTTATATTTATGCTTTAAATACTACTTACCTGATTGTTATCCGATATACTTTTGTTGAAGGAACGGATAATGATATTGTGAGTCTTTGGATTAATCCGTCGTTAAGTGGTCCAGAACCAATACCTAATTTAACTGCATCAGATGGCGGTGATTTATCTAATGTCGGTTCGTTTGCATTAAGACAAGGAAGTAATTCCTATTCTGTAATTGTAGATGGTATACGTGTTGGCACCAATTGGTCAATTGTCAACGGAATTTATCCACCAATAATTACAAACATTACCAGAAATCCCCAGATACCACTTGCTGGTCAAAGTGTTACTGTGACCGCAAAAATATACGACGCACAAACGCCTTTAGCCAGTTTGATTGATACTTTATATTATGCTGTAAATACAACTACTAGCTGGAATGCCATTGTGAAAACAGGTTATAACGCATCTGATTCAATTTTTACTTATGTGATTCCTGCAGTAAATACAGAAGGTGATACAGTATTTTATAAGATCGAGGCAATTGATGGTGATGCGAATAAGACAACTTCTTCAATTTACCGATATATATTGCCATTGAGTCGCACAATTTCACAAATTCAGGGTAGTGGAACAACAACACCCGATAGCGGAAGATATGTTGTTACAACTGGTATTGTGACGGGTAAATTTGGTCAGAGATTCTTCTTCGAACAACGCCCTGGTGGTGTCCGTAATGGACTTTTTACATATCGTAGAGCGCAAGATTCTTTCCCATCGGTAGCGATTGGCGACAGTGTGCAAGTGATCGGGATTGCGACTGAATTTCAAACTTTAACTCAAATCGATGCAAGTTATAATATTCCAGCCACAGTCAATATTCTTGCAACCAATCGAGTACTTCCCTGTACTACAAGACTAACAATTATAGGAGTAACTGAAGATTATGAAGGATGTTTAATTCGAATTGATTCAGTATTTTTCAAAGAGACAGGTACCTTTAGTGGAAGCACAAATTATTGGGTCTATAATATTGCCAATGAATCGTTAAGATTAAGAATTGATGCTGCAGCGTCATCAATTATCGGACAGGCAATTCCCAGTGAGACTATCGCGGTGATTGGTAATTTGGGTGCTTATAAAGATACTTTCCAATTGATGCCACGAGTGCTAAGCGATTTTATGAGCTATGTTGAATTTCGTGATGTTGGTGTGATTGAAGTTATGGCACCAGCGGGTCAAGTTGCCCAGGGTAGTTTAGTTGCTCCGAAAGCCAAGATTAAGAATTTCGGAAATGTGATAGCGAATGATTTTAAGGTTATCTTTAATATTGCTGAAGCAAAACAAAGCGATTATAGCGATACAGTAACGATTAGTAGTTTAGGGGTGGGTGATGAGTTAATCGTTACTTTTCAACCGTATCATGTGAGTGGGAATGTTGGGACTCAATATAATACGGAAGCAAAAACGGTCTTAATTGGTGACATGAATACTGCAAATGATATAAAGTATGGCGGTGGTTTTGAAGTAATTGAAGCATCGGTTGGTGTGTGGTCAAAATTAGATGATTCAATGCCTGCGGCGTATGACTTAAAACCTGGTAAGTCGGTAAAAGATGGTGGTTCCATGACAGTAGTTCCATCAGGTATAAATACTGGTATTTATGCATTTCATGGTAATAAATCAAGGGTTTTCCGTAAGTATGTTCCTTCTGAAAAAGGTACTTGGACAGAGCTTGAGTCAATTCCATTCGGTTATAAATTACCGATGACCGAGCCACCGAAGATTAACAAAAAGAAAATCGGTAAGGGTGCAGCACTGTGTTATGATGGTAATAATATAATCTATGCGGTTAAAGGGAATGGTACAAGAGAATTTTGGGCATATTATCTATCATCGGTTGATACAATTCCAGCCGATACCTGGATTGCCTTACCATATTTAGAAAATTCATCAAAGCCACTTAAAGGTGGAACTTCAATGCTCTATTACAATGGTAGTGTTTATATCTTAGCCGGTGGGCAGAAAGTGAATGATAATAATTTCTTTAAATTTAATGTGCTTGAAAACAGTTGGACGACTTTAACGAAAACCACATTTGAACCTGATAATAAGCCGTTTAAAGATGGAAGTTGTATAGTTAGGTATGGTGATACGATTTATGCTTTAAAAGGAGGCGGCAAAAATAACTATGTATATGCTTATTCAATAACCGCGGGTAATTGGATTTTATTCGATTCAGTACCACTTAAGAACAGTTTGGGCAAAAACATTAAAGTAAAAGATGGTGCAGCGATGGCGGTTGCGGGTGATGAAATCTATGTAATAAAAGGTGGCGGTAAACAAGATTTTTATAAGTATGCAATTGAATTAGGTGTTTGGACAGAGCTTGATACGATTCCATTAGGCAGTGGTGGTAAGAAGCGAACACCCAAAACCGGCGCGTCTCTGGTCTATTACAATAATTATCTCTATCTTTTAAAAGGTAATAACTCACCTGAGTTCTGGCGATATGGGCCAGTTAGTACTAAAGGATTTCATAACGAAGTAATCACCAATTCAATATCAGCCACTACAAGTGCAATCCAATTTAGCAATGTAATTACCAATTCTAACTCGTCATTAAGTATTATGCCGAATCCATCACCGAGCAACGCTATAATTAATTATAATATCACAAATCCAAGCGTGGTTTCAATTAAACTCTATAATGCGAACGGCAGTTTGGTTAAATCATTGGTTAACGCTTATCAATCTGTGGGTAGTTATAACTTAATGCTTACGAATCTTGCGACTGGAATTTATTTTGTCAGATTTGAAGCTAATGGCGAAAAGCAAGAAATAAAGCTTATCGTTCAGTAAATCTGAACTGATAATTTATATCAGACGCACCCATTGATTTGGGTGCGTCTGTTTTTTAATTTTTTACTTTTGTTATATTTTATTTACTAGCATTAAAATTTATTAGGAGAATATTTTATCAGTTTTAAAAACAGACTACTCCTGAACAATGAAGGGATATTCTAATTAAAAACTAATATTAAAATATTATAACCATTTGAACTGTATAGAGTTGTTAATATTTTATCGGTAATAGTGAAAGAAAGATTTTACTTGACAAGAAAAATTCAAAGCTTACAATAATTGTAAGATAGACATAGTAAGCAGGGTAATTAATTAACAAACTTAATGTTAGTTATCAAAAAAATAATGAGAAATGTCAAAGGAGGATGTATGAAAAAATATATTTTGGTCTTTTTAATAATTTTATCAGTAGCATTTGGCGAATGGGTTCAATTAACAGAAGTACCCACTGTTGAAAAAGCGATAAAAGACGGCGCGGCATTAGTGACGTACGGAACATTTCTATATGCTTTGCAGGGTGGTAATACAAATTATTTTTATCAATACAATCTGACGGGTTCGAATTGGACACGAAAGAAAAATATTCCTTATGATATAAAACCATACAACAATAAGCCAATCAAAAAGCAAGTTAAAGCTGGTGGTGCTTTGACAGTATTGGGTGACTATATTTATGCGTTTAAGGGCGGTAATACTAAAGAGTTTTGGCGATATGATATTAATGCTGATACTTGGGTTAAAAAAGCATTTATTGATGGCGAAAAGAAAGTGAAGCATGGCGGTGCATTAGTAACAGTAGGTGATTATATATATGCATTTAAAGGTGGAAATACTAAAGAATTTTGGATGTATAATCCTAATACCGATAGTTGGACGATGAAAGCAGAGATTCCGTCTACAAAACCTGTTAAAGGTGGTGGTGCGTTAGTTAATTGTAATGGTATAGTTTATGCGCTGGTTGGTAATAATACGAGAGAATTTTTCTCTTATAATCCAACTGAGAATGTTTGGACTAAATTAGCTGATGCCAAGTTTGGTATTGATAGTTTATTAAAAAATATTAAAGATGGCGCAGCTTTAGCGGTGAATCTTGATTATATTTATGCATTTAAGGGCGGTAATTCACAGAGTTTTGGATGTTATAATACGAATAATAATACTTGGATAACATTAGATCCAATTCCCAAAGGTGCTAATGATAAACGAGTTAAACAAGGCGGTGCTCTAACCGTACACGATGGTGTGATTTATGCGTTTAAGGGCGGCAATACCAAAGAATTTTGGAAATATGTTATTCCTTAAAAAACTTGATTGATTAACTATTAGTAAGTATACTTGTAAGACAACAAGTGATTCAAAGCGAGAAAGGAAAATACGTAAAAGAAGGAGCGTTGGAATTAGGAAAAGGGTAATTTAAGAAAGATAGAATAAAGAAGGAGTTAATTATGGACAAAAGATGGTGGAGAGTTATAAGTATTTTATTTATTGTCGGATTAGTTTATGGTTATCCGGAATATGTGCCGATTAGTAAAGCCGAGATGACTGATGCCTTAAAAATCTACGACGAACCGACTGTTTTGATAAACACACCTAAACATCTGAAGGCAAATACCAATCGAGTAAGTTTGCTCAACGAGAGTTTTAGTGACGAGAATTTTCCACCAACAGGTTGGAGTGTGATTCAGACTAATACCTCTATGCAAAGTGGCTTTCCCTGTTATTGGTCTCGTTTCACTACACCCCCTTATGCAGTTCATTCTTTGCCTGCAGCCGCAGGTTTATGGTGGTCATATCATGAACAAGACGAATGGTTGATTTCGCCACCCATTCACTTGACTGGTTCTTCAACTAATCGTTATTATTTACGATATTGGTTTTATGGGTTTTTAGGAGCACGGGATAGCAATCATTATTATACTAAAATTTCAACTGATAATGGTAATACTTGGACGGTTCTCTATGACTTAATGGTGCAAACACCGGGTTGGAATTGGTATTACGAGCCATTAGAAATTGATTTAAGCCGCTATGCAGATTCAACAGTGCAGATTGCCTTTCATTGTCAAGATGGGCCTGCGAATAGTGGTGTCAGTTATGTCTGGTTTGTGGATGATGTTGAAATTGGCTATCCATTTTTAAATGATATGGGAGTTGCGAATTTGAATGGGATAAACACAATCCCAGTTGTTGTTGCAGATCCTGATACATATTATATTAAGATCCGCAATTATGGCACCAATCCTCAAAATAGTGTTTTAGTTTCAATGGCAGTTGAGAATGTGGTGGTGGACCAAATTCAAGTAAGTTTAGATACTTTAGCCAGTTTAGATACATTTTTAGTGTGGACACCGACCTTAGCAGGTGATTATACGATATTGTTTTACACTGAATTAACGGACGACGAGAATCCCACCAATGATACGCTTTATTATGAAATTACGGTTTGTCCGGAATATCATTCTATACCATACAGCAAAGATTTTAATGAAAACTGGGGTGAGTGGGGTTCTAATCCACCGTTCTGCGGATGGTCAATTGTTGACAATGGCAGTGAATCGCCAAAAGTATGGAATCGTAATGACTGGTATCATGGTTATCTTTCAAATCCTAATCGCAGTTTAGCCGCAGTGCGGTATTCGCCAGTGGAAGAGCAAGACGAGTGGTTAATTTCACCGCGCTTAGATTGTTCAGTTGATACCCAATATACTTTGAGTTATTGGCATCAGTATGAAGGTTATCGCAATGCGAATCCAGATACGGGCTTTGTTTTAATTAGCACCGATGACGGTCAAACTTGGACTGAGCTGACTAAATATATCGGCGGTGTTAGTAAGATAATCAGTAGTGGTTATCAAACTCATAATATTACGCATTTAGTTAGGGGTGAGAATGATGTACGGGTTGCTTTTCGTTATCTTGCGTATAATGCAGCACGATGGATGATTGATGATTTTAGTGTGCTTTATACCCCGGCGTATGATGCGATGCCACTTGCGATTGATGTTTCGGATACAATTTTTGTTAATGACACTTTTGAGATCGCTGTTAAAATCGTAAATAGTGGTCGTAATGAATTATTCGCACCGTGGTATGTTTATTGTAAAATTCGTAATCAATTAGATTCGCTAATTGTAGCTCAAACGATGCAACCAAATGAGACTTTATCTTTAACTTTTACGAAGACAATCGCAGAAGTTGATACTTATAATATTATCGCCTGGACAGGGTATCCAACTGATGAATTTCGCACTAATGATACGATAATTAAGCGCATTAAGATTTCTGGTTGGCGGAGAATGAAAGACCTACCAACCCAAGTTTCTCGTAAAGGTGTCAATGCCGGTGGCGCCTTAGAGACAGTTGGTGATATTATTTATGCGTTACGGGGGAATAACTCAAATGAGTTTTATGCTTATCTGCCGGAACTAGATAGTTGGATTAGAAAAAAGGATATGCCATTTGATTATAAACCGGATGGGACACTAATTCCTAAGAAAGTCAAGCAAGGTGGTTCATTAGTTGCTTATCAAAATATGCTCTATGCGTTCAAAGGTGGTAGCACTAATGAATTCTGGGCGTATGATATTGAGAATGACACCTGGTATCGTAAAACTGATATTCCTAAATTATATCTTAATGCCAATAAAGGTAAAAAAGTCAAGGCTGGTGCGGCTTTAACTCGATATGATACTTTGATTTATGCGTTAAAAGGTGGTAATACGCATGAATTTTGGGTTTATTATCCAAGTGTAGATTCATGGGCAGCCCGTTGTTCATTAGTGACACCTGATAAGCGGAAGGTTAAAGGCGGTGGTGCGTTAGAAACTTTAGGCGATACAATTTATGCTTTTGTTGGTGGTAAGACACCGTTCTTCTATGCTTATTCGCCACTAAATGATAATTGGGTTAGAAAATCGGATCCGACTTTTGACCCACGACCTGTCGCGCGAGCAAAAAGAGTTGTTAAAGATGGTGGTTCGTTAGTTGCTTATCAGGGAAAACTCTATGCATTAAAAGGCGGTAATACCAATCATTTTGGTTATTATGATGTGAACGGAGATACTTGGTATACTTTAGAAAATATTCCAGGTCTTAAAAGGGTAAAAGCCGGTGGCGCACTCTCTGCTTATGAGGGACATATTTATGCGTTCAAAGGTGGTAATCTACAAGAGTTCTGGGCATATCATATTCCAGAACCAACTATTGATAGGATTGCTAATGATAATGCGGTAAGGGTAAACAATAATCTTATGACTAATCAGGATAAGAGGATATCGCACTCACTACTTAAAATTGTTCCCAATCCAAGTAGTCATAAGACGATGCTTTATTATTCAGTTGCCAAACCAAGCCGCGTTCAAATTAAACTCTATAATGCGATTGGTAATTTAATTGCTAATTTAGTTGATAGCAATAAGTCAGTTGGTGATTATTATCTGCAATTGAATACGCTAAATCTATCAAAGGGTATCTATTTTGTGACATGCGAGACCGAATCTGAGCAAACTAAAGTAAAGTTGATTATCCAGTAAAAACCTTTAGCCGATTGGGTGTGGACTTATCAATAAGTTCACACCCTTTTTTATGAACAATCTAAACTGTTAATAAAAATCTTGACTTAGAGAAATTCAGCAAGTAGTATAATATAAGTGTTCAGAATAAAAATTGGGTATCGATTTCTTCAATACTATTTTTTAATTGGACTTTTATTAATTGTTGTTTTTTGGTTATTTTACACCCGTTATCTGTTTCAGCAGTTAGAAAAAGAAACTGAGGTGCGGACGCGGATTTATGCCCAATATATGCGTCGCGCTACCGAACCAACTGAAGATAGTTCGGCAGAATTAGATATTATCTTTGAAGAAGTTATTCAAAAGATTGATTTTCCAGTACTGATTGTTGACCCCAATAACGAAGTGATTACCTATGCTAATATTAACGATAAAGAGATTCGAGCCGAACGACTGCCAGCATTAATCCAACGCTTAGACAGCGAACATGAGCCGATTGTTTTGACCATCACTGCTGCTGATACAACTCGCATTTTAGGTACGATTCATTATGGGATGTCTGAGTCGGCTCGCACTTTACGCACTTATCCCTATTTTCAGTTAGGGTTTTTAATTGTTTTTGTTTTGCTCGGTATCTGGGGACTTATTATCTATCATAAACGCGAGCACGAGTTGATTTGGACCACCTTAGCCAAAGAGACAGCTCATCAGTTAGCGACCCCGCTTTCTTCTTTTGCAGGTTGGCTTGAGAATTTGAAAAATCACCAGGATTTAAAAGATAGTCAAATGCAATTAGCAGAGATGGAAAAAGATTTAGAACGGATGAAAGAAGTTTTGGAGCGTTTCAGTCGAATTGGTTTACCTGCCGAATTGAAAGAGCATTCCATTCAAGACCTAATTATGAAGACGATGATGTTTATCCAGCGCCGCAGTTCAGAAAAGATTAAGTTTGAGACTGATTTTAAGGCTAATCCAATCGTTAAAGTTGATGATGTGCTGTTTTCTTGGACAATTGAAAACTTATTAAAAAATTCCGTAGATGCGATTGGATTAAAAGCAGGCACCATTTTAATTCGCAGTCAAATAAGTGCGGATGGCCAGGCATTAGAAATTGATATTATCGATTCAGGCGAAGGCATTAAACCCAATCAAGCTAAGAAAATCTTTAAGACGGGTGAGTCCACGAAAAAGTATGGTTGGGGAGTAGGACTTACTTTAGCCAAACGAATTATTGAAGAATATCATAAGGGTAAACTCTATTTGAAACACTCCGAACCCGGGCAGACCATTTTTACCATCACTTTACCTCTCAATTACTAATTATGTTAAAAATTCTCTGGATTGATGACGAAGTTGATTTACTTAAACCTTATACTTATTTCTTAAAAGAGAAAGGCTACCAAGTAACGACCGTGACCAATGGTCCGGATGGGATTGAAAAGGTCAGGCAGGAAAGTTTTGATTTAGTCTTATTAGATGAGATGATGGTAGGTATGGATGGTTTAGCAGTGCTTGCCAAACTTAAAGAGATTGACCCAAACTTATTAGTAGCAATGGTGACCAAAGTTTCTGAAGAGCAATTGATGAACAAAGCATTTGCCCAATTAGTTGATGATTTTATTATCAAGCCATTCACCCCGGCTCAGATTTTAGCAGTCTTAAAGCGTTTAGTGCAGAAAAAAGATTTGATTGGCGAGCGGATTCGCCGTGAGTTTAGTCAAATCGCAGTAAAACGGCAAACGATTGAACACTGGCAAGATTGGATTGATTATTATCTTTTGCTTTTACATTGGCAGCAGTTAATTAACCGATTTGGTGATGATGTCTTAAAACAGAGTTTTCAAGCTGAACGGATTGAAAGTAATAAAGAGTTTGCTAAATACATTGAACGGGTATATCCGAAATGGCTTAAAGGGTCGGGTCCGGTGCTTTCGCATCGTCTTTTTGACAGTTACTTAATTGAGCATTTAGGCAAAAAACCGCTCTATTTCTTTCTCTTTGATTCTATGTCATTAGAGCAGTGGTTTAGTATCTTACCGCTCTTAAAAGAATATTATGATGTAGAGACAAAATACTATTATTCAATTCTGCCCACTGCGACACCATATGCCCGCAATGCG
Organism: Caldifarciminota bacterium; assembly: GCA_965649215.1. Classification (GTDB taxonomy): domain Bacteria; phylum Hydrothermota; class Tepidihabitantia; order Tepidihabitantales; family CAIPLT01; genus JAGXRL01. The sequence goes on from CBFGJZ010000002.1 coordinate 137,123, forward strand.
ATCTTTTCAGGGCTTTTACCGTTAGAGATTTATAATAAAAATCCGCAGTATTGGATATTTGAAGAAACGGCTCAGAATCGTTATGAAGAGCAACTCTTGATAGAAAATTTGGCACGACATCGCTTTACAGAAAAGATTTTATATCTCAAGACATCTCGCAATGAAGATATAACTGAGAGTATGCAAACGCTTGTTAATACCAATCTAAAATTTGCGACTTTGATTCTTAACTTTTTGGATTTATTGATTCATTCTGTTAAAGGACAAAGGTTATTAGATGAGATTGTTGCCGACGAACAGAGTTTAGTGGGTTTGACACGCATTTGGTTTGGTAATTCTTCGGTTTTAACATTACTTAAAGCATTAGCCAAAAAAGATGCGACGATTATTATCACATCCGACCATGGTTTTATCAAAGTTAATCGTCCGACTGTGATTTACGGTGGACGGGAAATTTCCACCAACTTACGCTATAAATACGGCGGGGCATTAAAGATTGACGAGAAGACCGCAATTCTCTTGCTGGACCCCAAAGAATATATGTTACCAACTGAACATTTAGGGGTGCGTTATGCAATTGCCAAGTCCGACTATTATTTTATCTATCCGACCAAACCCAAAGAATACGAACAGACTTATAAATATTCCTATCAACACGGCGGCGTCTCGTTAGAAGAGATGATTTTACCAATCGCCTTCTTAAAGCCAAAATAAAAAGACGATAAATAATTACAAATTACAAACTGTCTGTAAGATTGCTTCGGTCGCTTTGCTCCCTCGCAATGACAGAAAGAGAGAGTAGCGTCTGTTAGATTGCTTCGGGATTGCTTGCGCAATCTTCTCGCAAAGACGGGAACTTGAATGTCATTGCGAGCCGAAGGCATGGCAATCTTGCTGACAGTGTTTCCCTTTCTGTCATTGCGAGCCGAAGGCGTGGCAATCTTACCAACCGAAAATAATATATCTTTACGAAACAATGAAACAGAACGATTGCTAAAAAGTTTTTTCTAGCTGCGTGTCTGTACGGGTAGGTTGCTTGATAGATAATAAAGTAGGTTACCTTCTCGATGAGTAAATTGGTTACCAAGTAGGTGACCTATAGGGTAGCCCCCTGGCTCACCTAAAAGGCGACTTAATATTTTATCTAATCGATTAGATAAGAGATTATAAAGTATGCAATCAACTAAATTATCTACTAAATTACCTATTTAATAAGTTAGATGGTTAAATAGAGCGCTTAGAAAATTATTTGATTAATAAAAAGACAAGATTATTTATTTTTCGTCATTGTGAGTGAATGAAATGAGCGTGGCAATCTTACCAAAATGGCAAAAGACTGTTTAATGCCCCTATTAGAAAATTATAAGCCAAATAAAATTTTTATACTATTTATGTTATAACAATCTAATAATGAAAAAGTTATGGAATATTAAATCTTAGTTATATCTAAACAAGATACTTGACAGATTAAATAATTTTAAATACATTATAAAAAATAATAGTTGTGGTATAGTAGACAACAACTAATGATAATATACAAACAAGTACGTGGTTTTAGAGAAGATGGGATGGATGATGATTTTGCTCTAACATCATATAACTACCCACTTCACACGATATTTAGAATAGATATAAACTTGGGCAGTTCTAAATATGCAGTTGTGAAGAGCGGGTTTTTACTCGGTGCTCTGCACCAAACAGATGCCCAAAGTAAAATAACGGAGGTATAATATGCGTAAAATATGGTTAGCAGTATGTTTAGTTGTATTGACGATGGGATTGGCCTTTGCCAAAACCAATCCAGCAACTGCTGAAGCACCAACTAAACTAACTGAAAAAGTTGAAATTTCAATTGCGCAACCTTATACACCATCAGCGATTGATGTCGCTCAATGGTATCCAATCGCTGCGCCGGTTGATTCGCCAAACCGCATTGTGCATGCTACTGCCTATGACCCTGTGAATGATAAGATTTATATGTTTGGTGGAAATGCTCAAGGAACGGCGCAAACATATCAAAATCTTAATCAACAGTATGATCCGCAAACTAACACTTGGACTAATAAAGCACCAATGTCAATTGCTCGGGGTTGGATGTCTGCTTCATATGTTCGCGGTAAAATTTATGTGATTGGTGGTTTAATAAACGCCGCTACATCAACACCGACAAACTTAAATGAAGCATATGATCCTACAAGTGATGCTTGGACTACTAAAGCACCAAGACCAATTGCTCGTGGTTGTCAATTACAAGCAGTGTGGCGTGATTCATTCATTTATGTGATGGGTGGTTGGGATGGTGTTTCAGGCAGTCAAACTACTCAAGTTGATATTTACGATCCATTCAATGATTTATGGTTGAGTGGTACACCTTTACCACAATCAGCAGATATGGGTGGTGCGGTGATTGTTGGCGATACTATTTATATAACTAATGCAGTTTTGCGTGGTGCAACTTCCACTTGTTGGACTAATCTGTACAAAGGTTATATTAACCCCGCAAATCCAACGCAAATTACTTGGATTGCAGGACCGGCACACAACCCTCCAACTTCAATCGCAGGCGCTGCCGCACTTGGTAACAAAGTCTATTGGTTAGGTGGCTTTGAAAACTTGACGACAGGTTCAAATAAACTTTGGGTATATGATATTGCGACGGGTTTAATTAGCACCGAAACACAATATCTTTATACAATTGCTCGTATCAATTATCTGGTTGCTCGACCATCGCAGAATGAATTATATGTATTGGGTGGCGATGCTAATTGTGATTGGAACAGACCAAATAATTTTTATTATAGATATAAAGAATATACTAATGATGTTGGGGTGGATGCAATTGTTAGTCCTGGTACAGGACATTTGGTAAACACTCAAATGATACCAGCAGCAAGAATTAAGAACTTTGGCACGGCAAGCCAGAGTTTTACGGTTCGTTGTTCAATTATTAATGCCAGTGGTACGGTTCGTTATGTCAATGATGCTTCAGTGACTTCACTTGCTGGCGGTGATACGATTACTAAAACATTTGGCACTTGGACCCCGACCGTTACAGAAAATCTGACTGTTTATGTCACAACTTATTTAGCTGGCGATGAATATAACGGCAATGACCAACAAACACAAGCCTGTGAAGTTGGAAGTTATATAATCATTGGTACAGGAACGACCAGCTCTCCACTCCAACCTGTTTATCGGTATTGGAACTATTCTACGCATGAAGTAATTTATTT
>CBFGJZ010000003.1:0-44273 GCA_965649215.1 Caldifarciminota bacterium
GTAAATTGCCCATTCGGCCGCTTAAGAGAAAGTTTAAAGGTCAAATTATTGATGACTTACTATCCTTGCATAAAGGGGATTTTGTCGTTCATATTGATTATGGTATCGGTATTTTTGAAGATGTGGTAACTCTTAAAGTTGATGATCATCTCAAAGATTTTCTTTTGATTAAGTATGCACAAAGTCAGAAGCTATATGTTCCTCTTGAAAATATTGGTTTGATTGAACGCTATATTGGAGAAGACACCCACCCACCGTCCTTAAGTATCATTGGTTCTCGGCGTTGGATTTTAACTAAATTGAAAGTTGCTCGTCAAATTGAAGCTTATGCTCAAGAATTAATCACTCTTTATGCACGTCGCCAACTTGCCAAAAAAGAAAATTATTTTAACGATTCGGAGTGGCAAGCGCAATTTGAAACCGATTTTGAATATGCCGAAACGCCCGATCAACTTCGAGCTTGGCTCGACGTTAAAAAAGATTTAGAAAGTCCAAAACCAATGGACCGCTTGATTTCGGGTGATGCGGGTTTTGGTAAGACCGAAATCGCTTTACGAGCGGCTTTTAAAGTCGCAAGTAATTTTAAACAAGTAGCAATTTTAGTGCCAACCACGATTTTGGCTTACCAGCACTATCAGACTTTTTGCCGTCGTTTTGCTCGTTTTCCGTTTCGAATAGAAATGTTATCTCGCTTCGTTACGCCATCAAACAAAGCAAAAATTATCTCAGATCTAAGAAATGGCCAGATTGATATCATCATCGGTACCCAGGCTTTATTAAACTCTAAAATTAAGTTTAAAGATTTAGGACTCTTGATTATCGACGAAGAGCATAAATTTGGGGTCAAACAAAAAGAACAAATTAAAAAATTGAAAGCCAATTTAGATGTTTTAACAATCACCGCAACACCAATACCTCGTACTTTGTACCGTACTTTAATTGGGATCGCTGATATTTCGTTAATCAACACCCCACCGGCTGGTCGTCAAGACATAATTACCACAGTAATTAATTGGAATGACGACTATATTAGGGAGCGTATTGATTATGAATTAAACCGTGGTGGGCAAGTGCTTTTTATTCACAATCGCATTCAAACCATTCAACAGACCAAACAAAAACTCCACCGGCTTAAGCATGACTGGCGAATTGCCCTCGCGCATAGCAAGATGTCCGAACGGTTACTTGCTAAAATCTATCTTGAATTTCTTGCTAAGAAGTATGATATTTTAGTTTCTACCGCAATTATTGAATCGGGCATTGATATGCCTAATGTTAATACTATAATCATTGACCGCGCTGAATTATTTGGACTGGCTGATTTACATCAATTACGAGGTCGAGTCGGTCGTTCTAATCAACAGGCTTATTGTATTTTTATTGTTCCTAAAGAAAAAACGCCTGAGTCTGAGTTTTGTTGTCAGTCAAGATCTAAAGCAACCTATCAGACTCGATTAGACACAATTCTGGCTTATGCCCAATTGGGTTTAAGTTTTCGTTTAGCGATGCGTGATTTAGAAATGCGAGGGGTTGGTAATATTTTAGGTACGCAACAACATGGTAATATCGCTTTGATTGGTTTTAATCTATATCAACAAATGCTTAACAATGCCATTGCCCAATTAAAGGGTGAAGAAATTGATGCCGAACCGATTTTATCATTAGACACAACTGCTTATATCCCCCCTGAATATATTTCGGATTCTTTTCTGCGCGTCGCTATTTATAAACGCTTGCTTTCTATTAAAAACAAACAAGAACTTAATGAGCTAATTGCGGAAATTCAAGACCGCTTTGGTCAATATCCTAAAGTGCTCAAAAATCTTTTTACGATTGCTGAAATCAGGTTGATGGCAAAACAACTGAAAATTTCTAAGGTTGTCTTAAAGCATAATCAAATTACGATTTACCACGCTAATCAAACTGTTTCTGCTCACGGAGATCTAAACACCTTGCACAAGACTTTAACCGCATACTTGGCACAATCTTATCGGTGATGTTTTTGCTTATTGACATTTATTAATTTTTTCTATTAAATATAGCCACTTTATGCTCATTATCTTAATATGGGTAGTAACTCTTATTTTTGCTAGTCTCTCAATTCCTTATTACATACGAAAATATCGGCGTCCGGATTTAGCCATAGCCTTTTATGTACTCTACCTCACTTTGTCTCAGCTTATGGCCAGTAAAATTGCCAGTTTCAATTTGATTTTCACAACTTTTAATGCGCCAGCGGCAGTTTTAATCTTTCCTTTTACTTTTCAAATTACTGATATTGTAAATGAAGCATTTGGTCGTTTCGAAGTTCACCGGATGATTTTTATTTGTTTTATAAGCCAAGTTTTAATGACCTTTTTTTTATTATTAGCGACCAATCTTACACCTGCACCATTTTGGCCTCATCAAGTATCTTGGCAAAATATCATCTCTTTAGTGCCCCGCATTACCTTGGCTAGCTGGATTGCTTATTTAGTTAGTGAAAATTTAGATGCTTATTTATATGCGACCTTAAAAACCCTAACTCGCAACCGCTATCTCTGGTTAAGAAATATCTTTTCAGACATTCCCAGTTTAGGTGTTGACTCATTCATCTTTGTAACCCTTGCTTTTTGGAAAGTCATGCCGATTTGGCCATTAATCTGGGGTCAATTAGTTTTAAAGTGGATTATTGGTGTTGTTGATACTCCATTGATGTATCTCAGTCGCAGAGTCCTCTACCCCAAAATTATAAAATAAATTTTCTATCTGCTAATTTATTTCAAATAGTGAGATAGGGGAAAAGTTTTGATTTTAATTCCTCGGGTATTTTCTCATATTTTGCAAATTGCATTGAATGAGAAACTCGACCTTGAGTTAATGAGCGGAGAGTTGTAGCATAACCAAAAGTTTCGGCTAACGGTACTAACCCGTGGATAATTTTATGTCCTTTCACAGTTTCCATATTTATCACTCTCCCTCGTCTTGATACTAAATCTGCAATAACGCTACCAACATACATATCCGGTGCAACAATTTCAATATCCATAATCGGTTCTAAGAAAGTTGGTTCACTCTTCAAAAATGCTTCTCGGAAAGCAATCGATGCCGCAATCCGAAATGACAACTCCGATGAATCAACTTCATGATAAGCGCCATCAATCACTTCCACAGTGATGTTCGTAATCGGATAACCGGCTAATTGACCCGATTCAATACTTTCTCTAATGCCTTGTTCAATCGCAGGATAAAAATCTTTTGGAATTCTTCCTTCTTTAATATTATTTACAACATAAACACCGCTTTCAACAGGTTGAATCTTTAAAACGACAACTCCAAACTGTCCATGTCCGCCGGTCTGGCGAATAAATCTGCCTTCAGCGGTTGCTTCAATTGTCGCAGTTTCCCGATATGAAACTTGTGGTTTGCCAACATTAGCACTAACTCCAAATTCCCTTTGCAAACGGTCAATAATAATATCCAGATGCAATTCACCCATTCCAGCAATAATCATCTCGCCCGTTTCCGGATTAGTCCGAACTTTAAAAGTTGGATCTTCAACTTGCAGAGCATTCAAAGCCGCAGTTAGTTTGGGTTCATCGGCTTTGGTCTTAGGTTCAACCGACATAAAAACAACCGGTTCCGGGAATTCCATCGGTTCAAATGCAATCGGATGTAAAAAATTACATAAAGTATAACCAGTTTTAATATTTTTAAGACCCACGACCACGCCAATCTCGCCTGCGGATAACTTTTCTACCTCTTCTTTCTGATTAGCATGCATGAGTAAGATTTTCATCACGCGAACTTTTTCCATAGTAGGAACCACTAAAACCATATTTCCCTTTTCTATTTTACCAGAATAGACACGAATATACGATAAAAATCCCTGATGGGGATCATTGGCAATCTTAAAAATCAAAGCCGAAAATGGTGATTTAATATCAGTTGAGCGGGTCTCAACTTGATTAGTTTTTGGATTAATCCCTTTAATTGGTGGTATCTCTGCTGGGGAGGGCAAAAAATCAACTATTGCATCCAATAACTTTTGCACCCCTTTATTACGAAACGAACTACCGCATAAAACCGGCACGACTTTAAAACTCAAAGTTGCGTTGCGAATGGCTTGAATAATATCTTGTTGGGTTAATTCGATATTATGATAATATTTCTCCAAAATCTGTTCGTTAAAATGAGACAAAATATCAATCATCTTTTCCCGATACTCTTTAGCGGTTTTTTGTAACGCAGCAGGAATATCAATAATATTATACTCAGCCCCTAAAGTCTCATCTTTCCATACTATCCCTTGCATTGCGATCAAATCAACTACTCCAATAAACTCATCTTCAACTCCGATGGGAATCTGAATTGGTAAGGGAATCAAAGAAAATTTCTCTTGCATCATTTTTACGACACGGAAAAAATCTGCACCGATACGGTCTAATTTATTAATATAAGCAATTCTTGGTACATGATACTTGTCTGCCTGATGCCACACTGTTTCTGACTGCGGTTCCACACCACCAACCCCACAAAAAATCACAACTGCTCCATCTAAAACCTTTAATGACCGCTCAACTTCCATCGTAAAATCAACATGTCCAGGCGTATCAATTATATTAATTCGGTGATTACGCCAAAAACAGGTGGTGGCCGCAGCTGTTATTGTGATACCACGTTCCCGTTCTTGCTGCATCCAGTCCATCTGGGTTGAACCTTCATCAACTTCGCCAATCCGATGAATCCGACCAGTATAATATAAAATGCGCTCAGTCGTAGTTGTTTTACCCGCATCAATGTGCGCGGCAATCCCGATATTTCTAATCTTCGCCAAGTATTCCATTAGTATCTATATTACTTGACTTCTCAGTCTTGGTCAATATACTTTTATAAGATGAACAGAGAATTATCAATTTTAGTCGCTACCGCAGCGTCGCTTGGTTTTTTTCATACTTTGTTTGGAGGGGATCACTACCTGCCTTTTATTGTAATGTCTAAATCAGGCCAATGGTCTATACAAAAGACAGCCCTTATTACATTTCTATGTGGTATCAGCCACATATTTGCGTGTGGACCGGCAATTCAGTTACTCGGTTTATAATTATTTCATCAAAAATATGTTTAATCGAAAACCCCTCAATTACTTCCTATTTTATTTAATAATTTCACCAGCTTTATTATATTGCCAAGTTTATTTTTATTTAGAAAACACAGTCCCGGTCGGTTTATATCCATCCGCATTAGTAGAAAATCCGCTCAACCGAAAAATATATTGTGCGAACAGCGGTAGTAACTCGATAACGGTAATAGATCAAGTTACCACCCAAATCATCACAACGATACGGGTTGGCTCTTATCCATCAAATTTAGTTTATAATCCGATTAGTAATAAAATCTATTGTGCTAACCAAACAAGTAATGACATTTCAATAATTGACGGTGTTACCAATGAGGTGCTGAATACAGTTGGAGTTGGCATTCAACCACGTGCTTTAGCTTTTGATTCAGTTCATAATAAAATCTACTGTGCCAATGCTGGCAGTAATAATGTCAGCGTAATTGATGGCACAAACAATAATCTTGTTGCCACCATCAATGTTGGTAATTATCCCAACGGACTGATTTATAACCCTATAAACCAAAAAATCTACTGTGCTAATATGGATAATCACAATATCTCAGTAATTGACGCAACTAATTACAATGTTATCGCAACCATTCCGGTCGGTGCATTTCCTCTCTCTCTTGCGTATAATCCAATTAGCAATAAAGTTTATTGCGCAAGTTGGGCAAACGGAAGAATCCATATCATTGATGGCGCAACTGACCAATTGCTTGACAGTTTAATTTATAACAATTCAGGTCCTCAATCTTTAATTTATTGCCCATATAACAAAATTGCCTATGTCAATTTCACAGGCGACAATTTCAAAATTATTGATGGCAGCACCAATGCAATTATTGGTAATCTCCAATTTGCTGTAGGGACTCGTCCTTTTCTATTGCATCACTCATTAGGTAATTTTACCTATTGTGCTAATATTGGTTCCAATAAGGTATATGTTTTATCTTCAACAAATGTATTTGATAGTCTTCCTATCGTTTACCCTTATGCCATACTTGGCAGTTGGATAAGTGGCGGAACCAGAGTTTTTATAACCGGTCTAAACTCATCTTACTTAAAAGTCTTTCGTTGTAATTTGCCTGGTCTAGAAGAGGACCAACAATTATCTTTTGATAATAATCACCCTTTCAGTATCCATCCTAATCCTGCATCATCTGTTTTTCGTATCTGTTGTCCTTGGTTAGTAAAGAATATTAAGATTTATGATATAACAGGAAAACTCGTAAAAAAACAAGAATTTACTAATCCCAGAACTGGGGAGATGCGAGTTTTAACTGATCAATTGAATTCGGGTGTGTATTTTATCCAGATTAACAGCCTTCCTCAAATAAATAAAATCAATATTGTAAAATAAATCATTTCTTCTATCGTTTCTCAAAAGACAGTTGTCATATCTTCACATTTATTTAATTATTATTTATCACAATCTATTGTTTTTATGCTAAGCTTCTCTTAAACAAATGAAATCACAAAACAAATAATATCAATAAATAGACGGGTTTGTATAAATATAAAAAATTTGTAATAAGCATAAAAATTAATATTCTCTTAACTACTTAATTTAGGTTTGCCAATAAGCGACTATCGAGTCCGACTATGATAAAGCAATAGGTGAAGATTTTGCTCGCAAATGGCGTGCCCCTCGACAGTATCCCAGTACTATCAATAAATATTAATTTTCAATGTCGATATCTAGGAGGGTCATTACAAACAAATTAACTGGCTTTGTTTTTAAAATAAGTAAGTGCTTCACCTGCAATATAGAATGAACCCGTAATAATAATAGGAATTCTATTTTTACTTAAGTGTTTAGCAACTTTAATTGCATCTTTCACCGTCTCTGAAGTTTGATAAGATAAAGATTTTTGCCTGCACATTTTAGCAAGTTTTTCAATCGGAATGCGGCGGGGATTTTGGGATTGAGTAAGAATGAACCTCTTAGTAATAGGTGATAAGATATCTAATATTCTACTTACTAATTTTCCTTCACTTGAGCCATAAACGATTATCACTTTTTGTTTAATAATATCGTGTATTATATGATAAAGACTTTGGGCTGATTCAGGGTTATGAGCGCTATCAATTATTATTAGTGGTTGTTGAGTTATTATTTGACAACGGCCAAGAGGGTTCGCTTTGGCTAACCCCTTTTTTATGCCTTGTTCTGTGAGCCGTACTTCGTGCTTTTTGAAATAATTTAAAACCGCCCAAGCGGTTAGGGCATTTTCAATCTGATGTTTACCAATTACTCTTATTTGATAAGTTTTTGTAGTTTGGTTTTGTTCTTGAAAAGTAAATTTACAACCGTCCAAATTGCTCTTCATCTCTTTGATTGTTATCTTTTCAGGGATGTAATAGTATGGGTTCTTATTCTCTTTGATTTTATTGATTATTGATTTCAGAGCTGAATTTTTCTGTGGTGAGATAACAACAAAACTCTGGGGATGGATAATACCTGCCTTTTCTTGGGCAATTTTTTTAAGCGTCCTGCCTAACAGGTTAAGATGATCAAAACCAATACGGGTAATCACCGCAACTTTGGGATTTACTACATTTGTCGCATCCAAACTACCACCCAGCCCAACTTCTAAGATCGTATAATCAACTGACTTTTCTACAAAATATAAGAAAGCGATTGCGGTCATTGCTTCAAAAAATGTAATATTATATTTTTCGGCTTGGCGTTTGATTTTATTGACAACTCGGTCTAGGTCTTGTTGTGAAATTGGTTTGTTGTTGACTTTGATTCTTTCTCGAATTGATAAAAGATGGGGTGAGGTGAATAATGCAGTCTTTAAACCACATGCCCGCAAGCACGATTCAATAAATGTTGCAGTGGAACCTTTACCTTTTGTGCCGGCAATTAAAATGACATTTTTTAAGTTTTGCTCGGGATTGCCAATGCTTCTAAGAAAATGCTTAAAATTAGCCAGTTTAAAATTATAATCGTATTTGACAAGTTTTTCGTAATTTATTAACGAATTTAGGAATTTGTTTGTAACCAAAAGATTTTACTGATAATCGTTATTAAACCCAATCATCAAATCAGCCGAACAAACAAGTTTATCATCAACATAAGCATTGCCCCCAATACGTGCGATCTTACTGCGCAAATGTAATAAGTCACAGACAATCTTTAGCTGGTCAGCTGGTCTCACCATATCCTTAAACCGTGCCCGCTCAATTCCTAAAAACAAAGATAGTTTAGTGGGGTCGTAATTATCACCCAGGGCTTTCGCAATAAGAATACCTGATGCTTGTGCCATCGCTTCAATAATTAACACGCCGGGCATAATCGGATAATTGGGAAAATGTCCGACAAAATAGGGTTCGTTAATCGTAACATTTTTAATCGCAATAACCTGTTTTTCGGTAACCGCCACAATGCGGTCAATCAGTAAAAAAGGGTAACGATGGGGTAAAATCTTTTTGATTTGTTCGATATTCATCATTTAATCTCTCCTTTTTTATCAGGTGTTTTTTCAGTTGGTCGCATCATCCGCAGCGCTTGTTGAATTAATTTGCCTAATTCTTGTTTTAGTTCCTCAATCCGCGCCACATCACCTTCGCCCTGATAGGCAATTTGGGTTTTCAGGGGATCTAATACCCGTACTGTAAAATTAATTCGATTACCAGTTTTGGCTGCGCTTCCTAAAATTACATAATCTGCTTGTAACATTAATCCAATCGAAAACGCATCTGCATCGGTAACTTGGCTGCTCAACGGAATATTACGACTCAACAGTGCATTATTAATATCACTACTCGTAACCATTCGCACTTTGGGCACACTTCGCAACAAATCAAAGAGCGACGACCGTATCGCTTCGCCGATATGTTCTTCTTGCGCTGTCTGATTCTCGTTAAAAAACGGAAAGATTGCAACATTTAAATCTTTCTCAATTTTAGTCGTAGTCGGTGTAACCATTGTTGCTGTGTATTCCTTATTAAGCTCATTTAGCACTTTATCAGTGATATCTAATGTAACATCCGCATAGACAATCTTAGTCTCTGAAGCATCAAAAATCATTGTGAAATTCTCTTTATTGGCAATCTGGGTAACCACGGTTTTAATGCGTTGCACAATGGGTGACATTAATTCTCGGTTCTTCTGTTCGTATTTACCACCCTTACCCCAGACTTCGACTAAATAATCATCATATCTTTTCTTGTACTGGTTAATCTCTAATTCTTTAGCACGGATTGCAGCATCTGATAACATCAATTTTTGCTCTTCTAATTCCCGACGAGCATTATCATAGACAGTTTTCAGCGAATCGGCAATCCGATTAAACCGATTTACTTCTGCTTCAAAAGCTGATTTCGCATCTTGGGCAGTTCGGTAGTTTTCAATCACATATTTCACATCAACATAGCCAATTTTCTGCTCTTTGGCTGCATTTAAAAAAGTTATTAAGCCAAACAATAAACTAAAACTGACCCACAAGTATCTCATAAATTTTTCCTTTCTGATAGCGCTTATCTTTTGCTAACGGTAAGCGCAGATAATTATCCGATAAACCACGATTTTGCTCTTCGGCTAATATCTTTAAATACTTTTGATTAAACTTACTTTGATAGGCAATTGCTTTTTTTCGGCTTAATAAGCGTAATTGAAAAACCCGTTCTTTCTTTTCTTGTCGGCTGACATTGTCGGGTAAAGTTGCTGCCGCGGTACCGTGGCGAACTGAATAGGGGAAAATATGCAAATAACCAAATGGCAATTGGTTGACAATTTGTACAGTCTTTTCAAACGACTGTTGGTCTTCTGTTGGAAACCCAACAATAATATCCGTACCAATATTTATTTCTGGGATCTTTGTGATGATTTTATTTATTAAATGGCAATAATCTTTTATTGTATAATGGCGATTCATCAACTGTAAAATCCGTTCATCGCCACTCTGTAATGGTATATGTAAATGCCGACACAACCGACCTTGGTGCATTAATCTTTGTAAGGTTTCGATCAATTCATCAGTAATAGTTTCGGGTTGCAGTGAACTCAAACGAAGTCGATAATTACCATTAGGTAAACTCTTTAATAATTCATTCAATGAATAATTCTGATCTTGACCATAGCAACCTAAATTAAGTCCTGTTAGAACGATTTCTTGATAACCATAATTTATAAGTTGTGATATTTGCTGTAAGACAATTCTAATTGGGGTTGATTTAACTGGCCCCCGAATCAAGCAAGCAATACAAAAACTACAATGATTATTACAACCATCTTGTACTTTTAGAAGTGGACGCGACCGAGTTATTTGAGCATAAGGATAATCCCCTAATTGAAATAACTTAGTTAAAAACGCGCTCTTTTCGTTTTGACTTAACACTAAATCAATACCTTCACACTCCATTAACTTATCTCTTTCCACAGACGCCAAACAACCGGTGACAATAAGCCAAGCCTTTTTGGGTTTATCTCTCATTGTTCGACGAATAATTTTCCAGGAAGTTCTCACTGCTTCTTGAGTCACCGCACAAGTATTTACAATAAAGATTGGTTTCTTTAAGGTTTCAAACGGATAATTAATTAATAAATCACCTTCGGCTTGGTTTAGACGACAACCAACTGTTTTTACAATGTTCATATCAATTTTTTACTACCATTCAAAAGATTGTTCTGTCTTCAATTCGCAATGATATTAATGAGTTTCCGACTTTACAAGACAGTCGCAATAACAACGAAGCAATCTTGCCAAATTTATAATTTCGTCCACCTAGTAACACTTGGGGCTTAGCCATTATTACCACTTAACTAAATTGCTTGAAAAATTATTTATTTTTCCCCTTACGTTTTGATTTCTTATCTTCTGTGGGAGTATTTAAAAATGCTTCCAGATCGCTCAGATGATCTTCAAAAGTAAATTTTGCGACATTCTCCTCAAATTCTTCTTCCTGGAGTTCTTGACTAACAACTTTTTTCCGTCCTTTTCGTTTCATGCTCTTTTTCTCTTCAACTACTTCATCTTTTGCTTCGGTTTCGGTTTCTGAATAAGTCGGTTGCACTGTATACAAAGCTTTTTCTGAAAGTCCCACTTTTCGCTGGTCATAATCAATAAATGCAATCTTTAAAGCAATCTCTTCGCCCACTTGATATTTACCAGAGTCTGCGTCGGCTCCTTCATCTTTCTTATCAAGTTTATAAAATAATTGTGATTTCGGCACAAACCCTTCAATTTGATGTGGTAATATCACAACCAAACCTGCTTTATTAACTTCTACAATTCGAGCATTAATCGTATCTCCAACTTTATATTCGGTACTTAAAGCATAGAATGGATCTTCTTGAGTCTGTTTTAGTCCTAACGCCAATTGTCGATTCTCCTTATCAATGTCTAAGATAATTGCTTCAATTTTTTGGTTCTTCTTCACAACTTCGCGGGGGTGTCGCACCCGTTTTATCCAAGATAAATCTTGATTTCTAATTAAACCTTCAATACCAGGCTCAATTTCTACAAAAGCACCAAAATTCTTAAGCGAAGTAATCCGTCCGCTGACTTTCTGGCCAATCTGATAATGTTCATCGATCACTGACCAAGGATCTGGTAAAGTCTGTTTTAATCCCAGCGAAATTCGGCGATTATCTCGATCAATATTTAAAACGACTGCCTCAATGACATCCCCAACTTTAAGAATCTGTGATGGATGCTGAATTGAGCGATTCCAGGACATTTCGCTGATATGGATTAAACCTTCGACATTCTTTTCCAATTCTACAAAAGCACCATATTCAGCTAATGCGGTTACTTGACCTCGGATACGAGAACCAATTGGATATTTATTTTCAACATCTTCCCAGGGATGTCGTTCTAATTGTTTTTTGCCAACAGTAATACGATAATTATCATAATCAATATTTAATACTTTAACTTTAATTTTATCGCCAATGTTAACAACTTCTTTTGGATGAAGTACTTTATCCCAAGACAAATCAGAAATATGCAACAACGCATCAACACCATCAATATCAATAAAAGCGCCAAAATCTGCCAAACTATTCACTGTTCCTTCGACAATATCACCAACTTTGAGGGTTGAAAATACCCGTTGTCGTGCTTCATTTAATTTTTCTTCTAAAATTACCCGTCGCGAGACAATCACATTTTGTTTGGAGGCATTCATGGATAAGATTCGCACCTCAAATGACTGACCAATCAGAGCATCAAAATTATAAACGGGTTTGATATCAATCTGGCTGCCTGGCAAAAATGCTTCTTGGGATAAAATTTGGACAATTAAACCGCCTTTTACTTTTTTAATAACTTTAGCAGTAATATTTTCATTGGCTTTTGACTTTTCTTCAAATACATTCCAAGCTATTTGATGTTCTGCTTTTCTTTTGGAAATAACTGGTACACCTTCTTTGTTTTCCAATGCTTCGAGCAAAACATAAATCTCTTTGCCTTCGTAAATTTCTTCATTCGCATCAAACTCTTCTAATGGCAAGAATGCTTCGGATTTTAATCCCAAATCTACAATCACACCATTTGCTAAATTGCGAACAATTTTGCCTTTAACAATTTCTCCCGCATTTAATTGCGGAAACGCCTGTTCGTAAATTTTTTCTAAGTTAGCTCCTTTCTCCGATTTATTTCGGTTTGTTAGATTTGACGATTTATCATTCATCATGATTGTGATATCCTCCTCTGATATAAGATTTTTTTACTCGACCAAGAGTTTCTAACTCTTGGATAATTTCATCAACAATGTGCTGTGGGGTTGAAGCTCCCGCAACTACACCAATCTTATTAATATTGGCTTTTTCAAAAATTGGCCAATATTTCTGTAACTCATTTTTATTTTCTACTTGAAACACTTTTGCACAACTCTTTTTAGCAATTTCTGCTAAACTTGTGGTATTGGCACTTTTATGCGAACCAACCACTATCATTAAGTTTACACGATTTGCGATGTTTTGGCAAGTCTTTTGTCGGCTTTGTGACTCCTGACATAAAGTATTAAAAATCCGCACTTCTTTAAAATTGTTAACACCGATTGACCTAACTGCACAGTTAAAGTCATCTTGGCTAATTGTTGTTTGGGCAATAATCCCAATTTTTTGAAATGGTAATCTGTTTATGACAATTTTTTTATCATTAATAATATCGTATACTTTAGCATTCGGAAGGGCATAACCTAAAATACCCTTTACTTCTGGATGTTTTTTGTCTCCGACTACGATTGTAAAATAACCATCTTTTTTTAATTTCGCGGCATAGTTTTGGACTCGTTTCACATACGGACAGGTTGCATCAATCACTTTGGTATCGGTTTCTTTTATCTGCTTAACAACCGCGGGCGAACAACCATGAGAGCGAATAATCACATTAAGCTGATTTTTTGATTTTCTATTTAACTCTCTCAATGCATTTAAATTATTAACGGTCGCCACATTTAGACTTTGCAGTTCTCTAAGCACTTCTTGATTATGAATTATCGATCCCCAAGTAGCAACTCTCATTGTATCCTTGGCCTGCTTCGCTTTTTCTGTAACAATTGCAATCGCTCGCTTCACACCAAAACAGAAACCCGATGGACGTGCAATTAATAATGTTAATGTCTTAGTTTTCATCTAATAAAGTATAAATCTTAGATTTCACGATATCTGTTAATCTCTGATAGTCCTCTTTCGCATCGGAAAAGCCGTACGGATAAATTGGTTCGCCGAATTTAACCGTTATCCGATAAATCTTTTTACGATTGGACAAAGGCGGGAATCGATCTATAATTTTAGAAAATCTGCCACCCCACAATTCTCGTAAACCAACAATAGCAACAGGCACAATCGGTACCTGATTCGTTATCGCTAAAAAACCAACTCCTGCTTTAAACGGTAATAATCCTTGCTTCGAATTACGAGTTCCTTCTGGAAAGATTACCACTGCCTTCTTTTGTCTTAAAACAGCGCAACAAATATCAATCGCTGACTTCGCTCTTTCTTGACGATCTAATGGAATTGCATTCCAAAACCGAATTAAACGAGTAAAAAGTGGTGTGATTTCAAAAAGTTCTTTTTTAGCCATAAAATAAGTTTCTTGATTGCTCGCCAGTCCAACTAAAAAAGGGTCTAAATAAGAACGATGATTTGATGCCAGGATCTGTCCTTTGGGTGGTAAAACATATTTTTGGCCAATTACCTTTAATCCAAAAACAACTTTTGCTAAAGCATAACCAACGATCCTGCCAATTCGCCAGCGCAAACGCATGGTTACGAGTTCTTTGCTCCTTTATTATTTTTTCTTAAATTATTATTTGCTTGTTCTTTTTTGTCTAACAGGCGTAATTTTATCATATCAACTACAAACTGAATTTCTTCTTCAATGGTCAGATTTGTCGTATCTAAATAAATCGCATCACTTGTGCGTACTAATGGACTAACTTCCCGATTAGAATCAATATAATCCCGTTCAATCAGATTATTTCTAATTTCCTGAATTGAGACTTTATCTTGATTATCTTTTTTACGCCTTCGAGCTCTTTCTTCTAAACTACAATCTAAATAAAACTTCAAATCAGCATTAGGAAAAACCACGCTGGCAATATCTCGTCCTTCACAGATTGTATTTTTGCCAGTGGCTACTTTTTGTTGTTCTTTAACCATTTTTGCTCGCACTGTGGGGATTGCTGCAATGTGTGATACTAATCGGTCAATTTCAGGCGTGCGAATCTTGTGGGTTACATCTTCACCATCTAAAAAAATATGATACCGTTGTGTTTTCGGATTATAATTAAAATCAATTTGGGTAGTTGCTAACATTTTTTCTAATTGATCAACATCTTGCCAATCTATTTTATCTTTTATCACTTTATAAGTTATCGCACGATACATTGCACCCGTATCTAAATAAAACCAACCCAACTTTTGTGCGGCACCAAATGCCGTGGTGCTTTTACCCGACCCTGCGGTACCATCGATTGCGACAATAAAAAATTTATCCATCCTTTTAATTTCTCTTTTTAAACGTTGTGTTATCTTCCTTTGATAAAATTTGACTTAAACTGATATTTTATTATATCTAAAACTTATAAAAATTCAAGTCTTTACTTGCTATCAAATAAACCAAATTACAAAAATCTTCTTGTCAGTTGTTTTGCTCAATTAAAATTATGTAAACGCCTTTTGGTAAACTGATTAGCTCATCTTGCCATAAATTATCTTTTACTTGACAAACAATCGATTTAATCAGTTGACCACTTTGATTATAAATTTTATAAGATAATAATTGACCAAAGTTATATTTTTCTCCAGCATGAACGATGGTAAAATTATTGTTCAGTACCACAATTTTTAGCGCGTTCGA
Organism: Caldifarciminota bacterium; assembly: GCA_965649215.1. Taxonomy (GTDB): domain Bacteria; phylum Hydrothermota; class Tepidihabitantia; order Tepidihabitantales; family CAIPLT01; genus JAGXRL01. The sequence continues at coordinate 15,418 of CBFGJZ010000003.1, forward strand.
AATGTTATTCGCATGTTTTATCGTTTCATATTCAATAAGATCTAACTTATTTGAATTACTATTATTTTCTATTTGATAACTCCAAAACTCATTAGTCTTATTACCTTTCATTAAAAATACCTTATTATCAAGGTAGGCAAGGGCCGCACCTCCTTTGACAACGCTCCGCTTATTCAGTCGAGGAATCGTGTCTAATGCACACCATCGGTCATTACTTATTTGATATTGCCAAAATTCATTACTCCCTCCGCCTTTAACTGCGTAAATTACATTATTATCACCGGCACACATTGCACCTCCACTTTTTACACCATTTTTCTTTCTTGTTATGGGATGAAAATAGGGTAGACTATTTTTTATCTGCCAACTGTCATTCAAAATATCATATTCATAAAACTCATTTATCCGAGCACTTCCTTTTAAGGCAAACAATTTATCATTACTAACTGCTGCCAAACAAGAACCGTCTCTATATCTCATATTATACTGCCCTTTAGGCATCGGCGATAAACACACCCAACTATCTTGAACAATAATATATTTATAAAACTCAAACTTACTACTATTACCAATTAAACAATAAATCGCACCATTGATATATGCTAAACTTGAACCACAAGACAATCCTCGAATTGAAGGTACTGGCTGTTTCTTGATCCAACTATCTTCAAGAATATTATAGGCCCATAACTCTTTGGTACGATTACCCTTAATAGCATAGATATAATTAACTCCATCATAAACCAATGCACCGCCAGCTTTGACTTTGCGACATTTTACTATTGTATCGGACTTCCGAAACGGTATTGGCGACAGATAAATCCAAGTGTTTGCGTCACTATTATAAGCATAAAAATCTTGCGTATTATTTCCTTTGAGCGCAAAGATATTATCATTTCCTACCGCAGTTAGCGAACCACCCGCGCCAACAGGTTTATTGCTATGTAATTCTGGGATACCGCATCTTTGTAACCAAGTTGGATATTGTAAAAAAAATTGCCTCGGTGGAGAATAATTTGACCAATTACCTGCTAAATCACAACTCCGCACTTTCCAAAAATACATCCCATTTAGCAATGGCTGCTGCGGTGTAAAGTTTGTATCTGATATTATCTGATTAATAACTGTATCATAAGATGTATAAATTAAAATATTATATTGCGCAGCATCCGTAACTCGAAACCATAAGAAATTCGGCTTGGATAAAAATAGAGTACAATTAGGCATCGGTAAGATAAGATTTGGTGCCATAGGTCGACTTGTGTCAATTATAAAAGTGTATGTCTCACTCCACAATCCCCAGCTATTAAAATTACCAGCACGAACTCGCCAATTATAAATGCCTTCATAAAAATTCCTCGGTCCATACTGAGAAAGATTCACAATCGTATCCACGCTACCATCAACCACCAAGTTATATCGGCTTGCTTGAAAAACATCAGTCCAGTCAAAAAGTACATTGCAATTGTTAGTAATTACATTGTTTGCTGGATTTAGAAGATATGGCGATGCTAAAGTGACTACGATGGTTTTATGACACGTATCATTCAGCAAATTATCATCTTCACTTAATGCAGTCCAAGTTTGTGCTGGATATTCACCAAATTGATTAGCAATCCAGTCTCTAAACAATACTGTACAGCGTTGGCTGGGTGCTAAACCATTTATTGCACAAGTATCTGTATAAATCAATTGTTGATTACTATTTCTAAGATAAAAAACACTATTAAAACTCTCAATAAAAGTGCCAATATTTTTTACAACTATTTTCGGCTTTACGCTATCTCCCAACCCAACATAACCCGTAATAATGGTCTCTACCATAACATCATGGCAAGAACGATAAAACCGAATTGCCCGATTCGCACTCAGTCGATTACCCACTACATTATCATTATAAAGATATTGTAAGCCACTATTACCTAAAGTGTTTTCAATTCCGACTGTCGCCGATTGTCCTAACCCTAGATTATGGTAATTAGTGCAATAATGATATTGAAAGACAATATTGCCATTCTCATAAAGAATAATTTGGAAAATAACGGTATCTCGCAGGACTGCTTGGTTATAGACAATTGATTTCCATTGCACAACTTTATAACGATTCGGCGCTGTGCCAAAAGTCTGATGTCGGGCTTGGTAAGTATACAAATCGTCCCAAAAAGGTGCCACAACATTATTAGGTAAATTATTGCTCGGTATCGGATAATTAGTATTATAAGAAAGACTGATCTCATCAAAAGTAATAAATCCATTGGTTGAATAATAAAAATACTCTTTAGCATCGCCATAATAATTAAATGAAAAACCGATCGGAATTGGACCTTGTACCCAAGCATCACCACTTATCAACGGGCTACCGCTTAAAGAAATATCAATCCAATTATAAACCGGTCCATTAGTTGTATCGCTATCAATCCAATAATAAAAACCATTATCTGGTCCGCCACAATAGGCAGGTTGAACAATTTCACTTATCATTGTTTTACGGTCATTACTTGGATTAGTATCGTTAGTTAAAGCAATCTTTACTTTAATTGAACATAACTGAGCAATCTCAGGTGTGAATAAATCAAAACTAATAATCCGTTGACTGTTAATAACAAGACTATCCACCCATTTAACACTTTGATAAACAAGACCGCTCATTTGTCCAACAATGGAACAAATCACTGCAATGTTATGCTGAGTCGTATTGCCATAATTCGCAATAATTGCTTGCGGATAAAAACCGCTACCCACTGGTCTTTTTACAAAACTCACGGGCGCAATAACTGAATCAACGCCGACATCACAAATTTCAACCATTTCAGGACCACTGATATCATCCAGCATTAATCGAAAACCATATAATCCTTTATTTACAAAAGCAATATAAATTTCCTGTCCGTCAAACGTATCAAGCGCAATAACTTTCTCGAGATAGTTAGTATGGGTAAAGCGACTGCGCCACAACAAAGTATTAAATGCATTGATATTATTGGTACTGTTTGACAACCACACTTCTAAACTTTCAGGATTACCACCACCATTTTTACAATACCAAAACTTAAGCGTATCTGGCCTTTGTGCACTACAAATCAATCGTGGTGTAATTAGCCAATCATCATTGCGTAAGACATTACTTTCATAACGCGAAGAAACTGCCGCAGGTTGGGTTCTTGGATTATTTGTATCTCGTTGCCAGTTCTGATTCCCACCATCATTATTAATAACTTGCCAACCCACTGGTGGAAAAACATTTCTTGTAAAACTCTCATTAAGTGGAGCTGAAAATAAAACAAACGGGATCAAGAAAGTAGAGCGCAGAAATTTCATTCACTAACTATAGGATTGAATCAACCAAATGTCAACAATGTATTGTGAAATATTCCCTACCGTAATATTTTGCTTAATGAGTTAGACCAGATTTTTTCCATTATCTTTAGTTTGAGATTAACTATTAGATTATCTTTGACTCCATATATCTTCATCGTATCTGATGAATTAGTTTTACCGATCAATACATGCGGCAAGTTTTTCATGATTGATTCAAATTTTTTCTGATTTTCTTTTGGTATTGAAACTACAAAGCGGCTATTTGATTCAGAAAAAAGAAGCATAAGATTTAACGAGGTATCATTCGCAGAATTCATGTTAAATCTTCTTAAAAAGATCTCTGCTCCAATGCGACCCGCAAAACACATCTCTGCTAATGCAATTGCTAATCCGCCTTCTGATAAATCATGGCAGGCAGAAACTAAACCTAATTTAATTGCTTTATGTAACGCACGGAAAATCTTAATGCTGAGTTTGGGGTCAAAGCCGAGCATCGTATCTTCTGTTGTCATCGAATTCGTTTTACCAAGTAAGTAAATCAATTCATCTGCCTCTTTAAAATCCATTGTGATGGTCTTATTTATATCTGAAATGATACTAACTGCTGAGATAAGTAATGTTGACGGAATCGAAATGGTCTCGCCGTTGATTGACTTGTATTCATTATATAAACTATCCTTACCTGATATAAATGGTGTCTCGTAAACTTTAGCAATATCATAACACGCTTGGCACGCCCGAACTAACTCTGCTAAAATCTCGGGTTTTTCTGGATTACCCCAACAAAAATTATCAAGTAAAGCAGTCTTGTCAGGATCGCCGCCAACCGCAACAATATTTCTCAATGCTTCATCAATGGCAGATGCAGCCATCCAATACGCATCATCTTGATATTGAGGACAGACACCACATGCTACAACTACTGCTTTGTTAGAATCAGTAAGTGGTTTAATCACACAAGCATCAGACGGACCATTATTTTCTTTGCCGACAAATGGTTTGATACTGGTTTTACCTTGAACTTCAAAATCATATTGTCGGATGATCCATTCTTTGCTAGCAATATTATAGTTGCCAAGTAAATCTAAAATATGTTTATTAAAATCACTTTTCTTAAATTGCACCCGCTCTTTTTTTTCTCTCCTCTTGCATTTCACAGATAAGACACAACGTGCAGACATCTTTCTTTTAGGTAGGCCACGATGTAAAAATTTCAAATCAATATCGCCAACTTTTTTATCAAAGTATTTTAAAACCAAACGCCCGCTATTATTTATTTTGCCAATAATACTTGCTTCCACATTATATAATTGGCTTAATTTCAGAAACGCTTTAATTTTGTGTGGCGCGATGAAAAGAATCATTCTCTCCTGAGCCTCGGATATCCAGATTTCAGTATATGAAAGTCCTGCATACTTTAACGGCACTTTTTCTAAATTAACCACCGCACCATATTTTGCTAGTTCGCCAATTGCTGACGAAAGTCCACCACCGCCACAATCGGTTGTGGCATGAAAGAGATTTTTATCTCGAGCATCAAGCATTAAATCCGTTACTTTCTTTTCTTCAATTGGGTTTCCAATTTGGACCGCGCCCGACGACACTTGTTTAGATTCTCCATCTAACTCTAACGAGGCAAAAGTTACGCCGTGAATACCGTCTCGGCCCGTTCGACCACCAATCAAAACAATCAAATCGCCATTAACAATCTTTTTATGTATTTTATCCTTGGGAATAATTCCTAAAGTGCCACAATAAACCAAAGGATTTGCAACAAACCTTTCATCAAAAACAACTGCGCCCGATGCGGTTGGAATTCCCATTCGATTACCATAATCACGCACACCTGCGACCACACCTCTAATAATCCGCTTGGGTGATAAAACGCCAACGGGGATTTTACTTTTCGCCATATCTGGTGGCGCAAAACAAAAGACATCTGTATTTAAAATTGGTTTGGCGCCAAGTCCGGTACCTAAACAATCACGAATCACACCACCAATACCAGTTGCAGCACCACCATATGGTTCTAAAGCAGAAGGATGATTATGGGTCTCGACTTTAAAGGAAATACCATATTGGTCATCAAACTCAATTACCCCCGAGTTATCTTCAAATACTGATAAGCACCATTTCTTATTAAGTTCTTGCGTGACTTTTTTGATATAGGTTTTTAATAACCCTTTGATCACTTGTTTCTTTTCCCCATCATCATAAATAATATCCGCAGAAAATGTTTTGTGTTTGCAATGTTCAGACCAAGTTTGGGCAAAAGTTTCAAGCTCAATGTCCGTTGGGTTACGACCTAACTTTTTATAATAATTTTGAATTACCAGCATCTCGCTTTCATTTAGAGCCAAAAGCCGTGCTTGAGAAATTTCTCTTAATTCGGTAGGTGTTTTATCTAAAATCTCAATCTTTTGAATCGGAAACTCACTTCTTTTATGCCAAGCTGGTTCTTGTTGTAGAATCTTCGGGTCAGTTAAAATTTGCTCTACTAATGGATTATAAAGTAAATTCTCACCAATCTTTTGAATCTCTTGTTTACTTAACTTACCCTGAAAAATATACTGCTTGGCAGTTCTCACCCAACAGTCCTTATAACCTAAATCAGCCAAAAGCTGCATCACATTTTCCGCCGCGGGATCCATTACTCCTTGCCGATAGATTATTTCAATAGATTGAGGCTTTTGGATTTTATCCCAATCTTTAATATTTACGATACGATAATTTTCAGAGACAGGATCATAGATATAATTTCGAGCAATCTTTATGATCTCTTTTTCGTTAAGGTCGGTCTTAAGATAATAGATAACATAGATTATCACACCATCGCATTTTTTTATCCCTAAATCTTGAATGCCATGGATAATTGTTACCTCTTCGGGATTTAAACCTTTTTTTCTAATCTCAATTCGCCAAATGTTGTTCATTTAATTAATAATCTTTGAAACTACCGCTTAACTCAATAAGGTTCATCTTCTCTAGCTAATTTCGTAGTGATATATTTTGTATGATCAGTCTTATTTCAGTCCTAAAGTGTAAACTTTTTTCACACCACGCTTTTTAATTAAGTTGCGGGTATCTAAAATTAACCGACTGTGCTTTAGGATAAAATCCGCATCATATGAATCATGATTAGTCAAGATTAGAACACAATCTGCTTTATTGAGCACACTAGCACTTAATGGCACTGATCGATAAATTTTACCATTTATTTTAAGCATCGGCACATACGGATCATTATAGGCAATCTTTTTAACTTTATTAGCTAAAAGTTCCATAACCTTAATGGCTGGCGAGTGACGGGTATCGCCAACATTCTTTTTAAATGCGGCACCAATAATAAAAAGGGATGCGGTTTTCGACCCAACGCCATTTTCACCAAAGATTTCAAACAATCGGTCAACCACCTTAAATGGCATATTTTCATTAACCTGCGCGGCAAGTTCAATAAAGTTAGAATGGAAATCATATTCACGGGCTTTCCAGGCTAAATAATAAGGGTCAATTAAGATACAATGTCCACCAATACCTGGTCCTGGATAAAATGGCATGAAACCAAATGGTTTTGATTTGGCGGCTTCAATCACCTCCCAGACATCTAAATTACCCATCCGTTCGCACATCAATGCTAACTCATTAACCAACGCAATATTAACACTGCGAAAGATATTTTCTAATAGTTTTGACATTTCCGCAACTCTCGGATTTGAAACCGGCACAACCTTATCCACAAATTGACTGTAGAAAAGTTCAGTTAATTTAGTGCATGTTTTTGTCACCCCACCAACCACAACCGGTGTGGTCTTTGTGGTAAACACTTTATTACCAGGGTCAATCCGCTCTGGCGCAAACGAAAGATAAAAATCCTTACCAACCTTTAAACCACTTTTTTCTAAAATTGGCAAGAGCACTTTTTCAGTCGTTTCCGGATAGGTAGTTGAACGCAAAACAATTAACTGTCCTTTCTTTAAATATTTACTAATTTCCTCACCAGAATTGATAATATAAGAAACATCTGGGTCTTTTGATTTCGTAAACGGAGTTGGGACACAGATGTTAATAATATCACAATCTTTACAAATCTGATAAGTTTGATAACAGACTATCTTTTTATCTTTAACTAACGGTGCTAATTCTTCAGAACTCACATCTTCAATAAAACTTTTCCCCTGATTAATCCATTTTACTTTCATCTCATCAGTATCAACGCCAAAAACCAAATAACCAGCTTTAGCAATCTCAACGCCTAATGGTAAACCAACATAACCCATACCAATAATACCAACTTTTGCCGTATGTTTAATTATCTTCTCATGCAATTCCATTAATTCCTCCTGGTAATATAAAACTTATTAATAATATAATTATCCCGTTAATCAATTATTCATTGTATTAGAGTAATCTGATTTGTCAAGCATTTACAAAACTACTCTCCTTGTTTTTTATTAACAAAAGAAAATTTGATAAAAATGTTACAACCTTGTAACATAAAATAAGAGTCAAAATTAGCTTACTTTTTCACTTAACTCGTTGATAACCAGATAATAATCACTATCTAATATTGAGAAAATTGCTGACAAGGGGAGGTATCCTCTCCATCACATAATTATTGAAGATGGAAAGGCATAAACTTTTTAGTTTATTCTTAACGACAATGAATAGGATAATTTTAGTTAATTCTATAAGTAAAATTGATTAAGGCAAGAGAACTTGCAATATTAACAAGAAATCAATCACAAAATCAAAAACAATCTTATTTTAGAATCTTCATCGGTACTCATTTAGTAAGTGAAATCAGAACAATAGAACAGACGATAACTCTATAATTTATACCAAACTACGATCAAAAGTACGATAGTGGATAGCTTCTGAAATATGATTTGGTTTGATATTGACACTGCCTTCAAGGTCAGCAATGGTCCTTGCTACTTTTAAGATTCGATCATAAGCCCGAGCCGAAAAACCGACCCGATCAATGGCATTTTTTAAGATGCCTTCACTAATTGAATCAATCTCACAAAACTTCTTTATCTCTTTTGCTTCCATTTGGCTATTATTATAAATTGGTTTTCTTCGCTTCAAATCTTTAAATCGCGCAAGTTGAATTGCTCGTGCCTTATTAACTCGAGCTCGAATCTGCTCAGATAGTTCACCCGCTTCTTTTTTGGCTAACGATTCATATTTTATCGAAGGCACTTCAATGTGCACATCAATTCGGTCCATGAGTGGTCCTGAAATTTTAGCTCGATACTTCTTAATCATATGAATTGTGCAACTACATTGTTTATTCGGATCAGAAAAATAACCACACGGACAAGGATTCATCGACGCAACCAGCATAAATCGAGAAGGATAGGTGATTGTTGATTTTGCTCGACCAATCGAGACAAAACCATCTTCTAATGGTTGGCGTAAACTTTCTAACACATCCCGATGAAATTCCGGCAATTCATCTAAAAACAATACTCCATTATGGGCAAGCGAAACTTCACCGGGTTTCGGATATGCCCCACCGCCAACCAGTCCTGCTTCGGAAATCGAATGGTGGGGTGAACGAAAGGGACGAGTTGCCACAATTGGTTGATTGTTAAGTAAGGTGCCGGCCACACTGTGAATTTTCGTTGTCTCAAGTGACTCTTCTAATTCCATCTTTGGTAAAATTGTTGGTAATCTTCTGGCTAACATTGTTTTCCCGGTCCCAGGTGGACCAAGCATTAAAATATTATGGCCACCAGCTGCAGCCACTTCCAAAGCCCGTTTTGCTTGTTCTTGACCCTTTACTTCACTAAAATCAACATTATAATCCGAAACCTGTTCAAAGACATTTTCAAAATCAGATTGAATTGGCTCAATCGGTTTATTTCCCGATAGAAATTGAATTACTTCCACTAAATTCTCAACCGGATAAACCGTTGCACCTTTAACTAACGCTGCTTCTTGAGCATTCTCTTTGGGTAAAATGATGCCGCTAAAATTTCCCTGCCGTGCTGCCATTGCCATTGAGATTGCTCCTTTAATTGGCCGTAACGTACCATCTAAAGACAACTCGCCAAGCATCAAGAAATTACCAAGAATATTACAGCGAAAAGCACCTAAAGCAGAAAGCATCCCGACTGCGATGGGCAGATCAAAAATTGCTCCTTCTTTTTTAATATCAGCGGGTGCTAAATTCACCGTGATTCGCCGAATTGGGAATTTATAACCCGAATTTTTAATGGCTGCCGACACTCGATGTTGTGATTCCTTCACTGCATTATCCGGTAGTCCCACAATGACAAAGGAGTGCAGCCCAAATCCTAAATCAACTTCAACATCAACAACATAGGCGTCGATGCCATATGTGCTAGCAGAAAAAACTTTGGCAAGCATTAAGTATTTACTATAAAAGAAATTTTAGATAAGTCAACAATAATTATTGACACATCAAAACTATTTTCTAAAATCATGGTATGTTAAAGACGGTCTCACCGAAACGACTGAGTAAAACTGCTCGTTCGCTCCTTTTTATTTTGATTATTGTTGTGGTAATTTTAGTTCTCTTATATGCAGTATTTATTCTCCCTAAATCGCCGCCCCAACCACCGAATCCATTAGCGCTCAGCAAAAGTTTTAAAATGCATCTTTAAGGTGTTCAATTTGCTGACCTTGATTATTATAAATAATACTTAAGATATCAAATCTAACTTCCTTATCAAGATAATCTTTTTCCTGTAAGTAGTATTCTGCTAAACTTCTTAATTTTTCTTGCTTTTTGAACCCAACACTTTCAAACGGTTGGATAAGATTTGACCGCCGAGTTTTCACCTCGATGAAAACAATGGTAGACTTATCTTGAGCAATAATGTCAATCTCACCAATGGAACATCGAAAGTTCTTTTCTAAAATCTTATAACCCTGTTTTTTAAGATAATTTCGGGCTACTTTTTCGCCGGTTTGTCCTAATTGATTAGCCATTAAAATTAAATTGGGTTTGACGAACAGGTTGAAAACTCTTGCGATGAATCGGTGATGGACCAATTTGACTGATGATTTTTTTATGTTCGACCGTCGGATAACCCTTATTCTTGAAAAAATTATACTGGGGATATTTTTTATGCAATCTTGTCATTAACCGATCTCGATAGACTTTGGCAATAATCGAAGCACAAGCAATTGAGATACTGCGTTCGTCCCCTTTAATAAGACCCTTGGTTTTAATTACACAATCGGGAATTGCAAAACCATCAACTAATGCTAAATCACATTGCTGATTAAGTTTTCTCATTGCTCGTTTCATTGCCATAAAAGTAGCATTACGGATATTATAACGGTCAATCTCGTGATGCGTGGCTAAACCAATCCCAATTGCCAATGCTTTCTTTCTAATAAGCTTATTAAAATATTCTCTCTGCTTAGCTGGTAACTGCTTAGAATCCTTAAGTCCCTTTAATTTTATAAAAGGTGGTAAGATGACCGCAGCAGCGACGACCGGTCCTGCTAACGCACCGCGTCCAACTTCATCAACCCCACAAAAAACAACTTTCTTTTGCCAGAACAGTAAATCAGGTTTCGCTCTCAACTTTTTCTTCTTTAAGTTTTGCGTCCTGTCCTTTTTTAGTGCGCAGATAATAGAGTTTAGCCCGTCTCACTTTGGCTAACTTTTTAATTTCAATCTTTGTGACCACGGGTGAATTTAACGGAAAGATTCTTTCAACTCCAATACCGCGAGACAATTTGCGCACCGTAATCATCTTATTATTCTTATCACCCCGTACTTTAATCACGGTTCCTTGAAAGATTTGAATTCGCTCTTTGTCGCCTTCTACTATTTTATGATAAACCTTAACATTGGCACCAACCGGAATGTTTTCCGGAATAATTCTTGCTTCTTCCTTAATCTTTTTTTCCTTTACTTTTTTCTCTTTTGCCATTATTGCCTCCCGATCTTATAAAATTTATACTTTTTGTTTTGTCTTTTGATTATCTTCTTGAATCTTTAATAAGTCAGGTCTTCGCTCTTTTGTTAATTTTAACGCCATCTCTTCCCGCCATTCCTTAACTTTTTGGTGATGGCCGGAAATTAACACATCGGGCACTTTATAACCCCGAAAATCTGCCGGTCGCGTATAATAGGGAGCATCCAAAAGCCCATTTACAAACGAATCACTCATAACTGATTCTTTATCAGAGACTACTCCGTTGAGCAATCGAATGGTGGCTTCTAAAATAACTAAAGCAGCTGCTTCACCACCAGCTAAAACATAATCACCAATGGAAATCTCATCATTAACCAAATGCTCACTCACTCGAAAATCAACTCCTTTATAGCGTCCGCAAATTAAAATCAAATGCTCTTTGGTCGCTAACTCTTGCGCAATTTTTTGGCTAAAAGGTCGACCTTGAGGAGATAAAAGAATCACATAGGAATTATCTCTCTTTACACTTTCTACTGCTTTAAAGATTGGTTCTGGTTTTAAAATCATTCCCGCACCACCACCGAATGGATAATCATCAACAGTTCGATATGAATCATCAGCAAAATCGCGTAAGTTTATTAAATTAACTTCAGTTATTTTTTTCTCTTGGGCAATCCGAATAACACCACAATTTAAGGGGCTTGAAAAAAATTCCGGAAAGATGGTCACGATGTGGATTTGCATATCTTCAGATTACCCGACTCTTTTTAATTATGCTAATAAATATAAAAATGCGCACGAAGGATAGCAAATATCTTGGGTCAAACCCACTTCTTTGAAAAGAGGTGGGTAGGATAGTTTTTATTCTAAGATTTCGAGTTGTGCGCGTTTTCCTTGTTTCATCGCTGCGGCAGAGATAATAGCTCTCATTGCCTTTGCGGTTCGGCCTTCTTTGCCGATAATTTTGCCGAGGTCGCCTTCGCCAACGCGCAGCTCATATATCAAAGTTTTTTCCCCGGCGATTTCCTTAATGGAAACCTTTTCTGGATGATCTACGAGAGCTTTTGCCATATATTCGATTAGTTCTTTCATGTTCTCCTCCTAAGCTTCAGATTCCGCTCGAATCTCGCCCGATTCAGCTTGGGCTGTCAGCGGTTTCGTTTGTTTAGTGTATCTTGTAATGAGTCGTTTCGTGGTATCGGTCGGCTGTGCGCCTTTCGACATCCAGTACTCGACTCGTTCTTTATTTAGTGTTAGGTGTTTCGTTTTTGGATTATAGTATCCTACTGCCTCAAGATATTTGCCATCCCTCGCACGCCTTGAATCTGCTACTACAATCCGATACAAAGGTACATGTCGTCTACCTACACGTTTTAGTCTTATTTTTACCATAATTTCGCTCTTGTCAATGTAAATAATATAATAACAAAATAAAGTATCTTGTCAATACTATTTGTTAAAACTGTGTATCCTTAAGATAATCTTTTCATTTCTTCGGATGGTGACATCGACTCGACGCTAGAAAGTTTATTGTCAAACTTATCAAGTTTGTTTTGGGCATCTTCATATTTGGATTGCGCATTTCGTAAATGTTTACCTAAGGTTTCAAATTCATCCTTAAAACTATTAAAATCATTGGTCAATTTTTGCAAAGTCTGTAAAATCTGGGCTGCTTTTTGTTCTATTTTAAGACCGCGCAGACCCAACACAACCGCTTGTAAATAAGCATACAAACTATTCGGTGAAACTGGAATCACTTTCTTTTCAATTGCATATTGGCTAATACTCTTCTCATCTGGATCCTCTTTGATAATCACTTCATAATAAACATTTTCTGCCGGAATATACATCATCGCAAAATCATAAGTTCCTTCATCAGGCAGAATATATTTATTTGCGATATCATCAATGTGTTTTCTGACATCTTTTAAGAACTCTTTACGGGCTCTTTTTCTCTCATCATCAGTTGTGCTTGAGCCGATACGATTAAAATTCTCTAACGGAAATTTAGCATCAATCGGCACTAATTTTTGACCGACTTTAACAACTGCATCAACTTTGCCCGATTTAAAAGAATACTGCAAGTCATAATACTCTTGAGGTAAAATTTGTCCCAGTAAATCGCCTAAAAAGAATTCACCTAAAAGACCACGGGTTTTAGGTGCTTTTAAGATTTCCTGTAATTTAGAAATATCTTTGCTGATATCTATCATCTGTTTTGTTGCTTCACTAAGACCACCGATACCCTCCTTAACATTTAACATCACATTTGCTGCTTTATCTAATCGCTCGCTAATCTGACCGGTTTGGTTTGAAAGTTGTTGAGTGACAAGTTGCAATTGTTGATTCACTTCGTTACGGATATTAGACAACTGCTGAGATAAAGTATCATTGGTCTGCTGTCGTAAACTCTCAATTTGATTCTGAAGCATCACTAAACTCTGGTCAGATTGTTGCTTCTGTGGGCGTAAAAGTAAATAAATTATAAGCCCAATTAAAATAATTAATAAAACAAAGATAGCAATGGTCATAAGAGAAAAATACTGATAAATTTAGATAAAGTCAAGATTAATCCATCTCAAACAAAATTATTGACAAAATAATTGGGGGGTATAATCGAAATAATAATTCAAAATAAACGGAGGAAATATGGCATCAATTGCAGAATGTATTAAAGAGCCTCTTCAAAAAATGAATCTTGAAGAAAAAGGACTATTAAATATCATTTTGACTTATGGTAAAAACGCAAATGACGTATTTAAAGATAGACTAAAAGATCCCACTGTATTAACAGAATGGGCAAACAAAACTACGGGGGATGAAAAAGAAATTGCAAGAAAATTAAATGGTTATTTTACCGGTGGGCTTGGAATCGGTGATTGGTGGCATGGAAGATCGGAAAATTACGGTATTCAGCTTGAGTACATAATAGACAAAGTTTTAATTAAAGCTCTAAAAGTTAGCAAACCAATTTTCGACAGCGACGTTAACACAACTCAAGGTGCGATAGATAGAGAACAATGGATTACTGTAAAAATATTAGATTCAATATGGAATAAAATGCCGGAAGAGATAAAAAAAGAAATTATTCAGATTACAGAAAAATTGCTTAAAGAGAAAGGTGTCGATAAAGCAAAAATCTCACAAGTTTCCGGCGCAATGCTTTTCGGTACATTTACAGCTACCAAAGCAATTCTAGGGTTTCAATTTCATATAATACTTGCTAAAGTATCAAATCTGATTGTAAAAGCACTTATAGGAAGAGGTCTTAGTGTAGTTGGTAATGCGTTGTTACAAAGAATAGCAGCTGTTATTTTTGGACCGGCTGGGTGGATTATTACAGGCATACTTCTAATACCAACTTTATTTCCTCGGGAACTTGATAAATATATACCTGCTGTTTTTCTTATTGGTATGGTTCGTTTAAGAAAAGATGAGAAACAAAAAGAAAAAAGAAATGGTGGCAATTCTGGAAACGGAGTTAAATTTTTGAGCTGATATTTATATAGAAATTAAAATTTATCAAATATTATGGATTATACATTGACAAACAAAAAGTTCACTATATAGTAATTTACAATTACTATCCTCGTAACTAAAATGAATAGCATAAATCTACCCCCAGACCTTAATCTTGTTTTACAGGATTTGGTCCAAAGTCAGGAAAAGATACTAAAAGATAATTTTGTCGGTTTCTATCTGCAATATTCTTTTGATAATTAAAATTAATAATTTCGACGCTTACGTCCTTCCAGTTTTATAGTTATATTTTTCTTACATCATTTTCACTCTTTCCCCCAACATTATATCTATATCCTATAGTAAAAATTATTATTATATTGACAACCTTATATTAAAGGTTTACCATTTTAGATATGCGTTTTATTTTCTTGTTAGCGATTTTATGTTCGCTAGGATTTAGTTGGATTGTAATTAGCAACGCTCCTTATGACCAACGCCAGTCGAGCAGTGCATTTCTAAATAATCAATATCTGGTTGTTTGGTCTGATGCACGAGCGTGGCAGACTTATCAAGCCAATGTAATTTATGGCGCTCGCGTTTCTGCTTCTGGTCTGGTACTTAATCCCAATGGCTTTTTGATAAATGGTGGTTATCCAGATCGATTATTACCAAAGGTCTGTGCAAGTAGTTCTGATTGGCTAGTGATTTGGCAAGAAGGTTGCTGATTTACTCGGGATATTAAAGGTGCTCGGGTAGCGCCGAATGGTAATATCATTAATACTTTTATTATTAATAATCAAATTGACGACCAGCTTTTTGCCGATATTGCTTTTAATAATCAAAATTATCTCGTCGCCTGGGAAGATCGTCGCGAAGACCCGACTCAAATCTATTACACTCTAATTACTCCAACTGGTCAAGTAATAAGTCCAAATGGCAATAAAATCAGTGGTAAAGATCCGTCTGAATACTATCGCACACCTGCGGTGGCTTCTAACCATCGCGATTATTTAGTAGTCTGGTTTGGCGTTCGGCTCAGTGGCGATGTCGTTTTAGCATCACGAGTTGATAATGATGGTGTAATTATTGATAGCGTTCCTTTTGAAATATCAACTGACACAGTATTGCTGAATCAACTTGCGGTAAGCTCGGATGGAGAAAATTATTTAGTAGTTTGGACTACGCAAACTCCTGACACAATTGGCTTAGATTTAGTTTTCAAACGAATTGCCATCGATGGCTCAATCCTTGATACAATACCACATTTAATTGCTCGTAATCATAATGGAATCTATAAACCTGCAATAAGTTTTAGCGGTGGCTGTTATTTAGTAGTTTGGAATCAAGAAGATAATATTTTTGGTTGTCGTATCTTACCAGATGGCACAGTCCTTGATTCCAATGGTTTTAGTATTTGTGTTGATACATTTCAGCAACTTGAACCCGCCATATCAAGTGATGGCCATCGTTTCTTTGTAACTTGGACCGACAACCGTAACGATAATTATGACATTTATGGTGTATTTGTTGATAGTTTAGCCAATGTTAGCATTATTGAAAATATCTCATCGCTTACAAATAATCATTTCAATGTTAATATTTCCCCAAATCCATTTACCAGTAAAATAAATATTAAAAACAATTCAGAAATTAACTTTCTCAAAATATATGATATTTCTGGGAAATTAGTTAAATCATTTACTAACGCATCTACACAAATAATCTGGGATGGGGAAAACAATCAAGGACAGATTGTACCTAATGGCGTATATTTATTAGAATTACAAAGCAATAATAACAAAATCACTCGTCGAGTAATAAAATTAAAATAAAAAGGCGAAGCAATTATGAGTCGCTTCGCCTTACAATAAATTTATTAATAACTATTTCGCAATATAGAGCGTTTCCGCAATAGAAAATGTGGTGTTATTCCAATTGCCAGCTACGGTTACAATATAGTCACCTGAAGGAAGTGGCGCGCCACTGGTGTAAGCCCAACCATTAGAATAATATTGGGTATTGGCAGTTTTGGGACCATTTTGCGATGGATCAGTTGCTGATTGACCACCGGGAATAGTTAACATCCACGAAGTAACTGTGCAATTATCATTAAAACTATATGTAAAATTAATCCAGCCATTAATATCTCGAGCCGCGCTGATGGTCATAATCAGCTCTTTATAAATCAACATTACAATATCACCCACATCCGTCATCTTTCCTTCTTTAACCGTTACTTGCGTACCGCCGTAACCAGGTGTATAAGTGCCGCCGTGCACACCTACAATGTCATTATTGTCAACAACCCCACTGCCGTTTAAATCTTTCCAAGCTAAAATATAATAATAACCTTCGACCACATCCGTAAACTCAAATTCGGATTTGGTTTGGTCAACGCCCGTCGCATCAGAGGCAACTTCTTTCACTGGTGTACCCGTTAAATCCGAACTAACATATAAACGCACCCTTGAATTACGCACATCACCCGATTGACCAGTTTGAAGAATCAGTCGCCCACGGATACCCGTTTCTTTTTCAGGACAAGAAATGGTCATAGCAATCACAAACATCAATGCTATCGTTAACAACTTTTTATGGATCATTTGATCCTCCTTTGTTTTAGTTTTGTTGTTTAACAACAACTCAAAGATTATAAACTTACTACGGGACTTGTCAATAGTAATATTTTATTTATTACTTTATTGCCACAAGCACAATCACAAAATTTTATCCTGCTCATTAGAACAATAATTTATATGCTGAAATGATTAGCCAATCTTTTTATATTTTCTCTGATAAACCAGCAATATAACCACTACTCCAAGCAAATTGCAGATTATAACCACCTGAGACACCGTCGATATCTAATATTTCGCCCGCAAAATACAATCCTTTGTGTAATTTTGATTCCATGGTTTTAGTTTTAATTTCATCTATAGCCACCCCGCCCGCAGTTACCATTGACTCGTGAAAAGACCGTAAACCTTTAATAGCTACTAACTGATTATGTAAATGCTCATGGATTTTTATGATTTCTTTTTTCGTTAGTTGACTAACCTGTTTGTCTGTCGCAATTTGTGATTCTTGCAATGTTTTTATACAAACCTGTTTTGGTATCAATAAACTTAAGGTATTTATTAAGGTTCTTTTGGGATGGCTTTTTAGAAATACGCGCAAGTCTTCCAGCTGGTTATAGTGGGGTAAAAAATCAATCACTAATCTTTTCTTATTATCAATCAGTCGGCTTAAATCAAGTACGAGCGGACCTGAGATACCATAATGGGTAAAAATCATTTCGCCTTCTTGTTGCGCAATTACTTTTTTATCTTCAAATATCTTAAGTTTCACATTCATATTGATACCCTGTAAAGTTTGATACCAATCGTCTTTTAGTTCGATTGGCACTAATGCTGGTTTGAGTTCAATAATTGTATGACCTAACTTTTGAGCCATTTTATAGCCATCGCCATTACTGCCAAGTTGTGGATAACTCTTGCCGCCAGTCGTGAGAATCACTGCCTTAGCTTGATAAACATTCTTATCAGTTTTCACCTGCCAGTTGTTTTGGAAAGAACTAATTTTTAATACTCGCTCATTAAGTTTTACTTTAATACCAAGACGTGCAATCTCTTTAATTAAAGCATTTAGGACCGTTTCCGCTTTATTTGTATTTGGGAAAACCCGCCCATCTTTTTCAACTTTTAATTTGACGCCTAATCCTTCAAAAAACTTAATCGTATCATAAGCCCCAAATCGAGCAAAGATGCTATATAAACATTTAGTATTTTCTCCATAGTATTTATCAATCGATAAATTAATGTTAGTTAAGTTACATCTGCCATTACCAGTAAATAAAATTTTTCTACCGAGCTGGTTATTCTTCTCAATAAGTAAAACTTGCTTATCTCTTCGTGCCGCACTAATTGCTGCCATAAGTCCTGACGCCCCGCCACCAATAATGATAATTTGAGACTTTGTCATTAAGATTAGAGCCTGATGTATGCTCTTTTTGTATCAAGGAAGTAAGTTAATGAAATACAAATTAGCACAATTATTAAACCAACTGACAATAACAATAATATTTTTGTATTATCCGGCAGGAGTTTGCTAACTAAAAAAATCAAAAGTTGGCTTAAAATATAACAGACCAATGGATTTTTACCAAGGCTCCTGAGAACCGTTAATGGTTTTGACCATTTATCAGCAATCTCTAAAAAAATTAGATACCCTAAACAAGCAACCGCACTCCCAAAAACCAAATAAGACAATGAAACCAGATGCTTATTAAAAGGAATCCATAAATTAAGTAAACAACTTATGATTAATAAAAGCAGAATTATTAAAATCAAACTCTTCATTTGTTGTTGTTTTCGTTGTTTATTCAAATAATGCATTAAAACCGAACCCAAAATAACAATAAATCCCCAAGACAAAGTTGCATAGGGACCGCCTAAACCCGATTTTTCAAATGCATAGACCCACTGATAAGCGCCGTCAAGAATCGTCAATTGATAAACAATTGCTAAAACCATAGCCCATAATAATCTTACAATTGGCCTATAAAACATAAAAAATAAAGTATAAATACCGACGGCACCGATAACTTGTAAAATTTCCCATTGCCAATGTCCTAAGGCTAAAATCGTTCCGAGTAGCCCAAAGATAAAAAGTATCAAATACCTCTTTAGAAAATGAACAATCAGGGCAATTTTGGAATGTTGCTGGATTCGTTTTTGAAATGACAACTCATAAGACATACCCATTGCCAATAAGAAAATCGGTACCCCTAAATCAGCCAGACCCAACCCATTCCATTGGGCATGCCATAACCAGCTTAGCAATAACTGATAATTAACTAAAAAGGTTTCAATAATCAACACCAACATTGCCAGACCCCTTAGCAAATCTATTGCCGCGTTTCGATTCTCAATCGAAGTGGTCTCAAATAGACGAAATCGCATCATTTGATTTTAACTTCATTTTCAGTCTTGTCAATCCTCTAAGATACCGATAAAATATAATTATGAAGAGATGTCTATGGTTAGCTTTACTGGGTCTCCTAGTTATTACCAACTGTTCTCAAAAAACATCTCAAATAGAAATTACCTTTTGGCACGCTATGGGTGGAAATGTTGAAAAGGTCTTACAAGCAATGGTTGCGGATTTTGAATCAACCCACAAACATATCAAAGTCAAACTTATTGGTATGGCTGATTACAACACTTTAGCCCAAAAACTGATGAGCGCAGCAGCCATCAATCAAACCCCGACTATTGCGCAGATGTATGAAAACTGGACTACTCAACTTTTAAGCCATCACTATTTAGAACCACTCGAGCACTATCTAAAGGGTCCTAATGGTCTCTCGCAAGCTGAACTTGATGACATCTGGCCAGTTTTACTTCGAAACAACACCTGGCACAATCAAATTATTACTTTACCATTTAATAAAAGCGTGCCCGTATATTACTACAATGTGGATTTATTCAAACAAGCAGGCATTACTGAATTTCCTAAAACTTGGCCTGAGTTTCGTGAAGTCTGTCTCAAACTCAAAGAAAAATTCGGAGGCAAAATCTTACCTACCGCAGGCGGACCGGATATCTGGGTCTTTGCTTCAATGCTCTATCAACAAGGCGGTAAACTTTATGACGAAGATGCCAATATTCCCTTATTTAACAGTCCCCAAGCTGTCAAAGGATTACAATTTCAGATTGACTTGATTTATCAAGATAAAGTCCAAAGTACGGGTTTAAGTGCAGAGCTGATTGATGATTTCTTAGCTGCTCGGCTGGCGATGACACCATTTAGTTGTGCTCGCCGAGCGGTAATGATGGGAGTTGAAAGTTTTGAAATCGGCATGGCACCATTACCAATTTGGGATAGGCCTGCTTCGATAATCTATGGCACAAATATCGGCATGTTTAAATCTGCAACTAAAGCTCAAAAAGAAGCCGCCTGGCAGTTTATCAAATGGTTTATCAACAGAGACAATCAAATCCGGTGGTCATTAGGAACTTACTATGTACCGATTCAGAAAAGTGCCCTTGATGACGCTCGTATGCAAGAACATTTTGCTAAAACAGCTGGTTTAAAACAGGCTTATTTACAGATGCAAAATGCGGTCTTTGAACCAAGAAGCGAAGCCTGGTTTGAAGGCCGTAAGATCTTAATTGAAGATGGTATTGAAGTCGCAACCCTTGGTAAAAAAACTCCTCAACAAGCACTGGACTTTGCCGCTCAAAAACTTTTAGCCAGAACTAAAAAATAACAGATACCGTTTATAATAATTTGATAATACCCAATCCTCATATCCAACCCAATCGTTATCATATAATCTTATATGAAAACTACTCTCCTTTGCTGCCAATTTTAGCACCAACTTGAGCCTCTCTTTTGTCTTAAATCGTTTGACCACTCTCATTACCTTAACTTCAACAATCCATAATCCGACACTTTTATATAAAAGTTTATCTTTAAATCTTTGAATTCTTAAACCCTCTGCACTTACTAGATGGAGGGGATACTTCCCCTTGTCAGCAATTTTTCTAACACCGGATATTGGTTATTATCTGGTTATCAACGAGTTAAGTTAAAAAAGTAAGCTAATTTTAACTCTTATTTTATGTTACAAGGTTGTAACATTTCTACTATTTTATGACGAATATTTTTAAAAATATCGGATTCACAATATTACTATAACTTGAACCCAAAGAATAAGTTATGCTAAATGTTGTCCAATAATTATAACCTGTTGCCAGTTCTCTTAACCGAAGCAACCGTTCTTGCTCATTAGCACCTGCTTTTCGCAAGGAAAGTTGGTCGTGAATAAACGAATAACCCCCTGCAATTGACATTGAAAGTCCAGCGAAAACCCGCATATTAATACTGCCTTCGATCGTGAGTCGATTTTTAGAAAAATCGTGCCAGTAATGCGAGCCATTAATAATAAAACCGACACTACTCCATTGACGAGTCAGTTCAGTTGTCAATACCAATTGGTTTTGCAATCTATTTTCGCTAAGCAGATTATAAAGTGTTGTATCATAGTATGAGCGATGCAATACCATAGGTTGAAACTGCACGCATATTTTATGGTGCACATATTCAGAATAAGGCACAAAATTATATTCAAACTTTGGGGCTATTGAAAAGCCATAGCGAATATTACTATATTTACTAGTCAGATAAAACACTTGTCCGCCAACACTAAAATGATTGCTCGTTTTTTGTGCCCAGAATGCTTCTGCTGAATACGAATGGGACTTAGCAATATAAGTTGTCGTATCCTCAATAAATTTGCGCTGCGTATTTGTTATCGTAGCTTCTAACTTAAACTTTTCATTCTCGGCAATTCGCTGAATGGTTGGATACAGATTATAATAAATATAGGAATAAGCTTGTTCACCTGTTCCATAACCAACCAGACTTAATGAAAAAATCCAATTATGCCACTTATCAATGATTTGCGTCTGTCCCGATGGTGGTGAAAAATCAATCGTACACATCTCACTTAAATTGGTACGCGCAAGGTATGGCATCAATCCTCGCTTTATCGTTTCGGTTATCGTCTTACGGATTTCATCTTCGGTTGCATTGGCTGAGACAGTCTGTTTCAAAGTATAATTTAAATCCGCATACTTACCCTGCCCAATAAACTGCAAAACATACTCTTTGCCACCACTCGCTGTTATCTGTTGAGTAATAATCAAATGAATATCTGCTTCTCTTTGCTCGCGCACATAATTAACAAAGATAATTTCAGATTTAATATAATTCAAATCAAGAGAAGTTTCGTCTTGAATGAAAAGTTTTAGGGCCGAATCCCGTCAAATTGAATCTGACTCTATCTCTTGACTATAAACACTTGAGCTGATAATTGAGAATCCTATAAGAAATAATATTATTTGGTTATTTGTATCACGAAATCTTTTCATAAATTCACCTCGCTAAATACTACCCCTCAAACAAGATAAGTCAAGTCTACGATAATTATATAATATTAGGATAAATTTATCTTATCGCTGAATTATTATCTTTATTATTTGTTGCGGGGACTTTAGTTTAATAAAATACACTCCCGCTGATAAATGACTAAGACAATTATTGCCAGCATATAACTGAGCAACTTTTTTACCCATCATATCATATAATGTAAAAGATTTATTTTCCGGTAAGAACAAATTATTTCGAACGATTGTTGGTAAAAAGTATCGTAGCTTGCTATCCGTAAGTGGTCTCTCGGATATCATATTTAAGCTAATTGGTTTTGCCATCATCGCCACACAAGCAATACCCAGTTTGGCAGCTCTCAAAACCTGATTTAATGTTAAATTACCAACCGTATCATGGGTTGTATGATAATGCGGATTTGAACCATTCCAAATACCCCATTCCGAGTCCTCTAACGCAAACACTGCTTTATAACCCCGTTCCCAAAATGGGGTATTGTCGCCATAACAATCTTCATCCCAATACTTGATTAAATTAAGCCCAATATTATATTGAGTGTTTGCCGACTCTGCCAAAACCGCAAGCGATGTTGATGCTAAATTATGATTCACATATAAACGGGTGCTGTCATACGCTGTATATGCGATCATATCAAAATTAAAAACCCCGCCGATTTTTAATTGTTGCGGTACAACCACAGAATCGACATAATGATATGAGCCGAGCATCCACTGCTCCTCACCCGAAAATCCGATAAACTTAATCGTCCAACGAAACCGATATTGGGATAAAATCCGCGCTGCTTCTAAAACCACAGCAGTTCCAGTCGCATTATCATCGGCACCTGGGGCTGAAATATAAGGCACATTAGAATACGAATCAAAGTGGCCACAGATAATCACAATGCTTTCAGGCCGCACCTGCCCTGTGATGGTCGCGATCACATTATACGAGGTATCACGCTGCGTTCCTGCTAAATAAATATCATATTCCACAGGTATATTATATGTCTGAAAGCGTTGATACAACCAATTGGCTACACTATCACATTTTGGTGAATATGTATAGCGCGTTCCATAATTTTGTAAATGATAAAGGGTTGTAACTAAACTATCCAAAGTAACTCTGTTAAGCATCTGGGCAATCAAAGTATCATATCTAACAACAAAAACATCATCATCCCCTCGAGTTCGCATTAAGAGATACTCCCGTAATTTTCTTAAAATAAAACCTTGCTCCTGTAACGCTTGGGCTTGGCCTTCCGAAAGTTTTACTAACAAGAACTGATTATTTGCCCACAGATAAGCACCTTGATAATGCTTATCCTTTTGTTTAACAATTAGAAAATAGTAATCTGCACTAAAACAAGAATCGAGCACCTCATATTCAAGACCATGATTATGAAGTAATTGGTCAGTCTTTTCATCTATTCTTATTAATAATGCATCCTGAAAATCATAACAGATAGGAATCGCTAATAAAGTAAGCATTTCGCGGTCTCTTGTATTCACTTTCACTAATCCCAATTTATCAGCATTAAGAGTCGCCAATAAGATACAAAATAAAAAAATCATTCGTTTCATATTCTTTACAATATAGCATCAGCAATCATCAAAAGTCAAGGGAAGTTCCCCTTGACAAAAATATTTTTTAATCACTATCATAATAGGCCAATATGTTAAACCAATATCTCGTTGGAATTGATTTAGGGGGCACTCAATTTCGAATTACTTTAGCTCACCCCAAAACTGGTCAAATCATCATTAAGAAAAGCTATTCCAGTCCCTTCGCGGTTAATATCGATTTATCTCAATTTTCTCATCTGGCACGGAAAGAGCAAGCCAATGCTTATATTGTTACTAAAATCAAAGAATTTCTTAAAGAAGCAAAAATCAAGTCTCAGCAAATTTCAGGCATTGGTATTTCTGTGGCCGGCAAAGTCTTTTCTGATAAAACCTTTATCGGTGCCAATATGCCTAAGGAATTCGCTAAAAAGATTGGTAATAGATATGCAATTGATTTAGTCTCGGTGCTCAAGAAAATATTTAAAGTTAACATTGAAATTGAAAACGATGCTATTTGTGCGGGTATTGCCCAAAGCATCTATTATGCTCATCATGGCATTGACCCGCGCAAGACTTTTTATATTACTTTAAGTACTGGTATTGGCGGTGGTGGACCAAAAAGAGATTTAGACGAGATTGGTCATATGTTGATTGGTGATTACTTTCCAAAACTTAAACCCCGCTGTGGTTGTGGTGCACTTGGTTGTCTTGAGGCTTTTGCATCTGGTCAGGGTATCAAAAATCGGGCTTTAGAAATATTGAAGCTAAATGAAAATAAACCAACTATTTTTAAGCAATTTAGTGCTTACGAACAGATGCGTACTCGTCATAGATATGTTTTAACTCAAATAATTCCAAAATCAAGATTAGAAAAGTTATATCAGAATAAACAAACCGTTGATACGAAAATTATCTTTGCTTTAGCGATGAATAAAAACCCTGACCCATTTGCTTATTACTTAATTGATAATGCAGCCGAGTATTTGGCAAAAGCAATTATAAACATCTCGTTAATTCACGATCTTAAGTACTTTGGTATCGGTGGTTCGATTATTATTAATAACCCCCAATATCTTAAACTCATTCAAAAGAAAATCGATTGTTACAATCGCAATTGTATTTTAAGCGAGAAAATAAAAGTTGAACTCACACCATTAAAAAACTATAGTGGCGATTATGGGGCATTATTTTTAGTTGCCAATTCAAAATATTATCAACAATGGCTAAAAACTATATCCCAAATGTAACTCGGATTGACTTTTAACGGCTAAAACTTTATAATAAATTATGGCACAGAATTGGAATGGCCCATTAGAAAAAATTGATGATTTTAGGTTAAGAATTCCCAAAAGTTATAAGTCCACAATGCGTGTTGACGGCATTATTTATATTGACGCTCGCCTATTAGATAAAGTTAAAGAAGATCAAGCACCCGAACAAGTTGCTAATGTCGCAACCATGCCTGGTATCCTAAAAGCCTCTTTGGCAATGCCTGATATACATTGGGGTTATGGATTTCCAATTGGTGGAGTTGCTGGTTTTGACACTAAAACCGGTGTCATTTCCCCAGGTGGTGTTGGTTATGACATTAATTGTGGGGTGAGATTGTTAAGGACCAATCTCTATCGCAAAGATATTAATAATAATATTTTAGAAAAACTCGTGCGGTCAATATTTGAGAATGTACCATCGGGTGTTGGCTCGACAGGTAAAATTCGCATTTCAGAAAGTGAAGTCAAAGTTGTTTTACAAAAAGGTGCCCGTTGGGCATATGAAAAAGGATATGGCACAGAACAAGATTTAGAATTCACTGAAGAACATGGTCAGATGAACGGCGCTGACCCCTCAAAAATCTCCCGACGCGCTTTAGAACGAGGTGCGCCGCAACTCGGTACTTTAGGTGCTGGTAATCATTTCTTAGAAATTCAGGTAATTGAAGAAATTTACGATGAAAACGCTGCTAAAATCTTCCGTTTAGAAAAAGACCAAATTACCGTGATGATTCATACTGGCTCACGCGGTTTAGGTTATCAAATCTGTGATGATAATGTCAAAGATTTAGGCCGCGCAGTTCAAAAATATAATATTTCATTGCCTGATCGCCAGTTGGCTTGCGCACCAATTGAATCACCAGAGGGCAAAGCCTATTTTGCAGCAATGGTCTGCGCGGCTAATTATGCTTGGGCAAATCGTCAGTGTATTACCCATTGGGTCCGCGAAGCGTTTGGTCAGGTTTTTAATAAAAACCCTGATCAATTAGGTATGGATTTAATTTATGATGTTGCCCATAACATTGCTAAATTTGAAGAACACATTGTCAATGGTAATAAAATAATGGTCTGTGTGCATCGTAAAGGGGCAACCCGAGCTTTTCCACCACATCATCCGGCTTTACCTGAAAAATATAAACCGATTGGCCAACCTGTTATCATTCCTGGGGATATGGGTACTAACTCGTATTTATTGTTGGGCACCCAAAAAGCATTTGAAGAAACTTTTGGTTCAACTTGTCATGGTGCGGGTCGGGTTTGGTCACGCAATCGAGCCTTAGAAGAAACCAGAAACCGAGATATTGCCCGTGAATTAAAATCCAAAGGCATTTTGGTTATGGCGGCTTCTAAAGAAGTCCTCCGTGAAGAAGTCCCTGATGCTTACAAAGATGTTGATATTGTGGTTGATGTCTGCCATAAGGCTGGCATTTCCAAAAAAGTTGCTAAAATGCGTCCGTTAGGAGTTGTCAAAGGATAGTCCTTTTGAAAAATTAATATCCGCTCTGTCATTCAATGTTAACTCCAAAACAAATTAAACTTGTCCCCGACAGTCCGGGTGTTTATTTGCTCAAAGATAAAAAAGGTAAAATAATTTATGTTGGTAAGTCCCGAAATCTAAAAGAACGCCTTCGCGCCTATACCCAAGAACAAACAAGTTTTCCGCGCGATCAACTCATTCGCAATATTTATGATTTTGAATTTATTGAGACGAAATCCGAAGTTGAAGCATTAGTTCTTGAAGATAATCTCATTAAACTTAATAAACCTCGTTTCAATGTACGGCTTAAAGATGATAAAAAATTTCCTTACCTTAAGATTACCACTCAGGAAAAATTTCCTCGTATCTTTGCTACGCGTAATTTACGAAAAGATGGTTCAGTCTTATTTGGTCCTTATACCAATGCCAAAAATCTCCGTCGGGCAGTTAAAACCGTCCGCACTATTTTTAAGATCCGCACCTGTAAAAAGAAATTGCCTTTATCAAAAGCAGAACGTCCCTGTCTTAATTATGCTATGAACCGTTGTTTAGCACCGTGTCAGAATAACATTAGTGAAAGCGATTATCGCACGCGAATTAATAATGTTATAACCTTTCTTACAGGCAAATCAAGTGAACTAATTGACAAACTCCAAGCTCAAATGCACCAAGCTGCCTTAAAAGAAGAGTTTGAAACTGCGGCGACCATCCGAGATCAACTCTTAGCATTAAAAGATATTGCCACCAAACAAGAAGCAACCTTTACTGATGTAATCAGTCGTGATGTCATTGGCTTAGTAGTAGCAAATTCATTTATCAAATCAATGAAAGGTACCCCTAAGTCATATGCTAATGTAACCTTAATGAAAATTCGCGACGGGAAAATTATTGGCAAAGAAAACTATCCTTTTGTCTTAAATAAAAAAAGCACTGTTCAAGAAATTATGGAAACTTTATTAAGAACGGTCTATTTTCACACCTATGATATTCCTGATGAAATCATCTTACCTGTTAAATTAGAAAATAAAAAAGTCTTTATTGATTGGTTTAAAGAAAAGCGCCAACGAAAAGTTAAAATATATGCTCCCCGAGCAGGATTAAAAAGACGCTTGATGAAACTCGCTAACACTGATGCTCAGATTGGGTTATCGGAGATTATGCCGGTTCCTAAAATTGCCCCGGCTTTAGTTGATTTACAACGTATCTTAAACCTGCCGAATCCTCCTAAACAAATTGAAGGAGTTGATATTTCCAATATTGCTGGCAGTTTAGCCACGGGTTCAATTGTTGTTTTCACTGACGGGTTACCTAATAAAAAAGAATATCGGATGTTTCGGATTAGAACCGTGCATGGACCCAATGATTATGCTATGATGCAAGAAGTCTTAACGCGTCGACTCACTAGTTTACTAAATAAAAATAAACCACTGCCTGATTTAGTTTTGATTGATGGTGGTAAAGGACAACTCTCGGCTGCTCAAAAAGCTTATGCTAACGCACCCAAACCAATTCCATTACTTGCTTTTGCCAAAAGGACAGATATGTTATATTATAATGATGGGAGAGAAATTTCTATTCCCCCATATTCAACAGCCTTAAAATTACTCAAGCGTATCCGCGACGAAGCACATCGTTTTGCGATTAAATATCATAAAAAATTACGCGGTAAAAAACTGCTCGCATCAGAACTTGACTACATTCAAGGTATTGGACCTAAACGAAAGCAGCTATTAATAAAACATTTTGGCAGTCTTGATAAAATCAGACAAGCAAGTACTGATGAACTTGCCAAACTCAAAGGATTTAATCAGAAGATTGCCGAGAAAATAAAACAAGCACTTTATGGAACCATGGATTAAACGGATTAGCTGGATTGAGACACAATGTCTTTGCGAGCCGAAGGCGCGTA
>CBFGJZ010000003.1:44369-79406 GCA_965649215.1 Caldifarciminota bacterium
GACAATCTCAAACTACAGAAAAAGAGATTTCTTTATCACTTTGTTCCTCGAAACGACATCTGTAAAAATCTGTGTTCTAAAATATGCTAAAATCTAAAATTCTTCTCTTTGATTTAGACGGTACATTGACTGATTCCAAACAAGGTATTATCAACTCCATTCGTTATGCTCTTAATAAAATGAAAACACCTGAAAATAACATTAATCTTGAACTGATGATTGGTCCGCCTTTATCTGAGTCATTTGAAAAATATTTCGGTTTGAATAATAAGACTGCCCGCAATGCAGTGGCAATTTATCGGGAATATTATGCAGTCAAAGGTATATTTGAAAACAAAATCTATCCGGGTATTCCTGAATTATTACAAAAACTGAAAAGTTCAGGCAAAACTTTAGTTTGCGTTACATCCAAAGCTGCATATTATGCTGAGCAGATATTAAAACATTTTAATTTAGACCAGTATTTTACTCATTTGGTTGGCAGCAATATGGATTTAACCTGTACGCACAAAATTGAACTAATTAAACTCGCCTTATCCCATTTTCCCGAAAACCACAACTCTGATTTTGTAATGATTGGCGACCGAGCCGACGACATCATCGGCGCTCGGCACAATAAGATTGCTTCAATTGGTGTTTTATATGGTTATGGCAGTTCCGAAGAAATAAGTAAAGAAAAACCAGATTATATAGTTAAGTCAGTGGAAGAATTGGAGAAGATTTTACTATAAATATTGTATTTATTTTAGCAGTTTGTCAAATTTCGGTTTCAAGTACCTTATCCATTTATATAAAATATTTATAAGCTCATTAAATTCTTTATTACTTAATTCATTAATTTTTTTACTCGGATATACAACTTTATCAATTTCGCAATAATCTTTATGTGGCACAAACTCTAAATTAGCACCAAAACGTTTTCTCAATCTCATTAAATTATTTTTAATCCACTTTCCTAAAACAGATTCCGATGGCCTACCTGATACACAATAAATATATGTACTACGCTTACCGACCCCCACGCCTAAAAAATAATCTGCATTTCTATGACTTCCTTCAGCCCAAAATATCCTATTCCATGTGTCAGCAGGGTCAGTGTTAAAATTTTTGTAATCTCTAGGTAATTTTTCTCGCAACGCAGATTCAACCTTTTCGAAAAACTCATTATATAGAAACTTCTGTGTTGCTGATTTTCGTAAAGACACACTCGTTGGTGTCAATGACTCTGTAAGAATAAAATACTTATTGTTTTGCTTAAAAAATCTCAATCTCTGAAAATCAATCTTCATGCCTCTTTTATTAAGAAAATCAATCTTTTTTCGTAATTCTTCTGACATTTCTTTACCAATTAAAATAGCTCTTACTGATTGATTAAAAGGTGGAACACTTTGTGTGTTAAAATATTTTTTAAACTCATTACGAAGTAATTTATACTCACTGTGGGGAAGAGATTTATAGTCTTCAAAAATTTCTTCTAAATCATTTCCTGTTTTTTCACTGATATAAGTCATATAGTCTTCAACTTGACTTGTTACTTCACGGTCGGGAATATCTTTTTTTAGTTCAATTACAACACAATTACCATTTTCATCAATTCCTAAAAGGTCTAAAATCTTACCAGATTCCACATAGTGTTGCCGTGCAATTATTAAAACTTTTTCTTCTAACAACAAATCAGGGTATTTTTCAACAAAATCTTTTATTTCTTTTTCGCTTAATGTAATATCATCTAAAGATATTGCTTTATAATTATCTACAGTTATCAATTTCATAGTTATTTCCTCACATTCTTAATCTTAATATCATTACTAATTAATTAAAGTTTATTAATAATGTTATAGCTGTCAAGGTATACTTCCTGTTTTTAATCTTTAAAATTATTCAATTGTTGTAAATATGCTTATCATATCCATGGTTTTAAAAAAAGTTATCAATTTATACAAACAAGATTAATTTTGTAGTATCTTCAATGATTTTTATCTCACCTTTAACGAACCGCCACCGATAGAAAATCAATCTCCTAATGCGAATTAAGTTGTGGACATAACCAAGAACATATTTTTCTTGCGAGAAGGCAAAGAACATAGCTTTTTTTGTCGAGCTCAGCGTATTTTGCAGTTAATCTTTACTTATTTGGTTACGACTTCGGCATTGCCGAACACGACATCCATTTTAATTAACAAGTAATCTTTAGTATCTGTTTGTTTCAAAGCATCTGTTTTATAAGTATAATCACCAAATGCAGTCATATTGCCATCGGGTAATCGAGCACTACCAAATACAGATGAGGCTCTAATTTTAATCGGTTGTGAAGGATTAACCTTAATGGTTGCACTTCCGAATACAATATTAATATCAACTTTGGTAACGCCTGATTTTAGTTCAATCCCGCTTAGGTCAATTAGACTTTTTCCAAAAACAACATCATATTTGTTCTCAGCTGGTGTACCCTCAATGTTCCGCTCTTCAAAAATTATGGTTTTCGGTCTTCGGCAACATGTCGCACCACTGATTATCCGAATACCCAAATAAATCAATAAAAGACCAATGATTAAAGAAAAGATCGGAATATTTATACCAAAGATTACGCGAATCAAAATTAAGATTCCAATGATAATTATAAGTACACCCCAAAAAACTCCACTTGTTAAACAACCCATTTTCATATGTCTCCTTTCTGGATATAAGTTGCTAATAACATCTTAAGGCAAAATTTTCGCATTGTCAATTTAGATATCATTATGATATTTTACTCTATCAGTAAGATTAACTCATAAGTGTCTACAATGACCAATTTTTAGTGTGTATTTAAAGAATTAGGATTATGAAAATTCCCAGTGTCTTACCTGACCTTGCTGGTTACATAATAGCTAATCTCACAAGTAAAATACTTAGTTAACTACCCGCAAATGTACTATCTCACTTACTAAACGACTATATAGTTCACCTAATAGGTGAGCCAGGGGACTGCCTATTATGCAACCAACCAGCACACCTACCTCACTACCTACCAGCTCAATTACTAATCAACTTATAAAACAACCTAATCAGTAACTTAATAACTTAGATGCACCCCCGAGTTAACCAACCTGCTTCTTTAAAGTTTCCAATCAAAAAATCTCTTTTATAAAATAATCATTGACAAATTAAGATATTTATGATATTATTTAATGTGCAATAGTATTCAAAAGGGATAGTTGCACACTTTGCTCTTAAAATCGAAGAAGTCTTACTGAAAGTTTTCGAGGAGAGATTCCCAAAGCTACAAGTAAGTCCGAGTAAAGAAGTAGCATAAGTAAAATTAACCGCAATGGTTAATTGCCCTTGAGAACTTTCTTGCCCTTTATACCGAGTCAGTGGTAAGAAAGCGAATAAAAACGACTCGATGAAATCCGGTTTTAAATAACAGGATTTAGGAGTAAACAATGAGTAAACTCTATGTCGGGAATCTACCGTTTTCAACAACGGATAGTGACCTTAACACAATGTTTGCCAAACATGGCAACGTGACATCGGTAAATATAATTACTGATAAATATACCAACCGTTCACGCGGTTTTGCATTTGTCGAAATGGAAAGCGAAGAAGCTGCTCAAAAGGCGATTGCGGAATTAAATAATACCGAAGTTGATGGTCGAAAGATCGTCGTTAACATGGCCCGCCCCCAAGAAACACGCACGGAACGCACTTTTACAAAACGCAATGATCGATCGCATAAACCTCGTCGGTGGTAATAATTAACCACTCACAAAAAGCGGTCTTTTAAAGACCGCTTTTTTATTTATAACAAATCTTTAGTTTAGAACAATAATTTTTCTATTTAATAATTGATGCTTTTGTAAAGTATTAATAACTAAAAAATACACACCCGCCTGCTTGATTGGATGCTTAAAATTATGTTCCCCACATGGTAAATAACCTCGAAAAATATTAGCCTGTAAATTACCATTAATATCAAATATATTGATTTCTATAGGCTGAATTTCTTTTATCCAAACATTTAATTCTATATTATGTTTAGAAATTGATGCTACTGATAAGGGATTGATAAAAGAGCCATTTTGAGCCGACTCAGTGAGCGAAACTGTATTACTATATTTAATCGTAAGAATATCATAATCCGACCCGTTAAATGAATAGCCCGTTACAATTAAATTGGCCGAGTTGTCAATTGCAATATCCATCGCACAATCATCAAAATCGCGATTATATCTTCTCGACCATACCGTATCCCCATAATGTCGAAATTTCACGGTTAGATAATCTACATCAGTAATGTTACCAGAACTACCGGTAACAACAATGTCACCCCGACTATCCACAACCAATCCATAAATATCTTCATTCATAGAAGATGCTAATTGTTTTGTCCAGAGTAAGTTACCGCTGCCGCTATATTTAATAATGCGATATCGGTGTCCATTGTTTCCACCCGAACTTCCACCAACGACAATATTACCTGTGGGGTCTACCTGTACGCTACTGCTAATATCATTTTGGCTTGAGTCAAAATACCGTGTCCAAAGAATATTACCCTGTGGTGAATATTTGATAACCACAATATCATTTATATCCGTTACTCCCAAATAACCACTTATCACAATATTACCACTTGCATCTAATGCAATGTCTGTTCCATAATCATCAAGTACTGTGGCAAAAGTACGAGTCCAGATCGTATCCCCATTACTATTATATTTTACTACTAACAAATCGCTCTCAATACCGTTGGAGATATAACCCACTAAATAAATATTATTTGCATTATCACAGACAACTGCTTCGCTGTTTGTCATTAATGCTTTACGTAGCGTCTTAGTCCAAATCAAACTTCCGCTCGAACTAATCTTCCTTAATAGTAATATTGTTGAATCTTGTTTGTGTAAATTGCCACAGACAATAAGATAATGATTAGCATCTAAGGCAATCGAGCTTACCCAATCATCGCTACCACTGCTTAATCTCCTCGTCCAAACCGTATCACCATTAGTATTATACTTAATTATTAGAAATTCGCCTTGATTTTGAAGATAAGTACCTGCCACATAATAATAACTACCATCAACGACTACTGCGGCCGATAATTCATCTACTCCCCGATTATAAATTTTACTCCAAATAATATTTTGGGCACAACAAGCACTTAGCAAAACGGCCAACAAAGAGAGCCCAGCCCCAAAAAATTGGGGCTGGGCTTTGCGTATGGTTAGGATAGGGATTAGGGTTGTCGTGGTTGTAATGCAAAATCAATCCCAGATGTAGTTTGATTTTCTACTACTACTACTGGGTTTGAATAATTCATTGGCATATAGCCCATTGCTGATGCAGTTACTTGATAACTTCCCGGGATAAGATTCATAATCGTATAAGTTCCATCAACGCCAGTTCTTGCCATGCCGCCACAATTTCCACCCGTAAGACAAGCATGGACAACTGCATTGGCAATTGGTTGTTGAGTAACTGCATTAATAACCATACCAGAAATCGCACCTGTCCCTTGCGGTGGTGGAGGCGGAGTTGTACAAGGCACTAAAGCAAAATTAATACCGCTCACTGCCCCACCAACTTCTAAAATAACTGGGTCAGGATAAACTTGAGCTTGATAACCTTGCTTATGAGCCGCAACGCGATAAGTGCCAGCTCGAAGATTTGTGATTGTATAACTACCATCAGCACCAGTCACTGCTCGTTGAACAAATCGTCGAGTGCGGGCAATTACAATCGCGCCGGCAATTGGCTCATTAGTATTAGCATCAGTCACAACACCAGAAATCGTGCCTGGATTTGGTGGTGGATTACTAGAACGCGGGGCTAAAGCAAAATTAATATTTGTGGTAGTTTGGCCAGCGACAACTGCAACTGATTCGGGATATCGAAAACTTCGATAATTACGAGCATGTCCAACTACAATATAATTACCTTCAACTAAGTTTTCAATTATATAATAGCCGTTAGAGTCTGTAATTGCTCTTCCGCCGCACATATTATTTGCGGGCATATAAGCGGTTACCATTGCATTGAAAATTGGAGCGCCCGAAACTGAATCTGTTACGATTCCTGATATTGCACCAGTTGTTTGTGCAAATATCGTTGTTGCTATTGCAATTCCAAAAAGAATCGCAAATAGTTTTTTCATATAACACCTCCGTATTGTATTTTTATCTTTATGCGATAATTTAATCCATAAAGACTTTGTATTTATCAGCTTCATATTCATCTTTATTAGACAGCAAAACCTATGCCAAAGTTCAATATAAATTTATAACCCATTGAATGTTATTGAGTTATTTTTTGATTGTCTTTACAAACTCTTAATAGAAAGCTTATAAGGCAATAATATATTTGCATTATGGTGCAATTTTTTGCACAAACATTCAATCGCTTAATGTGATATTAAGATAATTTATTAACCAAATACTAACACTCGAAATACAAAATCCTAATCGCACTTGATACCAAAATGCATAATTTTGATAATACTTATCAATATCTGTTTGGTTGCGAGCATCTAAATATTGTTTGTGGGCAGCATTCGTTAATATGTGGGAAACCACTAAACCAACAAGTGATGCGGTTTCGCTACCAATAAAAATATAGCCCAATGTCTTTTTATTATCATAAAGTTGTCCTAAACCAGGATACATCAATGAGCGCAGTGCCTTTTGTTTTATCGTCTTATCTCTTGCACCTATTAGGTCACGCGGTGTATAAATTGATTTTGCAGTAAATGTATCACTCTTTGTTCGTTTACTCTCTTCAAAAATTTCAATAATTTTGGGGGAGACAAATTTGGGATCTAAATCTAAATTTGGTTTTAAAATCAAAAGGTAACGAAATGCATTTAAGGCATCCTCTCGGCGTGATAAAGCAACATATGCAAAAGCTTGATAGGTATACAACCTTACTAATAAAGATTCTGCAAGATTGGATCTACTTTGTAAAATCTTCTCCACATTATCGACAACTTGAAGATACTGTCCTTGATTATATAAAAATTCAACCTTAAAAACTAAACTATCTAAATCCTCACTAAAAACCTTATTACCAATAAGTAAGATAAGACTTATGATTATAAATATTTTGATTCTATTAATTTTATTATCCACTATCTAACCAGAACTTTTTGACAGATTCGTTTTTGATTATCTATCGTTATTTGTAAAAAATAAACACCTGGTTTAACACGCCTATTTGTCTTATCTCTTCCATCCCAAATAATAGAATTACGATGCATAAGTTCTGCATTGGCAAATCTCTTAATTAAATTCCCCGTAATATCATAAATATCCATTTTTTCAATTTTATAAGATGATAAGTTATAATAAATTTTTGTATAAAAAGAGAATGGATTCGGCAATACTTTAATTAATAAATTATTAATATTTTCATAACCGATCTCTGCTATTCCACTGCTCGTTAATTGTTCTACTGTTGGTGTTGGCATGCCATTACGTAACAGCCCACCTATCACATATATGTTATTATTTATCACAACCGCACAAGCATACGAACGAGCAATATTAATTGAATCAGTTAAAAACCAGGAATTATTGTCAATATTAAAGACATCCACTCGACTATACACATTACGCGGTCCATGTCGTTCTCCACCAATTACATAAATCCGATTCTGAAAACCAACACATGCAGTACCGGTTCGACCAAAAGGAATTGGCGCACGCATCTGCCAGGAATCCAATAATGGTGAATATTCTTCCACTTGATTAAGATAATTAAAGAACAAACCACTAATAGCATACAAATGATTCCGATAAACAGTTGCCCCAAAATCAACCCGAGCTTGGTTCAAACTCTGCCGATTAAACCAACTATCCCGACTCACCCAATAAACTTCTACCATATCTGTGTAAGTAGAAGTATTCGACAAATAGCCACCGCACACATAAATGCTATCTTCAATCACACCACCATTATAACCAGTCCTTCGCGAAGGTAGCCTTCTCTTGCGTTGCCATTGATTTGTTTGAGGATCATAAACTTCAACCGTCTCCACTGGCATATTGCGAGCACTTACTCCACCCACCACATATATCTTATTATTTACCACACCGCAGACACCTAATCCTCTTGGAGTTGGCATTGGTGCTCTTGCGACCCAAGTGTCTAATACAGGATTATACTCTTCGACATAATTCACTACAGTATTATTATTAATTAATCCACCTATCACATAAATCCGGTCATTAACTACAGCTGCCATTGCACCATAACGAGCATGGGGCATTGGTCTTTTAATAACCCATTGTGCTAATGCTAAGTTAATTAGAAATAAAAATATAAAAATCAACTTTGATCTATTCATATTATTAATATACTGCAAATATCGTGCCATAAAAAGTAAAACATTTCCAAAGTATATTAACTGTGATAGGACGAATTTGGTTATTTGACATTATTTTAAAATAATATTTCTTTCTACTGTTTCTTTAGAGTTAAAATAAATTGTTTCGTGATAGGGCGCATAATACGGATTCTTGAGGGTTAGCCGCTTTCTGCCGACGCTTATCATTAATGGTTGAGCAATCGGTGTGGTCGCTTTATATATATCATCAATATAGACATCGGCCCAGGGACTCACGGAAATCTGTAAATAACCCACCCGTGCTGTTAAATCAATCGTAATTTGCATATTTTGATCAGGCATTACACTTAATAACGATTCAACAGGTGGAAAATTAGGATTAACAATTTTCAAAATATGTTTACCTACATCTACTATTAGTTCAGTATCTTTGGGGGTGGTAAAAATTTCTTGATTGTCAAGATATACAGTTGCCCAAGGCACAACATTTACTCGCAGTTTTGCATTCCCTTGTTGTCTTGGGATTTGTTCTTTTTCAGAAGGCTCATTAACTAAAACATTTTTTTGCGGCAATGAAGTTATGCTCTCGACCTTTATGTTACTTAAGTGGTTATTATGTATCTCTTTATTAATAATATTTTGATTACTGGATTTTATTCTAACTTTATTATAAACTGAATTCCCAATTATTATTGCCACTACCACAAGCAGCATTATCGGTATAATTATTAAACTTTTTATTTTTTTCTTAACTGGGATTGTTTTAGTGTCCATCATTTCTTGATTTTCGAACAAAAATTTATTAATCGCAGATCGATCAATCGCATTTTGCTCAAACCATATTTCTAATTCATTAAGTACATCTGTAATATCGCTAATACGCTCTTCTTTATTTTTATTTAACATCTTTTTAACGAGATGCCATAAATCTTCTGTATCTTTTAGGGGTGGGTCAAGTTTATAAAAAGGTATTGGCTTAACTGTTAAAACCTTATGTAAAATCGCCGAAAATGAATTAGCTAAGAAAGGATTAATCCCGGTTATTAATTCATAAAACACGACGCCCAAAGAATATATATCGGTACGATTATCAATTGATTTGCCTAAAATTTGTTCGGGTGACATATAAGCCGGTGTTCCTAAAATACTGCCTTCAATAGTTAAGCTGGGTAAAGCTTGTGAAAAAGCTAAGCCAAAATCAGTTAATTTTATTTTACCATCATTACTTAAAATAATATTGGCAGGTTTGATATCCCGATGAATAATACCCTGACTATGCAGACGCGCGAGAATACGACTTGCTTCTACTATTATATAAGCTGCTAAAGGAACTGCTAATCGTTTTTTCTCATCTAATAGTTCTTTAATACTTTTACCAGCAATATACTCCGTAACAAAAAAATAAACCCCATTTACATTATTAAAATCATAAACTTTAACAATACCATCGTCATTAAGGGAGCTTAATAATTTTGCTTCTCGTTCAAAGCGTGCCACCATTTCTGAATTCGATACTAATGCAGGACTTAATACTTTTAAAATAACAGGGCGTTCTAATGGTTTTTGAATTGCCTTATAAACGGCCGCTTGAGCACCACTCGAAAGCAAAGCGACAATCTCATATTTCTCTCCAAAAATGAATCCTGGTTGTAAAATCACAAATCGGTAATATTTAATTTTTTCAATTTATATTGCAGGGTACGGCGACTAATGCCTAATCGTCGAGCCGCTTGATTGCGATTACCACCAACTTCTTGTAAAATCTTAATAATATATTCTCGTTCTTTATCTTTAATTTCCTGCTTCAACTTACTATTTGACAATTCATTAGAAATCACTATTCCTAAATCTTCGGGTTTAATATATTCATCAACGGTAAGTGCACAAGCGCGTGCAACCGAATTTTCTAATTCCCTAACATTTCCTGGCCAAGAATAATTTAATAACAATGATAAACTTGATTTAGTAAAACCTTTAATTGATTTGTGCTCTTTTTCACAATACCGTTTTAAAAAATGATTTGCCAATAGAATTATATCATCGCCCCGTTCGCGTAATGGCGGTAATGTAATTGTAACCCCCTGAATACGAAAGAATAGGTCTTCTCGAAATTTGCCCTGCTTAACTGCCTCTTTTAAACTCTTATTGGTTGCAGAAATAATTCGTACATCAGCACGACGAACAATATTTTCACCAATTCGGCGAAATTCACCCTCTTGTAAAAATCTCAATAACTTAGCTTGGGTAGTTAAATTGATGTCCGCGATTTCATCTAAAAACAAAGTGCCTTGATCAGCTTCTTCAAAAAGTCCTTTTTTATCAGCAAGAGCACCCGTAAAAGCACCTTTCTTATAACCAAACAATTCTGATTCTAAAAGTGTTTCGGGTAGGCTACCACAATATACAGCAACAAATCTTCCTTTTTGACGCGTCCCATTGAAATGTAATGCTCGTGCTACCAACTCTTTACCAGTACCGGTTTCACCTTCAATTAAAACCGCAATATTGGAATTTAATACTTTACGCATAATATCAAAAACCTTTAACATTGCAGGGCTATGGCCAATAATATTATCAAATTGCGATGACTTAACTAATTCAGTTTTAAGATATTTATTTTCTTCTAATAATAATTCACGTAGTTTCGCATTCTCTATGGCTAATGCCGCTTGGTGAGAGAAGGCCGTGAGAAATTCCAAATCGTCATTCGTAAAAACACCCTTTTTACTACGCGAATCGACATAGATCGCGCCCAATAATTTATCGCGTGACAACAAAGGCACGCACATAACGGATTGAATATTATGTAAAATAACACTTTGGGCAGAACTAAACTCAGTAGAATCTAAAGCATTGTGAATTATTAATGGTTTTTGGTTAAGTAATACTTGATGTAAAACGCTACTTGATATTTCGGTTAAATCAGATAAATCTTTTTGGGAAAACTCTCTTGCTACAACGGGTTTAATTCCTTTATCGTCTTTAATGACAATAACACCACGTTCGGCTGAAAGATTTTCAATTGCTAAATCCATTATCCTTTCTAGTAGTTCACGATAATCAAAAATTGAATTAATAATCTTAAGAATATCAAATAGAGTCTTAAAATCATCTTGGCGCATTAAAGATAATATAACTTGCTGTTTAATCGCTGTCAAGAATATAGGATAATCTTTGATGCCCTATTATAAGTTAATAAAAAGTCAATATTGCTATAAGAAAGATTTTTCAGTTTACTCTTGATTTTATTTATATTTCACCTATAGTATAAAAATATTATGTCAAATAAACTTTTAATTGTCGAATCACCAACGAAAGCGCATACGATCAAGCGTATTTTGGGTGGAAAGTTTATTGTACTTTCATCTCGTGGGCACATTAAAGATCTTCCTAAATCAAAACTTGGTATTGACATTGAAAACAATTTTACCCCAACCTATATAAAGATTCGTGGAAAAGGCAAAATAATTAATGAATTAAAGAAGGCTGCAAAGAAGGCTCAGGAAATTTATCTTGGCACAGATCCTGATCGAGAAGGCGAAGCAATTGCTTTTCACATTGCCGAAGAAATCCAAAATGGCAAAAAACCACAACGAGTCTTGTTCTATGAAATAACCAAGAGGGGTATTGAAAAAGGGTTAAATAGTCCTTTATCCATCGACCAAAATAAAGTTTTTGCCCACACTGCGCGACGTGTATTAGATCGTTTAGTTGGCTATTTGGTCTCACCCGTTTTATGGAAAACAATTAAAAGCGGTCTTTCCGCGGGTCGTGTGCAAACTGTCGCGCTGCGATTGATTATCGAAAGAGAACGAGAAATTGAACAATTCATACCTGACGAATATTGGCTTATTAAGGTTATTTTCTCAACAGACACTAAACAAGAGTTTAGCACTTTACTTGCCAAAATTAATAATCAAGAAATAATAATTAAAAATCAACAAGAGGCGGAAGAAATAATAAAAGAACTCAAGTCAATTACCAATTACTATATATCTCAATTAAAAACAACGACTCGTCATATTAAACCACCGCCACCGTTCATAACTGCAACTCTTCAACAAGAAGCATCACGAAAACTAAATTTCTCATCAAAAAAAACTATGTTTTTAGCTCAACAATTATTTGAAGGAATCAAGCTTAAGGATGAAGAAGTGGGTTTGATAACTTACCCTCGAACTGATTCGGTAAGGATAGCCGAAGAATTTATTAATATGACCCGTCAATATATAAAAGAGAAATTCGGCGAGAACTACCTTCCTGACCAAGTCAGAACTTACAAAGAACGCATA
Organism: Caldifarciminota bacterium; assembly: GCA_965649215.1. Classification (GTDB taxonomy): domain Bacteria; phylum Hydrothermota; class Tepidihabitantia; order Tepidihabitantales; family CAIPLT01; genus JAGXRL01. Next base: position 56,985 of record CBFGJZ010000003.1, read on the forward strand.
TTAACCCAAGGTGCTCATGAAGCAATTCGTCCGACGGTTATAAATTACGAACCAGAAAGTATTAAATCTTTTCTTACGCAGGATCAATTCAAGTTATATGATTTAATCTATCGACGGTATCTTGCATCTCAAATGAGCGATGCTGAGTATTTAACAACTGATGTTGAAATAACCGGCGGAAAATATACTTTTAAGGCGCAAGACATTAAACAAACCTTTAATGGATTTGAGAAAATTCTGCCCACTACTATCATTACTAAATCATTACCGCCGCTTAAGCAAAATCAATTGCTCTCTTTAAAAAATATAAATTCTGAACAACATTTTACACAACCGCCTGCTCGCTACAGCGAAGCCAGCCTTATCAAAAAACTTCAAACTAATGGCATTGGCCGACCATCAACTTATGCTACAATTGTATCAACTGTATTAGAACGCCGCTATGTTGAAAAAAAACAAGGACGGCTATGGCCAACTAAACTCGGTTTTTTAGTCTACGACATTTTAATACCACATTTCGATAATATTTTTGAAATTAATTTTACGAAAGAAATGGAAGAAAAACTTGACCTAATTGAAGCAGCGAAAGAAAGTTGGCAAAAAGTAATAAGCAATTTCTATGAACCATTTAAGCAAGATTTAGACAAAATGCATCTTAAGAGTGAAACTATTAAGCATAATAATATTGAACAACTATCCGAAAAATGCCCTGAATGTGGTAAAAATTTAATTCGCCGCTGGGGACGTTATGGACAATTTGTTGCCTGCTCCGGTTATCCGCAATGTAAGTATATCAAAAAAGATATAACCCAAGAATCACTAAATCTTCTACAAGACATTTGTCCTACATGTGGGAAACAATTAACAGAACGCATTGGGCGGTATGGTAAATTTATTGCTTGCTCCGGTTATCCGCAATGTAAGTATATTGTAAAAACCGCAAAAGAAGAACCAATAGTACTCTCCGAAAAATGCCCTGAATGTGGTAAAAATTTAGTCCAACGAAAAGGTCGGTTCGGTAATTTTGTGGCTTGCTCTGGTTTTCCTAAATGTCGTTATAAAAAAACAATCAAAAAACATTCCTCTTTAGAAAATAATAAAACTTGATTATTTCATCATAAAAAATATTCACTTAATTGTCAGGCGGTAATTAATATCTCAAGTTATTAACACCGCAATAATACCTACTAAAAAAATACCATCAAAAACTCCGGCGCCACCGATGCTCATCACGCCACGCCCCATTTTTTCAATTGCCTTCAAATTAAACAAATCAGCACCAATCAGGACGCCAAGGACGCCCGAAATATACGCAACTCCCGGTGCATAATTACGACCCGCAATTAGAATTGCTAATATTGCAGAAATGATTGGGGGAAAAAAAGCAGGAATAGCAATTCCGATACCCGGTGTCGGTCTTGCTAAAAACTTACAGGTAATTATCATTATTACGGTACAGATTATTACTGGTCTTAACGGTACTCGAAATAATAGCATAAAACATAACAATAATGGTAAAATACACCCGCCGACATTAATTGCTATCAACTGTTTCTGCAAAAATTGTGGTTTAATACCAAAAAGAAATTGATGCAGACTTGATATTTCAAAGTCATTCGTAACTTCAATTTGCTTTTCATATAAAGGAATATTTATTGTACTTCCTATAAGTGATAACAAGAAAAACATAATTCCGCTAACTGGAGACATCCCAAGCTTTTGAAATGCAACTCCGACGGCTCCAACCGAAAATAAAACAAACAATAGTGGTAATAATAAAATAAATATTATAAAAACAACTATTGAAAAAGGTAAAAAAAACATAAACCTACTTCTTCGCTCTCGCGCGTTTACGCATCTAATTTCTCCCGTCTGTATTTTTTCTTATTTGACCAATATCAATTGCAAATGTTTACTCTGATATGGTGTGTTGATTTTGATTGTATAAATGCCGTTGGCAACCGTCTTTCCAAAATTATCCTTTCCGTCCCAAATTAGTTGATAAGAATTCGGTGTTTGATAATGATTTACTAAAGTCTTGACTTCCTGACCTAGACAATTATAAATTTTCACAGTTATCGGAGTTGCTTGATTGAGCTGATATTGAATCACTGTCTGCTTATTGAATGGATTAGGATAAATATTTTCTACTTTAACTAAATACTGATTGTTTATGCCATCCGAAATTCCAGCTCCGCTGAGACGATATAGCTCAATAAAGCGTCCTTGTCCACTGCGCTTTATAGTTGCAGCGCCACTTGCTGAGTCTATTGAATAAACCGCGGTACCATTAGTACCTAAAATATTACCATTACCTAATCGATAAACGCCTCGCGCTCCTGATAAAGCATAGGTTCTATAAACTACTCCTGTAGTATCAAATAGTTGTATATTATTGGTACTAAAACCCGCAACCATAAATCGTCCCGGATATGCGGGATCATCTTGAATCTGTTCTGGAAAGTTAATAGAGAAGATATTTCTGATATAAATACCATTTGTGTCATAGATTCTTACATTGTCGGTAGTGCCTGCAATGTCTGATACCAACGACTTGCCGTTGGGGAAAAACCAGATATCAAACGGATCTGATCCGTCCTGAATAAAAATTCTATGCACTGTATTAGGACCTGACATTTCAATTGTCTTCAACGCCGGTGACCCATTGGTTATGAAAAGATGACTATCTCGGAAAGCAATACCACGAGTATTATCTAAACCATTCGCTGCGGTGGCGTACACACCGAGATAATTCCCCAAAGTATCAAACATTTCTACTTTATCTCCAACTTGATAAGAGATATAAATATTATTATCTGGTCCTTGCACTGCATTAATTGGTGTATTCGTGCCAATATAACATAAAGAACCAAGATAGTTCCCATCATAAGGATCAAACAATCCTAACGATTCGCCTGACACCGGTGTCATTAAAACACCAGTTTGCCAATTAACAATCGGTCGTGTCCATGATAACTTATTGAATTTAATATTGCTTTGTTCAACAATTTCAACACCAAATTCTTCATTAAAGTTTGTAGCTTGGAGATTTTGTCCCAACAGGGTGATTGCAAGACAACTTAATATAATACACATAGTTCGTATCATAATTCCTCCTTTATTCTGATTTATTATATTAATGCTCTAAAAGTTTGTCAATACCTAAAAATGCCACCAACTTGGGAAAATACGGTTGGTTCGTTGCATATAAAGACGATATTCATTTGGAAAATATTCTAAAAGCATTTTTTCTTCGCGTCTCACCCGATAAAGATAAAACGGTAAAAAGGTAACAAATAATGCAAAACCTGCAATCCAATTATGAAATATTAAAGGCAATGCAAATGCCCATAAAAAGTGTGCTGCATAAATAGGATGGCGAATATATTTAAACAATCCATGACCAACTAATTTGTGTCCTTTGTATAATTCTAACCACGGAGACCAAGAATGATTTAATTGGATTTGAGCCTTGATAATAATATAAATTGCAGTCAAATATAAAATTAAGCCAATAAACTTAAATCCGATCCACAAACGATAATTAGCAAAATTAAGATAGTTAGTAATCATCACCAATATTGGAAAAATAATATAACCGAATGAATTAAGACTTAATAATAATCGGTCCAAAAGAGAGCTTTTAAATACAACTAATTGATTCATTTTATTCGCTCGGCTTTGCACATAGCGAGCAATACAAATAATGATAAAGCCAAGAATATATAAGATATTAATTGTTTTATTAATCAAAATAAAAATCTTTTCTCTCCTCGTCTATAACTCTAATAACTCTATCTTGAAAAACTAAACATGTCAAGTTATCAAGATTTAATGATCGTTAGGAATAAATAAAGTATGTTTAATAATGTTACTGATTGCAAATAAAGTCGTTATTGAATAATAATTTTTTCTTGAGCTATAAAATTTTCATTAACAAATTTAATAAAGTAAACACCTTTGCTTAAATTTTGAACAGCAAAAGGTAATTCGTAAACCCCGATTTGTTGCTCTTGTTCAAGAATACTTTGAATTAATTCGCCCGAAGTGTTATAAACTTTAAGAGCAACCTTACCTGCTTGTGTCACCGAATATCGAATCGTCGCTGAACTCTTAATCAGAATAGGATTTATTGTTAAACCTGAATGCCTATTATTGTCAATTTCTGATTGAAGTGTGCTCAAGGTCAGAGCAGTTTTTTCGTTCGGTTTTCCAATTTCACTTATTTCACTAATGATATAAGTCCAAAACTCTTTCGTATTATTGCCTTTCAAGAGATATATCCTGCCATTGGTATAAGTAAGCGCCGCACCTGTTTTGGGATAACTTGCAGATTTGGGAATGGTTTCTAAAGGTATCCAAGTGCCATTCTGATAACACCAAAAGTCATTTCGTTTGCCACCTTTTATCGCATAAATGCGCTCACCATCTGATGTTATGCTGCCACCATCTTTAACCTTGGTCTTTTTACCAAACATCGGATGGGCTTGTGGTATTGATTCGTATTGTAAATGTGTCCATTGGTTAGAGATTGTATCATAAGCATAAAAATAATTGCATTTAGCACTACCCTTTAAAGCATAAATCTTACCTTGCAACACAGCCAAACCACTACCATCTTTATAGGTTTTACCATCAGGAATTAATGGCGCGGGCTGTAAAGTTTGCCAACTCTTTGTTTGTGGAGTATAAGCAAAAAAGTTCGGTTCGTATTTTTTCTGATTACCCGCCAAGAGATACACTTTGCCATTTAAGTATACTATTGCCGTGCCACCTTTAAGTGCTTTATTAGTGGGTACAAAAGTATCAAAAATCCATTGGTTGCTATTAATATTAAAGCGCCATAATTCAAAAGTACTATTGCCTTTAGTGGCATAGATGGTCTGTTCCCCATCAAAACACAAAGCCGCGCCTTTGCCCGCTCGTTTTGTGTTTAATTTTAGGGGATCATTTGGTTTATAAGTAAATCGAATTGTTTCCGCATTTTGCCAGATGTCATCCGCAACAATATATTTATAGAACTCATTTGATTTATTACCACGAAAGGCATAAACGGTATTACCAACTCCTACTAATGCGCCACCATCTTTAACAAATTTGGTTGACGATACACTTGGTATATCTGCTTTTCTTATCCACCCTGTCTGCACAATAAATGTACGCGGTTCTGTAAATTCAGACCAGTTACCGGCTGAATCTTTAGCGCGCACTAACCATTGGTAAGTTCCACGGTCAAAATTAAGAGCATAAGTTGTATCTGTCAAATAAAAACTCTCTTCGCTCTGGCCAGCAATAAGATTATAGAGCACGGCATCGGCAACTGAACTCCATATTAAAACTTGGGGACGACCCGCAATAATCGCATTATTAGCAGGTGCAATTAAAATCGGTCGTGCAGGTGGCGTTAAATCAATTAACAACACTCGAATCTCAGAACCAACTGACCAATTACCGGCAGAATCTTTAGCACTCACTTGCCAGCGGTAAGTACCTTCGTTTAATAATTGAGTTAAAGTATGAATAGTATCAGTAATGTTAACACTCACCACCGTTGATTCTCCACTAAAAATCTTAAGATTATACAAATCAACTCCACTTACTTGATGCCAGATAAAAGTCGGTTGACGATTATTCGTAAGTAAACTACAAACGGGTGAGATTGGCGACGGTGCAGCGGGTGCTTCGGTATCGATAATAAACTTGCGGATTTCTGAATACGGGTCTGGCGGTGCTGGTAAAGTTACCCGCACACGCCAAAAATAACTGCCTTGGGCTAATGCGTTGTTATTGCTAACAGTATAACTTGACAAATTAACTGTCTCATCCAGGAACGGACTGGTAAAATTAGAATCGTTACTAACTTGAAGCTGGTATTGATTTGCTCCGCTTATATCTTGCCAATCAAAAGTGGGGGTTGTGTCATTTATAAATTGATTTGGATACGGGCTCAAAAGATTAAGCATAATTGGATTTACCGAAAAGACCTGTTCTTGATAATTATTCAAATTTGGCAAATAAGCGATAAATTTATATTGGCCTTCCACCATTGGTGTCCAACTCAGCAGACTCACTAAAACACTATTATTTCCTGAGAGAGCAAAGACAGTATCGCGATCTAAATAAACTAAACTATCAGCCTGATAATTAACTTTAATTTCATCAAGCAAAATTGTATTACCTCCCAAACTTTTATTTACAAAAGCCAAATAAATTTGCTGTCCGCTGTAAGAACTTAAATTAATCACTCGTTCTTGATAATTAGTATTGCGGACACCAAAAGCATCGAGCCGGGTTATAAAACTACTCAATGCATTCGTGGTATTAGAAAGCCATACTTCCAATGAATCATTACCTACTGCGGTCGTTTTATAATAAAATCTCAACTGGTCGCCGCTCTGCACATTAATCTTAGATGAAACCAACCAGTCATCATTTCTGTGACTTCCACCTTCACTTGGGCTTGCGGCACATGCTAATCCTTGATACGGATTACTTGTACTACGTTGCCAATAGAAATTTCCCCCATCATTATTATAAACAGTCCAACTCAAAGGTGGAAATACACTTTGCTCAAACCCTTGATAAAATCCACTTGCAGGTTTATAGATTTCAGCTTGTAACGGAATAGTTAAGGTTTGGGTAGAATTATTAACAACTCGCACTTGGGGATTAAAGCCAACTCGTTTTTCTTCATTTAGATTGGGTCGGATTATTTCTGAAATCATCACATCTTGATTCGGAACAATTGCGATTGAGTCAATATAAATATTACGGCCATTGCCACTATAAGCATGAAAAGCAATTAAACTAATATATCCACTATCAGCTTGGAGCGATACCAAATGTTGTTGCCAACCACTACTTGGGCTATAACGATTAAATTTACTAATGCGTCGCCAACTATTACCATTATCAATTGAACTTTCAATCACCAAACTATCTGGATTAGTCGATTGATTATCGTGATACATATAGAATTTCAAACTTGCCCGCACTGAATTGATAAGGTCAACGGGTGGCATGATCAATCGACTATGTGCATTACTACTCACATTATAACTATTATACTTTGCCTGATAATTACCGTGATAAGGTGTTTGATTCGGATAAGTGCCAGCGCTGACCTTTGACCAATTGGTGCCGCCGCTAACAATCACTTGCTGTTGCCAACCAAATGGTGGGAAACCTTCGTTTTCAAATGATTCTGTATAATAGATTGACAAAGGTGCCATAGTTGTCTTGACGACACCAGGACCATAATTAGTCACGATTCCATATTGATTTCGTGCTCGGGTTTGGAAATTATAGGCAGTATTCGGCATTAAATTATTGACGATGAGACCGTTTTGTCCGCCAAAAGTATAAAAAGTTGCCCAAACCACCGTGTCAACTAAAACTCCATTTGGATGTAAGTATTTGTCGGTTTTGGCTTGATAACTAACCCGCACGCAAAAATTAGTTAATGGAGAATTATTATTGGGATTGAGTATAAATTTCATAGTTTGAAAACCGACACTATCTAACTGGCTGACACCTGGTATTTCCGCCAATGTTGCACTATCTTTTGCACAATAACCACGATAGCCGTATTGGTTATAGGCAGAAACACGCCAATAATAATGTTGGTTGGGCACTAAATTATGAGCAGTATAATTAGTAACATTCGTGGCTACTGAATCGATATTATTATAATTACCATTAACAATCGTATCCCATCTTATATAAAATCCCAATTCATCATTAGAATTATCGGTCCAGCTCAAACTCATTGATTGTTCCGTAACATTACTGATGACAAGATTACTCGGTGCATTTGGCAGGGGTACGGTGGTAAACTTCCAGATTGCCGAGACAGTCATGGCTTCAGTTGGGTTGGTATCATTAAATGCTTTAATCTGCCAATAATAATTCTTATTAGAATATAAGTTGGTATAATAATAAAAAGTATCGGTTTGCAGAGCGCTTACTTTTTGTATTGGTGGATTGACTGTATCTAACATCACATCATAATATTCCGCAGCTACAGAGGCACGCCAGATTAAATAACCATGAATGGGCACTAAAATTGCATTATTAACTGGGCTGACCAACTCAAAGGCGGATGGCGGAACAATGTCATATTCATCCGCACCGATATCAGGGTTGGTGAGATGCCTTTCTTCACCATCAATATCTGTAATCACCGTACTAATCGGAGTGCCTTTGCGGTCAACATTTGGTGACCAGGGATTAATATGTAAGTTATTAACTGAGATAAAGTTTGGATTTTTACTGATGCTATTGGCATCTCGACCCGAGTGCGTTTGCCATTGAGTTAAAGTTGTGCACGGAGTATTAAAATAACCAATCAACTGACCACTACTTCCGCCGGGATTAGCCACATATAAATCATTATAATCACTATTAAAAATACCTGCGGTATTTGCCGCATAAATCGCATAATGCTTACCACCATTAGCACTCTGAGTGCGGTTATTGAAAACAATATTATTCTTAAAATTCATACGACAGGCGTAGTTCTTATATAGCCCATATGAATTACAATTGGCGGTTAAGTTATTACCACCAATATAAATTGAGTTATAATAGATATCAATCATCACATCGATATAAGTATTTTCAAAGATGCCATAAATCGTTGCTTGATTATTTTGGACGCTCGCGTCTAAATAGATAAAATTATTGGCAATTACGGTCGGGTTGGTGGTTGAGCCATAATACATATAAATCCCGCAGATAGTAGCATTACTTTGGGCAGTTATTAAGTCATGAATCTTATTGGCTAAGATCTTAGTGCCCGCGACAGTTAAATCTTCAATCACAATGCCGTATAAATAAGAACTCACCTGCCCTTGTTGACTATAGATATCGCATTCGGTAATCATTGTGTTAAGACTATTATCTTTAAGATAAACTCCGCTATTGCTAAAATTATAAATCTGACATTTCTTAATGACATTGTTTGTATTTGCTCTGTTCTCAGTACCATCAAAGAACACGCCATTTGCTGGTGTATAAGTAGTATGTTTAGTAACAATACAGTTTTCTACTAAATTATCATTATTACCGCTACTGGCATCGCTTCCACCAAAGACTAAGACACCGCTATTAACTGATGGACAACTGCCTTTAAAAACTGCATTCTTAACTTGATTATTACATGCGCCATTACTGAATCTTAGCACCGCGCCGCTACTACTGTTCATAAATGCTACGCTATCAATAGTCACTTTAGTAATTCCATTTAAATCCACCAAGGTGACCGTGTGATTGCCACTAAATTGTGAAAATCGTCCGCTTACGGGTTTAATTACCAAAGACCAGGTACTATCTCGATATTCGACGGGTTTATTTATTACCAGCGGATAAGTCTCGCTACTAAAAACATCGTCTAACAATTGAAAAGTAACATTACCTTTAATTACTGAATTATTCCAATTATTAATCGCATTGGTTAGATTTACAAAATCACCGCCCCCACCAACAGTTTTAACTCCGCTTAACACTGTCCTAACTTGCAGCGTATTGGTCGTTGTATCATCCCATGGATACTGTTCGCCCGCAACACTGGCATAAGCGCGAAAATTAATAAAACCAGCACTGGCACAAAAATACTTCTTTCGAAAAGTATATTCGGTCGAATCGCCGAGTTGTAAAGAGACAAAGCAGGTTTCATGTACCAATACGCCATCGGTCTGATAAGATATGGGGATTGCATTTTGGGTATTATAACCATAATTTATAATTCTCACTTTTACACTTGCCGAATCGCCTTGAGCAACAATGGTCGGGGTAAAATTAAGACCGCGCACTGCAACATCAACATTAAACAATCGCCGCTGTTCATATTCATACAAGCGGTTATTCAACGCGATCACCATTTCTTGCGTACTACCACCGCGATGCTTATTGATATCACCAATCCCAACGCCATACATTGGACTTGTGCTTCGGGGCATTGCTCGCATCCAAAAAGTGGTGTCTGATTTCCAGACGATAATCGGATAATTATTATTTGTCGCATCACCAGCGGTCATTACCACCTGGTTATAATCTGCCAATTCATAGACATTACCAACACACAATTCACCGGCTTTACCAAAACCGTCCTGATAAAAATAAGCACCTAACTGTCTTAAATTGGCAGTTCCACTATAATAATTAAAGATAAAAAGATTACCATAAGTTAGAAAATTACCGCTATTATAAACAATAATCTCATTGCCTGGCCAGGCAGGGTCAATATCACCAATCGCGACATCATCAAAAGCAAGAGAATATTGACTCGTTGCGAAGATTTGGTTATTTGTCCAAGTTGAACCCGTCCAGCGAATCTGTTGCAAGCGTGCTTCTTGGGTTACGACGGCAATCTCGTTGCCTGCATAAAGAGAATTAAAATCACCAATCGCCACTCCGTAGCATATATAATTTGATGCCCACAAAGAATCTCTTGCCCAACTCGCGCCGCTGCGACGAACCCGATAAACTGCATTCCGAGCTGCAACCACAATATCCATATTCCCATTATTATCGGCATCACCAATTGCAATATCTCGGATTGCACCTGGGAAAACTGCGATTGACTCTTTTGACCAACTCGTACCGTTCCACCAGGCTCGATACAATCGTGAACGACCAAGAAAAGTATCGGCTTGTCCATAAACCATATCTGTGATGCCATCGTCATTTATATCGCCAACTGCAGCGCCCCACAAACCTTTGGCAACTGAATCAATATAGCGTCCGTTGGCGCCGTGTCGTTGCCAACCCGCAGTGGCAACTTTAAGTGGCGGATTAGTCGTTGTATCATTAAAGAGCATAGCATAGAAAGGTGCCGTTGCCATTACTGCGAAAATCCTGACCGTATCATCAGCCAAACCCTTAAAATTAGTGCCGACTGCAATATCTCTAAAAATACCACTTGGTGTCGGAGGTGGCAAAATCCGAGTCGTATCAAACCGAATTGTAATATCACTATACTCATCATCAATCTTGGGAATGATTGGTGATTTAGTTAATTCTAACTCTTGTCCATTAAGAAAAAAAACAAACAATAAAGAGAATATTACAAAAACTTTTACTCTCATCTAACCCAACTCCTTGTTTTTAAAAAGACAATTATGAGCATTCTAAATTTATAACTATAAAATAATATAAATAATAACTACCCTAAATAAGTAATTGTATTGATGAAATCCTAACCTGTCAACTAATTTATAAGTTGTTATTAAAAATTCAAAACTAATAACTAAATAACCCTAAATAAGTTAGCCGTGTGGTAAAAAAAGATTTGATTGGCTAAATAATCATATAGTACAGGGGTGTAGATTTAAGATAGAATATTATTTACCGTATGTAAGATTGCCACGCCATCTTTGATGGCTCGCAATGACATTTGTGTAGTCTTGTCATTGCGAGGGAGCAAAGCGACCAAAGCAATCTTACCGACAGTCTTTCCCATTTGTCATTGCAAGGGAGCAAAGCGACCGAAGCAATCTTACAGACAGTAAAAAATCTAAAATCATCTCTTTGTCCTTACTTTCCTTTATGTCTTTATCTTTTTTAAGATTATAACCATAAAAGATTCTTGATACCTTACTTAACCATCTAAATAACCCAGTCGGTCATCATCAAGACAATATGTTGGGCAATCGGTTATCTAACCTACTAATTAAAATAGAAGATAATATAACAGATAACCGAATTAGTAATCTTTATAATGACATCGTCGGTCACATAATAGGTGAGCCGGGGGGCTACCTAATAGGCAACCTACAAGGTGACCTGCTAACTTAATTATCTGATAACCAACAAGGTTAGAGTGTGCCCTGCGATTTTATAAAAGTATTTGATAAGTGTTCTGAAGTGGTTATAAGATTGCCACGCTCATTTCATTCGCTCGCAATGACGCCTTGCGTTATGTCATTGCGAGGGAGTGTAACGACCGAAGCAATCTTACCGACAGTCTTTAGCAATCTCATCTTGTTACCGTATGTAAGATTGCCACGACCACTTCGTGGTCTCGCAATGACATTTGTGTAGTCTTGTCATTGCGAGGAGCGATAGCGACGAAGCAATCTTACCGACGGCATATATAAAAAAACCGGGGCTCACATGAGCCCCGGGGTTAGATTTTTATACTTTTTACTGAACGATCAGTTTCACTTGTGAAGAGTGATTTTCATTTTCGAACTTGAGGAAGTAGACGCCTTTGGCTAATCTTTCGGCATTGAGATTCATTGTGTAAGCACCTGCATTCATCGTACCTTCAAGTAGAGTTTCAGTTAAGCGACCCGTTGCATTATAGAGTTTGACAGAGACTTTTCCGCTAACCGGTACATTATAACGGACGGTTGCCAGTTTGGTGAATGGATTCGGTGCGACGGTGAGATTGAAGAGCGCGGTTGCTTTGGTATTTTCAACCATCACTGCAGCGTAAGTGCGAGCAGTGCGTGCGACTTTGGCTTCTTTGGCTAAGACATTGTAACGCCAGAGTTCTTGCGTGTTATTACCTTTCATTAACCAGACATAGCCATTCGCATAAGCAAGTGCGGCACCGGTCTTTGGTACTGCTTTCTTGCCGGCATCGCCTCTTGGAATTGTGCAGAGCGGTGTCCACTGACCAGGTAGTGTATCATAAGCCGGTGTATACATCCAGAAGTCTTGTTTGCCGCCGCCTTTGATTGCGTAGAGCACTGCGCCGTCATTGGTTAAGGCACCGCCATCGCCGATCTTGTTCTTCTTCGGTTTTTCAATCATTGAAGTCGGATAGGCTTGTGGTATAGATTCTAATTCAGCCCATGGAGTATCGCCAAGAGTATCTCGGCTTGGATCGTAAACCCAGAGCGGATTGTATTTATCTTTACCTTTGAGTGCGTAGATTAAGTTACCCATTGTTGAGAGTGCACTACCATCTTTCCAGGCTTTATTGTTAATACCAAAGCTGGGTTTGGTGAGTTCAGTCCATGGTGTACCGCCTGCGGTATCAGCAGTCGGGTCATAAACCCAGAAGTATTTGTGTTCTGCTTTTGCGCCACCGATTAAGAGATAGACTTTACCATTATACCAGGTAATTGAAGAACCAGCCTTCAGACCTTTGGTTGCCGGGATAAAGGCTTTGCTTACCCAGTGTGGACCAGTCACGATAATCTGGACGCTTTCTGGATCCGGATGCGGAATCGTTTCCACTGTGGTTCTCATGTCATATGCCCAGAATTCAAAGGTACCGTTACCTTTCACCGCATAAATTATGCTGTCGCCATCATAGCAGAGTGCTGCGCCTTTGCCAACTTTCTTCTTATTGATCTTGGTTGGGTCATAAGTGGTGGTTTTCGGATCATATTTGAAGCCGTATGGAATTGATTCTAATGTTTCAAATGCAGGTTCACCGCCAGGAGTATATTTATAGAAGTACCATGATTTATTACCTGGGAAGAGATAGAAGGAATTGCCAACTGCGACCATTGAACCACCGTCTTTCACAAATTTGCCTGCTTTGACATCGTATGCTTGTGGTACTTCATCAGCAAGTTTCACCCAGGCGGGCAATTGTAATGTGAAGTAGACTGGTGTTGAATAATCTGACCAGTTGCCAACTGCGTCTTTAGCTCTTACTTTCCAAGTATAAACACCGCTTGGCAAGTTAGTCTGATAAGTTGTATCCGATGTAGTAAATGTATATTCGGGTGGGGTTGGTGCTACATAAGGTTCAACTACCAATTCGTATTCCACTGCATCAGCAACTAAGTTCCAGACAAACTCTTGAGTTTCGGCTGTGACCAATGCACTTTCGGCTGGTGCAATTGGGGTTGGCACTGCTGGTGGAACATCGTCAACAATCAAGCTTCGTGTTGCTGAGAAATCACTCCAGTTTTCATAAGCGTCTTTGGCTCTTACTTTCCAAGTATAGCCCGTACCGCCCGTGAGTGCAGTTGGATGAGTGTAAGAAGTACCAGTTTGATAAATATCGAGATCAGTTTCAGCAACGCCGTCATCTACAACCAGGTTATATTCAACTGCATCTGCAACTGAGCTCCATTCAAAGGTTGGATAAGCATTAGTGGTTGCGCCATCTTCGGGTGAGATCAACGCTGGTACTGCTGGTGGTGTCATATCAACTGAGAATGGACGGGTCATTTCATCGTTCGCAGGATTTAAATCTTCCGCAAGCGTGGTGTATGCTTTGAACACATAATCACCGGTTGCTGGTGGTGTCCACGACGTAAAGTATGCTTCCGCAGTTGCGTCTGAACCGCCCGCCACATTCGGTACTACTACTGTGCTGGTGTAGATTGGTGGTGGGAGACAGACGATTCTGATATTTGACCTGTTGTAAGTACGAGTACCAGTTCCAGTCGGTGGGTTGTTATCTGCATACCAGTATTGCTGACGATAATCTGGACTGGTTGAAGTATATCTAATTGCTTTTGCAGTAGAACCTTCGCCACCCGTCCCGCCATAATTGGTTTCCACTAATACTTTCAAATTGCCACCTGTGTAGTTAAATGGTGTAATTGTAACACGATACCAATCACCGCCTGTGAATGTCAAGTTACCATCAAATACTAATGTTGCACCTGCGGTTTCGGCTGCCCAAGTTGTTGCCGCGGCAAATGTTGCGTCAGTGGTTGTTTTTAGATAAATGCGGACCGGACCATCAGCATGTGAAGCCAGCGATGCAATATACCAATCAAGATAATTGATTGTTCCAGTAAAACCGATTTCACTTGCTAAATAGATTGTTGCAGTTCGCTCATATCCCCAATACATACCAAATGGCCATCTCTGAGTTGAGGTGCCCGTGCCGATTATTACAGTATTGCTGGGTGGTGCGATTTCTGCGGTTACAGTAATGTCTTCGGAAATCTGACCATTATTAATCACCGTGACTTGTGGTGTAATCTGAGCACCGCCAATCGTGCCGGTTGGTGGGACTGTAATTGCGCTCACGCCAACATCGCGATATGGCAGAGTTGTCTGCATTGCGGATGGACCATAAGCAGTACTGATCATTGCGCCATTACGGGCTTGCACATCAAAAGTATATTGGGTATTGGTCGTTAAACCACTCACCACAATACCGCTGGCACCGCCAAATGCCGCATAATCACCCCAAACCACTGCATCAACTAAAGTGCCTGTGGTTGGGTCAACATATTTGGTCACATCTGTGCCATAATTAACGCGAATATTAAATTCAGTTGTCGTCGGATTGCCGTTTAAATCAATATAAACTTTCATTGAATAAGGACCAACATCTGAGAAAGTCGGAGCACCTGGCGTATTTGCCCAAGTCCAGTCATCATCAGCCGTGAAATTAGATTCACCCGTCATATTATTATAAGCAGTCACTCGATACCAATAATGAGTATTCGCAGAAAGACCACTCACACCATAAGTAGTGCTATTAGCGTCCAGTGATGCGATCTTGGTAAAGTCAGTGCCATTGGTGGATTGATAAACAAAGAATGAATCTTCATCCGTAGAATTATCAGTCCAATCCATTTCCAGTGAAGTTGTACCAGTTATCGTAATTGCCAGATTGCTCGGCGCATTTGGTGGTGTTGCGGTTGTGAAACTATCTACCGCTGATGGCGTAAATTGACCATCACCAACACCTGTCGTATCATTAATGGCAACTACTTGCCAATAATGTTTCGTGCCCACCGGTAGACCTGAATATGGATAAGATGTACCTGAAACCAACGAACCGACCTTATTTACGGGCGGATTGTTAACATCCAGATACACATCATAGTACTGAGCCATCGTGCTCGCAGTCCATTGTAAATTGCCAAACAATGGTACATTAATCGCATTGCTTGCAGGATAGGTTAGCACTGGTGCACCTGGCATATCTGGGTTATATTCATCCGCACCAATATCTGGGAACAGACCGTTGCGAGTATTACCATCAAAGTCAGTGGTAATTGTCGCAATTGGTGTTCCTTTGCGGTTTACAGTCATCGAACTACTCTGAATGTGTAAATCAGTAGCACTAACAAAGTCAGGATTGGCGCTGATTGAATTAAGATCTTGACCTGAAGCGCCTTGCCAATCAAGCAATGTCTTACGCGCTGAAGTCCAATAACCAACATAACCATATGTCGCATCACCCGCATATAGATCATTATAATTAGAAACTAACCCTGCTCCTGTATTGGATGCATAGAAGCAATAATGATTACTTGTGTTAGTCCCATTCATACGATTATTAAAGACAATGTTATTCTTCACATTCATTATTGATTGATAGCCACGATAAATACCATACGAAGAACCACCAGTCACATCAGTACCGCCAAAATAAATTGAGTTATAATAAATGTCAAACAGATAATTTGTACCTGAACCTTCATAAATACCATAAATATAGGCGCTTGGGTGGGTAGTTGTTGCATCAAAGAGAATCATATTGTTAGCAACTGTCGTAACATATGTTGTTGAACCATAATACAAATACACGCCATAGAAATACGGGTATGAGCCTGAAGACTTGAACTCATAGATCTTATTACCAATGATATTACCGCAAGTTGTGTTAGAACCATAAATAGTAACGCCCCTGATAGAAGTGCTGGTTTGAGTCGTGACTGTGGTAATATTGTTATTCAATACATTTAAGAACATTTCATTAGCATAGGCATATACACCATTAGTCGAGAAATCGTAGATATTACAATTCTGAATTGTGTTGTACATATTCCATTTCGGATTGGCTGAACCATATCCTGTTACCGCATTAGCAGCAAAAGTCGTACCTGATGTAATATCGCAGTTATAAATTGTATTATAGTTATTACCTGTGGCACCGCTCGAAGTTGAGAACAAGATAATACCGCTGGTTGTGGTTGTAACGACTCCTTTAACCACGCAATTCTTAACTGTGTTGTAAGAAGCACCATTGATAAATCTGATCGTTGCACCTGATGTATTAGTATTGGAAATGGTCATATCTTTACCATCCGCACCATTGTCGCCATCAAAAGTTACTCCTTGCACACCGTTCAAATCAAAGATTGCGGTTGCATTAGAACCTTCAATCACTGGTGAAACGCCAGTTTGCGGTTTAATGGTTAGTGTCCAGTTACCACCGGAATAAGCTGGTGGGGCATAAATGGTCAATGGATAGGTTTCTGATGGGTAAGTGGCGTCAACTAATACAAAGGTAACATTACCCGTAATTATGCTTGAATTCCATGCGGCTAATGCTTCGGTAATTGTTGTATAGTCCGCATCACTTGTTCCAACAGTCTTGGTACCACTTAAAGTATTATAGGCTTTTAAGTTCGCGGTCATAAAGTCATCAGCAGGATAATCATCGCCACCGCTAAGTGCAGTTGAACACATTACTGCAATCGTTGTCGTATCGGGCATATAAAGTTTTGTGGCAAAATTAAAAGTGGTAGTTGTGTTATATGGTAAAGTGCCTGTCCAAGTCTCTGGACCAACCAGTCCAGCAGGAGTGCGATAATAAACATCAATTGATGTCTGAGTTGTGTAACCCGTGTTTTCAATAGTTACTTGCACAATTGCCGAATCACCAGCTACAACCGGTGCGTTAGCAAAACCGACGCCTATAACCGCAACATCGTTGTTATTCTGCAAACTCTGTTGATACAAGAATGGGAATTGCGAACCCGTTGCGCCGCCTGCCATAACCACTTCTTGGGAACCATTGGCGGTTGTTCGCCACTTATTAATATTACCAATACCAATGCCTGAATAAATAGGTCCGCCCATACTTGGCAACGGCCAGTAATAATAACTTTCTCCGTCTTTCCATAATGCAATCGGCATACCTGAAACACTACCTGGTGTAAAAATCATCACATTGCCATTGAAAAAGTCAAATACTGGTCCGCCAATATTGACTTCACCTAAAATTCCCCATGCACTATAAAGAATAAATCTGGTTCGCCACCAGGTTGTGCCATCATTTCTTAACAAGAAAATATTACCATATGTAGCATATGCATAACCGTTATTAATTGCGATTTCATCGCCCGGATTTAACGGGTCATAATCGCCAACTGCGATATCATAAAAGTCAACATCAGCATAGAATGAGTCAATCGGGGCATAATTGAGCGCGGCGCCGCCGACCGAATGCCATTGTTTTACGGTCTGACCATAAGTACAGACATATAACTCATTACCTGTTTTATTCGGGTCGGCATTGCCAATTGCAACACCATAAATGGTTCCCGCACTGCTGGTCCAAATTCTTACCGTGTCCCAGGTTGAAGTGCCCGTGTTCCAGAAACACTTCATCAGGGCTGTACCATTTGTAAAATAGATTTCATTAAGACCATCATTATCTGGGTCGCCAATTGCGATATCATAGATATACGAAGCTACCTGCGCGATTGTATCAACTTGCCAATTTGAACCATCCCATTGCGCTCTCTTTAGACGATATGGTGTTGATGAACGACCAAAAATGATTTCCGGGATACCGTCATTATTGGCATCACCAATCGCTGCCGCGTGAAAACCAACAGCTGAAGATTCAATCATTTCCGCGCGCCAAGCGGTTCTAAAGATTGGCCCTGCTGTTGATGTATCGGTATAAAGCAACTGTCTACGTGGTGATGCGGAATTCGCGATAAAGAAACGAACCGTATCATCGAGCGCACCCTTTAAACCGACACCAACCGCAATATCACGCAAAGTACCTGTATTATATGTTGCTGTATATTGAGTCATTATTTTCATCGTATCAACTGTCTGCGGTTTGTCCGGCACATATTGAATCGGAGTAATCAGACCTTCGTCTTTCACTTCTGCAAACGCAATTGTCATTAGCCCTAATAAGACTAATGTGAGTAAAAGTCTGTTTTTACTCATATTTTACCTCCATTTTATTTTTATTTTTGGCAGGGATTTTTATCGGTGCAGAGCACCATCGGTTGAACCACGCATTACGATCAAGCCCACCCTGCCCAATGACTTGAGCGCGTAATGCGGGATTATAATAATAGAACCTAAATTCCCATTCCCGTAGCATATCAATCAGCGCAAAAATAGCACTTGTCAATGCGCTTATCGCTAATCGTGACATGCTACTCAAATGAGAATTACAACAAATCATTACTTTACTTTTTATTGTTCTCTGCTTTTCCTATCCTGCTTTTATACCTTTTCCTATATCCGACCATTTCCCTATTTCTCAGCCATTAAATATATTTCCTTCTATGCTAAAATTATAGATTTTTTTTATGTTTTGTCAAGAGTTTTGTTTGTCTGATGTAATCTTTTTATTGTTTATAACTATAAAACGGATAAATGCTTATACAACACATTACCAAAAATATTTAGATAGACATTACACTCACCAACAGGGTATCATATCATAATAGATTGCTTCGGTTATCACAATCGCTCCTGATAAGAAAAAGATATATTATCGGCAAGATTGCTTCAGTCGTTACACTCCTTCGCAATGATAAACGGGAAAAACTGTCGGTAAGATTGCTTCGTCGCTATCGCTCCTCGCAATGACAAAAGATAGGGTGTCATTGCGAGACTACGAAGTAGTCGTGGCAATCTTGCATACGCCCCTTATCGTCATTGCGAGCGAATGAAATGAGCGTGGCAATCTTACTAACAGTAAAATAGTGCTTTCTTTGATTACTTTCAACCATAATAAATATCCCTTGTAAATATAACAGTTACTTATATAATAAAACATGTTCAAGCGATACTATATCTATATTCTGACCAATAAAAATAATTCTGTTTTATATACGGGTGTTACCAATAATCTAAAAAAAGAATATATGAACACAAAGAGAAAGCAGTCTCAGGTTTTACTAAAAGATACAAGATTAATAAGTTGGTCTATTACGAGATTTTTTTTGACATATTAAGCGCCTTAACACGAGAAAAACAGATAAAAGAAGGGTCTCGAGAGAATAAAATAAAAACAAAGAATGGCGCGATTTGTATTATGAGTTGTGAGATTGCTTCGCTACGCTCGCAAAGACTAAACCTGACTGTCATAGCGAGACCACGAAGTGGTCGTGGCAATCTTGCATACGCCCCTTATCGTCATTGCGAGACTACGAAGTAGTCGTGGCAATCTTACATACAGTAAAGTAACAAGATAGATTGCTTCAGTCGTTACACTCCTTCGCAATGACAAACGGGAAAAACTGTCGGCAAGATTGCTTCGTCGCTATCGCTCCTCGCAATGACAAAAGATAGGGTGTCATAGCGAGACTACGAAGTAGTCGTGGCAATCTTACATACGCCCTTTATCGTCATTGCGAGACTACGAAGTAGTCGTGGCAATCTTACTAACAGTAAAAAAAGAAACGGATGCGACTTTACAAATGAAATCGCATCCGTCTAAATACCAACTTCCCTTATTTCAAAATCGCTACCAAAAATACAATCATAATCGCAATCGCACCTAAGAAAAGCCATCCTAAATAAGTATGTAATAATCCATCGTGCAGTCTTTTAAGTGGTTTGATAAGATCATTTACAAACTTACGCAGTTGCTCATAAATATCAAAATACTTCTTATCTGCAATTCGATAAGTGTCGTCTAAGATCGGAATTTTCTTAATCGAATCATAAAAAGCCGTGCCCGGAATATGCACTTCATTAACATCAACTACACTCGTCAAGGTTTGACCACCATCCGGCAGGGTTACGCTTGCTTGAGGTTCTTGCGAAATCAACTCGCCACCAATAAACACTTCACTCTGACGCGATTTCTTAGCAGTACCTAATTGATAGAAAATAAATCCTAAAGCAATGCCGATCAACATTAAGATTGTTGCCAAAGTCGGGCTCCAAAAACCCACTCCACTTATCTCATAACCAAAGACCGCATTAAAGAGATATGAGATTGGGAGACTTGCAAAAACTCCCAAAACCACACAGAGCATAGCCAAAACAATCATCGGTAAAGTCATTCCCACACCCGCTTCTTTTACTTGGTCAATTTCTTTGGGTTTTTCGCCCAAAAAGACCGAATGCAGAACTTTTAAGAATGATGCTAAAGTCAAAACACTACCAAACATTGCTAAAAGTAGGAAGAAAATACTATATTTCTGAGTTTGAGACAAATCAATTAAACCTTGATAGATTAACCATTTTGAAGCAAAGCCATTAAATGGCGGAATCCCCGATATTGCCAATGCCGCAATCAATGTCACCGTAAAACTGATTGGCATATATCTTGCAAGTCCACCTAAATTAGCCAGTTTTGTCTCATTGGTCCGTGCCTTTACCGCACCTGCACTCAAAAATAGGGCAGTCTTATAAATCGCGTTGTTAAACATATGGAAAAGCCCACCCACAATCGCAATCGGAATTCCTGAGCCAATGCCCAATACCATATAGCCAACCTGAGACACCGCATGAAAACTTAATAGTTTTAAGAAATTTTTCTGCACCAATGCCATTGAAACTGCGGCAATAATGGTAATTGAACCTACTACCATTAAAACAATTGAAATCGCTGAACCGCTTAATACTCTAAACATATCTAACGAGAGCCGACTTAAAAGATAGATACCTAAAATCTTATCAATTGATGCCGGCAGTAATGCCATTACTGAAACTGGCGCACTTTCCGCCGCATCCACAATCCAAGTGTGAAACGGCATCGCACCCGCCTTAGTCAACGCACCAATCAGCAAGAGAATATAAGCAATAATTGGTAAAGCGCTGTTCAGTTGAATGGAAATCTCACTTATCGTAAGGGTTTTGGTATGAAAATATATTAGTGCCGCACCAATCAACATCAAAATATCAGAACCGCCAACCATTACTAATGCCTTATTAGCCGCATAGCCGGCATTCTCTTTTCCTTGGGCAATTAATAAATATAATAAAATCGCAACCGCGCCCCAGGCTAAAAGTAAAACTACTAAATTATTGGCTAATAGCGCTAATGCCGAAACGCTGATTGTCCATAAAAAGTAGGTGAAATAAACTTTTTTAAGATGCCGATACGAATAAATCATAATCAAAAGACCAAAGAACATCGTCGCTAACAGCATGAGACCCGAAAAACGATTAATCACTAAATCTAAACTAATGCCCGGTCCTGCCCAATCAGACGGCGCAATAATATTAAATGTGTAACTAATATTTCTATTAAAAACAACCACACTCATCCCAAACGACACCGCCATTGTTAGTAATGATAAGATATAAATCGGATTTAGTGCTGACTTAAACTCTCGCTTTGGATACAACAATACTAACAGACCGATTATTAACGGTAATAAAATTAGATACAAAAGTATCATTTACTCCTCCTTAATTATATTTTTTGTTAAAAACTTATTGATGACTTTTTGCATGACCGAATCTGAGATACGCTCAGCCCAATCTGCAAAAATCTCACCGCCATCAGCCAAAGTGATACCACATTCCTGATGGAGCATTTCTTGTAATTTC
>CBFGJZ010000003.1:79503-97841 GCA_965649215.1 Caldifarciminota bacterium
TCTCCACATCTTGCATAAACCATTGTCGAGCTGTATCACCCTGCTTTGTCTTCTGCAAGGACTCACCAAGCGCATCGCTTTCAATACTTGCCAACCAATAGGCATAGGGATTTTGTTTAATCGTATTCGGATTCGCTAATACTTCATTATTTAGTTGACTAATACGACCTTTGATATATAAAGGGATCTTTATTGTATTGCCATTCTGCTTAACTCTCAGTTCGTTTATCACCTCATGATCCGTAACAATTTCAATAGTTTTAATCTTATTTAATATCTTGCACGCAAAATCATCAAACCCAATTTTAACTTGACGATTATGCTCCACACTCAACCAGATATGATTTGGTAAATAAAATAAAGCCGCCAGAAAACTAAAACCCCGAATCGTCTCTTGTTGCTCCTTATCACAGGAGAATTCAAAGGAAACATCTTTTGATTTTTCTTTGTGATTAAATATCGCCACTTCTTGATAAATCGCACAAGATTGGGGACAACCAATACAGGGCTCTTCTCTATATAACGCATTGGTCGGCAACATCTTCTTAATTGGATAAGCATTACAATACCGAACCACAACTTCTTCTAAAAAGGGACATTTATTCTTTTTCATAGTCATATTATATAATATGCAAATTCTATGCCATAATTAAATTTTATATTATAAGTTCTTTAATAACAATAAGTTAAATTAAAATACTGATAACAAAATCTTTTATGGGAGTGTTGCAAAATATTACTAAAGGTGTTTAATTTTGTAATTATGGTAGCTAATTTATAATAAAAGTGTATAATTGTTAAGCAATGGAAAGATTGATTGTTTAATGCTTTATGTTGGGTTAGAACTTAAGTTCGTCAAGGTTGATGTTATACTCTTTAATTTTACGATACAAAGTAACTCGATTAATACCTAAAATTTGTGCTGCTTTGCTGATATTGCATTTTGTGCTTAATAATACACTGATAATATGTTCTCTTTCAATCTCTTGTAAAGATTTCTCTATTTCTTTGGTAGGTTTACTTTCACTTTTTGTAGCATAACAAAAATTGGGCAAAGCTTTTGGTGATATGATAGGCCCTTCGTTTACTATTACCGCGTGTTCAATTGCGTTTTCTAATTCTCGCACATTGCCGGGCCAATCATATTCCATCAGTATTTGCAAGGCACTTTCTGATATCTTTTCAATATTTTTGCCAGTTTCGATGCGATATTTGTTAATGAAATGGTTGACCAATAATGGGATATCTTCTTTACGTTCTCTTAAAGGTGGGACGGTTATTGTAAAAACATTTAAACGGTAGTATAAATCGTCTCGAAACCTACCCTCATTGACCAATTTCTTTAAATCTTGATTTGTTGCCGCAATTATCCGTACATCTACTTTTATCTCTTCAGTGCCACCTAACCTTCGAAATGTTCTTTCTTGAAGAAACCGCAATAAATCAACCTGTGTTTTCGCATCAATGTCTCCAATTTCATCTAAAAATAGAGTGCCGTTGTCGGCAAGTTCAATTTTCCCTTTTTTCTGGCTGACCGCACCAGTAAACGCACCTTTTTCATAACCAAACAGTTCTGCTTCTAATAATGATTGTGGCAATGCACCACAAGCTAATGCAATGAATGGTCCTTCGGGTCTTAGACTGTTTTCATGAATTGCCCTTGCTACCAATTCTTTACCGGTCCCTGATTCGCCTTCAATTAAAACTGTTGATTTAGTCGGCGCCACGGTTCTAATCAATTCAAAGATCGCTTGCATTTTGGAACTTTTACCTATAATATCTTGCATCTGATAGCGGTGCGACAGTTCTTTTTTAAGTAAGATATTCTCTTTTACTAAATTTTGGTGTTCAATAATCTTTTTAATGATACTACCTAATTCTTCGGGGTGAAACGGTTTCACAATATAATCATAAGCACCTTGTTTAATTGCCGCAACCGCGGTATCCACAGTTGCATAAGCAGTAACAATAATCACAGGTATGTCAAGTTTCATCTCTTTGACCCGTTTGAGAACTTCTAACCCATCCATTTTCGGCATTTTTAAATCCAAAAGCATCACATTGTATTTCTCTTTTTGTACTGCTTCTAATGCTTTAAAACCATCTTCAACTGCATCAACCGAATAACCATCCTCTTTAAGCCAGTCGGTTAACGACTCACGCATGATTTCTTCATCATCAACTATTAATATTCTGCCCGTTTCCATAAATTGTTCCCCTACATTATAACAAACTAAATTAGCTCGTCAACAAAAATAGTTGCAAATTTAATCATTTAAGTCTTTACAATTTTGTATTAATACGGATAAGCAACTACTACAAAAATTAAGTTCTTTTCTATCAATACCCGTAATGTTTGCTGAAAAATGCATCACACATTCCTTTTCATCGCAATGTAACAAGCCAAAAGTGTGTCCTAACTCATGAATTGCTTCTTTGCTGGCACGTTCTAATAAAATCTGTTGATTGGCTAATAAACTATAAAACTCTTGTCGCAATCGCTTTATTGAGATTACTGCTGCGCAACCATTTAATTGAGCTTCGCCAAACACAAAAGTTAAAACTGGCGTTGCCAAATCAACATCAGTTACGCCCAAAATTTTTAATCCATCATTGGGAATTAGTTTTGTTAACTGCTCTAATATACGAGACGAAAAATATTGTTCCCTACGATGTTCATAAGCATATTCTGGATTTGGTATCGGAGTTAAAAGACATGTATCTAAATTAAAGGCTAACTTAACTTTCTGCTCAATTTCTTTTAATATGATCTGTTCAATCTCACCCATTGGCAATAAATAGATAATTCGTTTCATTAACTGCGGTTTTGAGTAATTGGTAATCGAATTGTAAAAGTCGTTCCCTTACCAACCTCACTGTTTACTTCAATTTCGCCATTATGTCTGCTGATAATACCATATACAACTGATAATCCCATACCCGTGCCTTTAGGTTTAGTTGTAAAAAACGGCTCAAATATCTGAGTTAAATGCTCTTTCGGAATACCAACCCCTGTGTCTTTAAACATGATTTGTAACATATTCCGCTCTTTTAATTCTTCCGTGGTAATCGTTAATTTACCCCCTTGTTCCATGGCTTCAACCGCGTTAATAATTAAGTTCATAAAAACCTGCTGTAATTGAGAAAAATCAGCCGTAATGCGTGGCAATGTTGCAAAATTAGTCTCAACCGTTATATTTTGTAATCTAATCTTATGTTCCAAGAGATCTAAAGATTCAGAAATTACTAAATTAACATCTACTAACTTCAAATTCGGGTCGCGTTGTCGGGCAAAGTCCAATAAATTCTTAACAATAGTTGAGACCCGTTCGGTTTCATTTTCTACTTTATCTAAATATCTTCGAAAGTCGCCATCGGCATCGCTCCGTTTTTCTAATCGCTTTTTAATCAAGCGAATATAAGTTAAGACTCCGGTAAGAGGATTGTTGATTTCGTGCGCGACACCCGCCGATAGTTGTCCTAACGTGGCCAATCTTTCTGAACGCATAATCTGTTGTTGAGTATATTCTTTTAGCTCCGATTCTCGTTCTTTTAAAGATTTAATCATCATATTAAAAGCATTAGCTAATTCTCCAACTTCATCTGAGGTAGTAACATCAACTTTGACATCAAAATTACCATTTGCAATCTGACGGGAGACCTGCACCATTTTATCCAAAGGTTTTAAGATCGTTCGGCCTAAAAAATGAGCAATAAAAATTGCTACACCCATTCCCATAATAACAATTGCTAAGAAAATGCTAATCGTGCGCTTGCGCATATCTGCGTATTTTTCTTCTAAAATTCCGACATATAAAATACCGATCACACCGCCGTTAATATCTCGAATCGGTTCATAGGCGGTAAGATACCAATTATTAACGACAAAAGCACGGTCATAATAGGATTCACCTCGGCCTAATACTTGGTCATAAACATTCGCTGCAATACGAGTGCCAATTGCTCGTTCTCCATCTTCTCGACGCACATTTGTGGAAATTCGTAAGTCGCCCTGAAAGATCGTTGCGGTACCGATATCTTTGCCTTTATATGATTCATTGCCAAAAACAACCTCTTTAATTTTATCCACCAAGTCGTAATTCTTATTTAATAAGCGCCCCCCATAGATAACACCGATAAACTCACCTTCTGCGGAAAAAACAGGTGCGGCTGCTAATATCACCATTCCGATCGATGATTCGTCACGGGCTTCTGTGGTCTTTGCCATTGGTGTCGGAAAAATCTTAATGGTTGCCTTTTGAACTAGCTTTTCATTACCTTCTTTTAATAAATCAGTCTTTTCTAAAATACAAGTTGAGACCACAACTTCTTTGTTTTTGAGAGCAACTTTGACAATATCATTATTAACCACATCTCCATAACGATGGGGATTTGCCAATCTAAATATCACTTTGCCTTGACTGTCAACAATACTTAAAATATCCAACTTTTCTTTTTCTACAACCCAATCCAGTAATTGTTTTAATGCTTTGCGCTGTTGCGTACTAATTGCTTGTTTCACTAATAAACGCTCAGCATTTAATCGTAACAGGTCAGCAATATCACTGGCATAATCATTATAAATCTCGCGAGCCGCATTTATATCACTTTTTACCTTTGACTGGGCTTGATTAACAATTCCATTTGCAATAAAACGAATACCCACCCAAGTGGTAGTCACTCCAATAATCAACACTATTAACAAAAAAGCTAAAGTGAATTTTGCGGTTAACCGTAAAAACATTTTATTCAGTTTTACTAAATTTTGTTTTTACCGCAATAAGAGAAAGAAAAAGATAGCGATAATTGCAATCACACCCAGAAATAACCACCCTAAGTAAGTCTGTAAAAGACCACTATGAATCTTTTTACCGACTTTTACGATTTGTCCAATTAAATTTTTCCCTTGTTCAAAAATATCAAACACCTTTTTGTCAGCTACCCGATAAGCATCCGCCACAATTTTCATATCTTTAACTGATTCATAAAAATCAGCTCCGCTGTAAGAAGCTTCTTGTTGACTGACTGCGGTCTTATCTGGGCTAACCGCTTCACCACCAATAAACACAGCTGATTCTTTCACTCGTTTAGACTTCATCATAAAATATATTATCAAACCAATTATAATTGCTGAGATGATTAAAACAACTGCCCATTTTGCATTAACAACCGGATAAAGTTCGGCCGTAAAATCATAATATGTTTGAAAACTTAATTTGTTGATTAAAGACAATGGAAATTTAGCATAGACGCCAAATCCGATTGCCAATATTGATAAAACCAGCATCGGTAAAATCGCACTCCATGATGGCTCTTTAATTGCAATTGCCGCTGTGTTTTTTGCTCTGGGCGCCAAAAAAACAGCATAGATCATCTTTAAGAAATAAGCCAAAGTCAGCACACTGCCAAACATCGCTGCAATAATAAAAATCACAAAATACCACCCTTGAGGAGAACTACCAATATTAATAATTCCCTGATAAATTAACAATTTTGAAAAAAACCCGTTTAGTGGCGGTACACCTGAAATTGCTAAAGCAGCAATAAATGAAGTAATAAATGTAATTGGCATAAATCGAGCCAAGCCGCCTAATTTCAAAAAATCTGTCTCTTTACCTTGGGCTTCAACCACACCTGCGGTAAAGAACAATGAACTCTTATAAATCGTATTATTAAACATATGGAAAATTGCACCAATTATGCCTAATGGTAAGGCACTGCCGATACCCAAGACCATATAACCAACCTGACTGATTGTGGAATACGCAAGTAGTCGCAAAAGATTTTTTGAAACCAAAGCCATCGCACTGCCAATAATAACTGTTAAACCACCGATCGACATCAGGACAATGCTCATTGCCGAACCGCTGTATACAGTAAACCAATCAAGGCAAAGCCGAGTCAGAAGATAAATACCCAATACTTTATCAATAATTCCAGGATATAAAACTAATACTGGTGATGGCGCACTTTCGGATGCATCCACAATCCAAGTATGAAAAGGTACTGCTCCGCTTTTAGTTAACACCCCTATTAGCAAAAGAATAAAAGCTAAAATAGAAAGTGATGAATTTAAAGACAGACGAATATCACTTAAAGTTGCTGAACCTGCTAAATAATAAACCAATGCAGCACCGATCAACATTAAAACATCTGATCCACCAATCATGACCAGTGTTTTATAAGCTGCTTGACTTGCCCCCGGCTTTCCCATCAATATTAAAAGATATAACAAGATTGCAATTGCCCCCCAAAATACTAATAACACCACCAAATTATCAGTTAACAGTACTATGCTGCTGGCGGTTAATGTCCATTGAAAATAAGCATAAAATTTATTAAATCGTTGTTCGTCAATCACAAAATTAACCAGATTTAAACTAAAAATTGCCACTAATAATGTCAAGCTAAAAAGTACCATTAAAACAAGGCTGGCAAAGAACGACACCATAAAACTTAACGAAATATTAAATATTGAAAGAGTTAAGACATAACTGCCATTATGGATAACCGCTAAAAAGATTTTTATGCCAATAATAAAAAGGACCAGGGAGATGATTAAATTAAATATGCGTTTAAATCGTTGAGTTTGGGGTGGCAGAAAAAATAAAATCACACCGCCAAGAAATGAAACTAACACTGGTAAGAAAAAAATTAAGTTATTCATTTACCCCCCCAATGTTACATCCCTACTTTACTAAAAACTACTTGGGCATATTGAGTACCCAGAAGAACCGCATCACGGGCTAAATCCAGAGTCCTTTCTCGTAAAGGGGGAATTAACAATACCGCCATACCCACACAACAGACTGCTAAAATAACCATCGTTGTTGACATAAACTTAGGAACTTCTTTGATTTCAGATAATAAATCAGGTAAATTACCCATAAACACCTTGCGTTGGACTTTAATAAACGACGCCAAAGTAAGAATTGCGGCTAAACCTGCAATGCCTGCTAAAATATAATGTTGCGCCTGCACTGCGGCAATTATCAGTATTAACTTTGACCAAAAACCATTAAACGGCGGCACCCCTGAAGCAGCAAAAGAACCAATAAACCAACTGACACTACTGATTGGCATTTTCGCCTGTAAACCACCCAGTTTGTTCATATCGCGAGTGCCCGTTGCATACTCAATCGCGCCCGCATTAAAAAACAGAAGCGACTTAAAAGCAGCATGATTCAAGAGATGAAATAAACCGCCTAAAACGCCTAATGGCGTACCAATGCCAATTCCCAACAAAACATAACCAATTTGGCTGATACTGCAATAAGCCAATAATCGTTTAATGTCATTTTGGCCTAATTGCAATATCACCCCGACAATCATTGATAACCCGGCTAACACTAAAATAATGGTTGAAATACGCTTATCCATTCCAATCACATTATAGAAGATGCGAATCATTCCGTATGCACCTAATACCTTTATGACAACCCCTGAAAGCATTGATGAAATCGGTGCTGGTGCGGATGGATGAGCATCGGGCAACCAAGCGTGAAATGGAATCAATGCTGCTTTAAGCGAAAAGCCAACTAATAACAAAATTGAAACCAAAATTATCACTGTGGCATTTGGATTTTGGGCTAATTTTTGGCTAATATCTGCCATATTCAAGGTACCCGTACCCGCATAGAGCAAAGCAATGCTCAATAAAATGAATAAAGAACCGATGCTTGCTAAAACCATATACTTAAATGAAGCTTCCAGTTCTTCGGCTTCTACCCCAAAGCTAACTAAAACATAAGATGCGATTGCGGAAATTTCAATGAACACATACATATTAAACAAATCACCAGTCATCGCCACTCCGTTCATTCCACCAATCAGCAACATAAGTAAAGCATAAAACTTATACTTAGCGGTAAACTTCTCCATATAATTTATAGAATATAAAGTCGCCAAAAACCCAACGCTATTGATAATTAACAACATAAATGCCGAGAGCCCGTCAATTACCAATGTGATGCCAATTGGCGGACGCCAACCACCCATAAAATAAAGTAAAGGTGAATTATAGTAAACGCTAGCTAAGGTTAACAGAGAAAAGACTAAACAACTGGCGGTAGCAAGATTTGCCCAGATATCGCTGATTATTTTAGCACGCTCTTTCAATAAAGAACCCAACAAATAAATAAAAAAAGCTGACCCTAAAGGAATCGCAATAAATAATGGCAAATATTTTTCCATTGACACTCCTTTAACTAATTTAAATTACTCTCTAAATTTATAAACTCTTGAAGCTCACCAAGGGTCCCAATCGACTTCACAGTTAAAGTGCGATCAATTCGTTTAACCAAACCGGCTAAAACTCGTCCTGGCCCAACTTCTAACAAATTATCATAACCCAACTCTTTAAGTGTTTGCACGGTCTGTGTCCATAAGACCGGATTTATTAGTTGTTCTGTTAATGCTTGTTTGATTTCATCAATATCTTTAGTAAGACGGGCGGTTCGGTTGGGAATAATAGGTATCGTCGGTTCGTGAAAATTAAATTGATTAAGATATTCTCTAAACTCATTAGCCGATTCAGTAAGCAACGGTGAATGAAATGCTCCGGAAACCGATAATTTGATAGCTTTGATTGCGCCTTCTGCTAATGCTTTGGTACTGGCCTCTTCTACCGCACTGACTTCACCAGATATTACAACTTGGCCCGGAGCATTAAAATTGGCGGGTACAACAATACCATCAATGCTTTTGCAAATATCGTATATTTTATTATCATCTAAGCCCATAATTGCTGCCATTGCGCCAGGTTTCTTTAAGCCTTCGCTAAACATTAACTCGCCCCGTCGTTTTACTAATTTTACGACCGTCTCGAAATCAAAAACACCGGCACAATATAAAGCAGTATATTCACCTAAACTATGGCCGCAAGCAACAATCGGTTCAATCTTGTTTTTCCTTAATATTTCACAGACTGCAATCGAATGGATTAAAATTGCTGGTTGGGTAATGTTAGTATTCTTTAACTCAGTCTCGGGGCCGCTAAAAGAATATTCTTTTAGCGGAAATTGTAATATCTCTTCGGCTCGTTCATATAAATCTTGAATTTCTGGGTAAGTATCAAAAAGATCTTTTCCCATCCCCACAAATTGTGAGCCTTGTCCCGGAAAAATAAAACCGTACCTTCTCATTAATTGCTTAATTTTATACAAATAATATAAACAGTCAATAGTTAGTTTCAATAACCTTATTATTGGGGGCTTTTGCTTTTCTTTATAAGAATTTGTCTCGGCTATTGACAAAATCGTTATTTGTGTTATAGTTTTAACGGCTTTGTGTTAACAAGTTAAATCACAAAGCCATAAATAAAAGCCATTAAATTATGGCAAAACAACCACAGGAGGCTCTATGAGTAAAAACAAGTGGTATGTAGTATTAGGTCTAATCCTAATGGTTTCTCTCGCATCGGCATTCGTTCCGATTTCAATGCGAATGCGCGGTCTTAACCCATCGTTAGTTGGTATTGTCGACGACGAATATTCAGATTTATTCTATAATCCTGCTTTCATTAATAAGATTGAAGGCACTCGCATTTATTCTAATCTCTCTAATATCCAAGGCGAGGGCGAAGACATGTTCTTTAGTGGTTATGATTATTATCCAGTTCGATATGCCAATTTACTTGGCGGAATCACGGGCTATAATGACATGAAGCTTGGGGCAATGATTGAATTGAGTGGTGGTAATCTGGAAGTGCAAGAGAATGGCCATGCCAAGGAAATTGATGGTAATGAAATTCATCTTGATAGTATGAACTATGATTATCAATATAACGAAACTGAGAACTGGTTGCATCTCTTTTGGGGTAAGTCATTAACTTCTTTAAATGTTGGTGTTTGGTTTGGTCCTCATTGGTTAAATTACGAAGAACGCGAGAACTATCAGGAAAAGGGATTTTACTATCGTAACGATTCTTTAATCAATTATGATTATGAAGGTTATGAATATTATTATCAAGGAAAGACATTTGCTTATCCATTTATGGTTGGGGTAATGAAAGGTAGTGAGGAAAATGAATTATCTGCTAATTTTACATTCGGCTTTGACCGCACCGGAACCGGTGGACCAGTTAATGAACTGGAGGGTGAAATCTTACACAATCTTAATCAAAATCTTTCCGTAATCAATGAAGACTTTCATAAGTGGGAAAGCAAATATGAGCAGGGTGGCTACTTTCTGGCTTTAAATGGCCGCAGTAAAAAGCGTTGCGAAACTCATTCGCTGAGCTTTTTGGCAGGTATTTCAATGGTCAACCAACCGATTAAATCAACTTATTTAGATACTACTTATGAATACTTTAGCCCAGTAAATGGTCTAAAAGAAATTGAAATCAGCCGTGCTTATAGTTCTGGTGAAGGTCCCATGAAATATTTCACGCTCTCGTTAGGCGTTGGCGTTGAGAAATATTTTGATGTAATGAATAAGAAAACCCTCTTCGCAATTGGTCTCCTACCCGCTTATAACAATGGCACAACCACAATGAAAATAAAGCCGACGCAAATTCACAATTATTATTATAACAATTTAGTCGACACGCTTGAATACACGACAGACATAAATGCAATTCAAGAATTAGAAGTCAAGACTAAGTTTGGTGGTCTCTCATTATCCATACCTTTGGGTTTAGAAACTTATCTTACTGACCGCTTTGTTTTGCGATTAGGTGTTACCCATGATCTGACTTTGATATTTAAGAATACTTTTGAATCTAATTTTGCCGATTATGGTGATAGTATCACCTACCATCAAACTCTACCCAATGACACCACAATTATTACTCGTCTCACTGATGACTCTCACGAATACTATAAAAATGAAATCAAAAGCAAGCTTTCTAATTCTACTCAATATTATTATGGCGCGGGCTATAAAATTAATGATAATATTGAACTGAATTTCACAAACTTCGCCGACCTCACCAATTTACGGACTTGGTTACTCGGTGTCAATATTAAATGGTAAAATAAGATAAAATATTTAAAAGTGCGGTCTCATAAAAGGCCGCACTTTTATTTTATTAAAGACCTATTGACGAATTATTATTTGTAATTTATTATAAACTACGGGCGATTAGCTCAGTTGGTTAGAGCGCATGCCTCACATGCATGAGGTCACCTGTTCAAATCAGGTATCGCCCATTTTTGTTTTGTTAGAAATTAAGAATAACCGTTAGGGATGAAAATCCTTAATATAATATAATCTTGGCTGTCTCGGTTCTGTAATCTTCAACATTAATTTTTACAAAATAGACGCCTGCTGGTTGTGATGCCTTGACAATATCAATATGATTAGTTTCATATTGGGCAATTCTTTGCGGTATAGTTCTTACTAACTTACCATGCAGGTCATAAACTTCGGCTTGATACTTTTTGCCAATGGGTATCTGTAGTTTAATTCGCACTCGGTCTTTTAATTGGACAACTGATAAATTTGTTTTTAGCATTTGCTGATTGGTCTCTTCAATTGCACTGGCCGCACCCTTAAATGCATAAAGTTGATAGGGTTGGCTGTTTTGGTCTTGTAAAGAAACCAACACATCCACTACCCCATCATTGTCAAAGTCAGCGCCACAGGCAACATCATAAACCCGATCCACAAAAGTATATTGCCAAAGAACTTCACCATTTGCTCCATTCATGACTTTAACATTACGACCATTAACAGCACCGCCAATAACTTCGGGAATATTATCGCCGGTAATATCCGGTAAAGTATCAACATTCCAACAATCAGAACCGACGGTTTGTGACCATAAGACCGCGCCAGTTCGGCCTGATAACACTGAAACTAACGGCGACCACGAACCAACCACAACATCATCACAGCCATCATTATTAATATCTCGAATCCGACGGATATCATAGATAACCCGTGCTGAACCTAAGTTGTTTTGCCATATTAAGCTACCATTAGAACCTTCTAAACAATAAACAGTATATGCCCAACCACCACCAACGACATCGGGGATGCCATTATTATTAGCATCATCGCCTTGAATTACATATTCAACTGACCCACCGGTCAGATATGACCAAATTTGACTTCCTGTCTGCCCATTCAAACAATAGATCCGATTATCAACCCCATTACCGCCGGAAGCCACCAAAACTTCAGGAATCGTGTCGTTATTTAAATCAATGTGCGGACAAATACACATTACCGCATCATTCGGTCGAAAAGTCCATAGCAATGCACCGGTGTGGCCATTAAAACATTCAGCGCGTCCACGTTGGTCATTGGTCACACCACCAACACCTGCCAATACTTCAGGAAAGCCATCGCGATTAATATCAATTGTCGGTCGCACGCTATAGACCCAACCACCATCAGGATAATATGAATAACTCCAAATCGTGGCACTGCTAACTCCATTAATTGCAAAGACAGTACGCCCTGGGAACACACCACCTGGTGTACCCATAATAATATCTGGAATTGAATCACCTGAAATATCGGCAATCGTTGATAAACCGCGGTTACCCCAAATCCCCTGACAATCCGAACGAGTCCATATTGCATTACCATTTGCGCCCGAAACTAAAAATAAGCGAATTGGCGGCGATGGATAAGCACCATAATAAGCTGCAGCTACCACATCAGCAATGCCATCATTATTATAGTCATAAGTTGGAAAGGCGGCATAAATACCACCTGTGCCTTGCCGAGCCCAAATAATCTGTCCTTGACTTTGGGCAAAAACAACCGCACCACAGATACAAACTGACAATAACGCAATTATACTTCTATTTTTCATAAAAACCTCCAAAATTAATAAATTATCCAAATCTTATTTTAAAAACAATGTTTTTTTAATTTGCTTTTGCCCATCTTGGGTTTGCAGGGTAATAAAATAAATGCCCGGTGAAACCAATTCACCTTTTTCATTATCGCCTGCCCAAATAACTGTGTAATGGTCTGCATTTTTGTGAACCGCTGTGATTGTTTTTACTAACTTTCCCGTCGCATCATATATTTTAACTGCTTGAAATTTGCCTAAATCAATAGAAAATTTAATCTGAGTCTGATTAAAAAACGGATTCGGTTTAATTTCAAACCGTAACTGATTTCTTGTTATTTCATCTTCCTGTTCTTCAATAGCGCTGGCATTAAGAAACGAAACGCTGTCAATAAAAATCGTCCCACCCGATGGTGTATTGGCATTAAGACCGTAGGTACGAATAATAAAATCCGCATATACCGCATTGAGTGGTGCAGTATCCGATAAAGCGGCTCTGCGCACAACCCGCCATGTTGGAGATGGAATCGTCTCCGTATATTCAGTTGACCAGGAACTAATAAAACCAGCTGAAGCATTTCGCCAAGTTATGGTAAGACCGCCTTTAACACTATCACTTGTTAAATAATAACGCATACTGGCTACATAACGACCACGGCCAGGGATTGTGACACGCTGTAAAATTCCTTTATTGTTACCGGTACCGACTTGGAAACGTTGCATCTTAACCGCATAACTGCCATGAAAAACACGCATGCTATCTTTATAGATTTTAGTATAAATAGTATCTTCAACAGTCCAATCCGTAGGTGTCCGTGGATTACCCCAACTTTCAAAACTGGGATTTAATAACAAATTTGCTTGGAGCGGTAAGATAACTGCACTCAGCAAACTCAATAGCATAATTTTAATTAAATTTTTTCTTATCATTATTTCCCCCACCAAAAAATATTTCTATTATGATTTAAGATACTTTTATGTCGGTAATTTCTAGTTCGGTCAAGGGTTGTTTATGCCCTTTTAATCGCCGATAATTTTCACGGCGAATAAATTTAAAGGTGGTCACTTTCGGCGCTCGGAGATGTCTTAATACTTTGGCATGCACCGACACTCCTTTTACAAATGGTTTTCCGACCATAGCATCTTTATCAGTCTTTAAAAATAAGACCTCGTTAAAAACCACTTCGCTGTCTACTGATTCATCTAATTTGGGAACAATTATTTTTTCACCTACTTTAACAAAGTGTTGAAAACCTTTGATGCGCACAATTGCAAACATTTATTCTCCTCCGCCTTGTTCAATCGGTTGACTTGGCAATGGTTCTTGTTGTGGTGCAGGTGCTTCTTGTTGCCGCACTGGGGCTGGTGCTTTTGCTCGTTGGGCAGAAATTAAAACCAAACTTAACGAAGTAATCATAAACAGAATTGCTAAACCACTCGTCAGTTTCGTCATAAATGGCGCAGCCCCCCCACCACCAAAGATCGATTCTCCGCCACCAAAAACTGACGCAACACCACCTTTTTGGGGCTGTTGAAACAAAACCACAATTACCAACAAAATACAGACTATAATATGCAATGCAATTATAAATCCAAACATAATCTACTCCTTCTTATCATAATATAAGATATGTTAAATGTCAAGTCAAATCCCACGCAATTAATTTAACAAACGAATCTATTTTCAAACTAGCTCCACCCACTAACGCTCCGTCAATATCGCTTTGTTGCATTAAACCTTTGATGTTATCAGGACTCACGCTGCCACCATAAAGAATTCTTGTTTTCTCGGCATACGTTTGACCATACTTTTCCCTTATCAGCTTTCTAATTTCTTGATGAACTTCTTGGGCTTGGATTGGCGTTGCGGTCTTACCTGTACCAATTGCCCACACCGGCTCATAAGCAATGACTAAATCTTCAATGTTATTAATATCTACTAAACCCTTATCCAGTTGTCTTTGAATAACCGAAAAAGTTAAGTTGGCTTCCCGTTCGTTTAACAGTTCACCGACGCAGACAATCGGTTTTAAGCCAATTTGTAAAGCAGTCTTAATCTTTTTATTAATCATCTCGTCGGTTTCGCCAAAGATTGTCCTTCGTTCGGAATGGCCAATAATCACATATTCACAACCAATCTCTTTTATAAACTCACCTGAGACTTCGCCGGTAAAAGCACCGCTTACCTCCCAATGCATATTTTGAGCACCCAGCTTAACCGGACTATTTTTAATGATCTCGGCAACTTTGCTTAAAGCAGTAAATGGCGGACAAATTAATACTTCGCATTTCAAATCAGTAGGTATTTGAGCCAATAATTGTAAAACGAATTCTTGAGCTTGGCTGGTTGTTTTATGCATCTTCCAATTGCCGGCGATTAATTGCTTTCTCATGTTAATCCTTTTTATCAGTTAGGGCCGCAATTCCGGGCAGCGTTCTTCCTTCTAAAAACTCTAAACTGGCACTACCGCCGGTTGATACAAAACTAACTTTATCTTGCAAACCGAACTTCTTAAGACAAGCAGTTGTATCGCCGCCGCCAACAACTGAAACCGCACCTTGACTGGTTGCATCGCTAACAGCTTGTCCAATCATTTTACTACCATTGGCAAATTTATCAATCTCAAAGATTCCCATTGGTCCGGCCCAAACAATCGTTTTAGCATTTTTAATCTGGCGTTGATATTCTGCAATAGTCGCCTGACCAATATCAACCCCCAACCAATTTTCACCAATCTCATTAACTTTCACATTCTGTGTCAAAGCATTGCTTTCGATTTTATCAGCAACTAAAATATCCACTGGGATCTTTAAGTTATGCTCATTAAGTAATTGCCGGGCTTCATCGATCATTTCTGGCTCGCAGATTGATTTACCAATCTCAAAGCCTTGGGCTTTAAGAAAATTAAAAACCAGACCACCACCAATCAATAATGTATCAACTTTACTTAATAGATTTTTAATCACACCCAACTTATCAGTAATTTTAGCTCCACCAATGATTGTTACAAATGGTCGTTTTGGTGCTTCGATCACATAACTAAGATATTTAATCTCTTTCTCCATTAACAGTCCTGCTAAAGCCACGGGAAAATATTTTGTTACACCTTCGGTTGAAGCATGTGCACGATGGGCAGTGGCAAACGCATCATTGACATAAAGATCCGCAGAACTTGCCAATTGCTGGGCAAATGCAGGGTCATTTTTTTCTTCTTCGCTATGAAACCGTAGATTTTCCAATAAGATTACATCACCTGCTTGGGCTCGATTTATCGCATCGCTGACTTGTTGGCCAATACAATCCGAGACAAAAACAACATCTCTATTCAATAACTTTTTCAAATGTTCGGCAACAACTGCTAATGAATACTTCGCCTCAACTTTACCTTTTGGTTTACCCAAATGGGACATTAAAATTACGAGGCACTTTTGTTTTAAGAGATACTCAATGGTTGGTATTGCCGCTCGAATCCGATTATCGTCAGTAATTTTGCCATCGGCACTTAACGGCACATTAAAATCAACTCGTACCAAAACTCTTTTTTGCTTTAAATCAATATCTTTGATGGTCAGTTTGTTCATTGTTTTTTAATCATGTATTCAATTAAATCAATAACTCGACTTGCATAACCCCATTCATTATCATACCAGGCAAAGAGTTTTACCAAGTTATTGTCAATCACGCTCGTTAAGGTTGAATCAAAAATTGCTGAATATGGACTGCCAGTAAAATCAATTGATACCAAAGGCTCAGTCAGATATTGGACATATTTCTTCATCGGTCCACTACAAGCTTTTTTAAAAGCCGCATTCACTTCATCTTTATTCGTATCCTTATCAACCACACAACTCAAATCAACTAACGACACATCAGCCGTCGGCACTCTAATTGCCACACCGTCAATCTTACCTTTCAGTTCCGGAAAGACAACGCCAATTAACTTTGCTGCACCGGTCGAAGTTGGAATCATCGACATTGCCGCAGCTCGCGCTCGACGCAGGTCTTTGTGGGGCGCATCCAAAATGCGTTGATCTTGGGTATAAGCATGAATTGTTGTCATATAGCCCCGTTTAATCTTAAAATTTTCGTGCAGGATCTTGGCAATTGGTACAACACAATTAGTGGTGCAGGATGCATTCGAAACAATGAGATCATTCTTGGGATCATAAATTGCTTCGTTGACGCCCATCACAATTGACTTAATTGGTGTATCTCCTTTAGGTGGTGCTGTGATTAAAACTCGTTTTGCGCCGGCATCCAAATGCAATTTTGCTTTATCATAGGATGTAAACTTACCGGTTGCTTCGCAGACCAAATCAATCTTGAGATCTTTCCATGGTAGTTTCGTAGGGTCACTTTCCGAAAAAACTTTCACTTCTTCTCCATTTACCAAAAATGATTTATCTAGCGCTTCGATATTGTCTGGCATCATCCGATGCACAGAATCATATTTCAAAAGATGTGCCAAGGTTTTAGCATCAGTAATATCATTAACCGCAACGAATTCAATGTTCTTGCTCTTTAAACCAATTCTCAAAATCAACCGGCCAATACGACCAAAACCATTAATTGCAACTCTCAATGGCATAAAGCCTCCTCTTGTTTTATATCTTTGTTAGAACTACTCATTTTTCTCTGTATATCTCTGTAATAAGTGATAAAAAAACAATTATCCTTTAGTATATCATAGAACAAACTAACTGTCAACTCCAACTATGTTTTGCCATTTGGTTTCCTTTGCGATAAAAACCACAAGTTCTATTTATAAATAGAACTTATTTAAGCTAATTATTGTTTCTAACTCTCTCATCACCAACAAGAAATATTCAACTTCCACCTCTCAAGGGGTATAGGCCGGTGCTTGAATTAGCAAAGCATTAAATCGTGCAGTTTAGTTATCTTTTCTCTTAAAACTATTTCCTTATAGTTATCTTCTCAGAAATCTATTTAGCCAATTGCCTCTTATTGTCTGTATTAATAAGCCGCTTATTTTATTTCGCATTAACTCAGTCCTTGTGTGATTCTTCATTTTAATCCTTTCTTGCCGCTCTAATTTGGGAACTGGCCCAGGCGGTAGATATAGGCCTTTTGATGAATTTTGTTAATTTCAATCATTAATAATTATTAGTTGTAGTTAGCTCATGTGCAGAGTTGAATATTGATATCTTATTAATTGTTAATATAATAAATTAACACTTTATTAAGCTGTTTGCTTTAAGATAAATGATGCCGATGAGCAAATCATTTTTAATTCATAGCATCTTCACAATAATTTCGCTAACGACCAATTTATTTTCAGAAGACACCCTTATCTCAAAAGCCCTTCATTTATTCGAAACGCGCTGGGAAAACCCTGCTTATTTAAATCAAAGTGCACAAATATTAGAAAGTGTTATTGCAAAAGATCCAAACAACTTATTGGCTCATTATAAATTGGCTCAGATTTATTATACTCTTGCCGATCGCAGTTTATCGCGAAGCGAAAAATTAAACTATTTTGAGCAAGGCCTTAATTATGCCAAGAAAGCAATTACACTTGACTCCAATTCAGTTTGGGCACATTTTTGGTATATGGCAAATCTTGGTGGC
>CBFGJZ010000003.1:97940-99263 GCA_965649215.1 Caldifarciminota bacterium
AATCGTGCTTTAAAACTAAATCCGAACTACACTATCTTATATATCACATTAGCGAAAGCTTATATTAAGAAGAAAGATTATACCCAAGCCCGTTTGTATCTTAAACAGCTTTTAGATATTAAAAATCCCTATCCCTTTTCAGACTATCTCATTGATGACAGGCCCACTGCAATCAAACTGTTAGACCAAATCAAAGATAAATAATTTCTACCCTATTCTTTAATCACTTTAATCAGTTGGTCAATTTCTGCAAAAGTATTATAGAAATGGGGTGAAATCCGTAAATACCCATTGCGCAATGAACAGATAATCTTATTTGCTTTCAATCTGTTGTATAATTCAATACTATCTTTATCTTTTCGTTTAAAACTGACAATACCCGCTCGGTTATTTCTTGCGCTCGGAGCAATCACATCACAATCCATTTGCATAATCTTATTCAGTAAATAATCTGTCAAATTGAGTATCTGAGCTTCAATTTTATCGATGCCAATTTCATCCAATACTTTAAGTGATTCTTTAAGACCAACAATGCCAAGATAATTTTTCGTACCTGCTTCAAATCGTGCTGCACTTGCTTTAATTTTCTTCGGCAAAGAGATATCGTAAAAGTTTTCCCATTCTGCACTTAACCAGCCAAGATGACACGGTTTAAGCTTATCCAATATGTTTTTATTAATATATAAAATACCGATGCCATGCGGACCAAACAGCCACTTCGCCGCTGCCGCGCAGAAGAAATCAGCTTGAATCTCATTTAGGTTTATTTTTACCGCTCCGCATCCTTGCATCCCATCAATAATAAAATAAATATTATGGGCTCGACAAATTTCTGCGATTCGCTTTAAATCAATTTTGATACCGTTTAGGAAATTCACCCAATCTAAAGAAACTGCTTTAGTATGCTCATCAATTAATCTACTAATACCATCGGGGTTATCTACAAGTTCATAACTGCGCACTGTCCGTTTTTCTATCTCAGGAAGTAAATAATGGAACGGTGCTAAATTAGTTGGAAATGCGTCTTGCATCAAAACAACATTATCGCCTTTCTCAAAACCAATCGAGTTGATTGCATAGATTATGCCTTGGCTGGTATTTTCTACAAAACAAATCTCCGAGGGTGAACAATTTAGAAATTTTGCTACCAATTCTCGTGTTGTATTGGATAATTCTTCGCATTCGGACCATTCAAGCATACCCTGTTTGGAACAGCTTTGAGCCAATTGTGATATTGCTTTTACCGAATTTACTGGCAGTGGACTACTCGAAGCATGATTTAAATAATTATATTGCTCAGTTACGGAAAATAACTTACGATAA
>CBFGJZ010000003.1:99362-107366 GCA_965649215.1 Caldifarciminota bacterium
GCTGAAAAATCAAACATGCTGATTAAATAAACACTTAAAAAGTTGATTTGTCAATACTCTTATATTTATTATTCTGCTTGACAAAAATAATGCCCTGTATTAATATCTCCGTGATAAGCAAAAATTATCAATTCAACTCTAAAAAAGAGGAGGCGGTATGAGTAATAAAAGAAGTTTTCCTTTAATAATCATAAGTTTAATCGTAACTTCTCTTCTCATCTTAAGCTGTAATAATTACGGTTTGGCTTACGAGTTTAACATATCAGCGCATTGGGATACAACTTTAATTTATCAAGGCACTTCCATTTTAAGAAGAGTCGCGGTGGGCAATCATATCAAAGGACCGACTGATGATACCATGCGTATCTTTACGGTTCAGTCAGCAGGGAGTCGGATGGTCTTACTTTTTACGGACACCTCTTTTACGCCACCGATGAAATGGCGAACGGATATTTTAGAAACTTCATCGGCAGGCTTTATGCAGGTTGGTATCGGTGATGTTGACCGTAACGGCTCAAATGATTTAATATATGCACGCAGCGCCACCCCCTATCGTTTGAAACGGGCTTATTGGGAAAACAACAATTGGAGTTATGATACAATTACAACAATGAGTGGTGCTTCTTGGGCAATGACGGTTGGTGATGCTGATAACGATGGTTATAATGACGATATCATCTATGCCCAGGGCACAACTGCAAGTTGCCGATTAATGCATGCCCATTATAATGATTCAACTTGGGATATTACTCAGATTTGGGCAGGAGACGGTTCAACAATTCAAGGTGTTGCCATTGGTGATTTTGACCTAAACCATCCTGGCAATGAAGTTGTTGCAGTTGGTGGTGGTCGAGTTATGCGCATCCATTGGACAGGGAGTCTCTGGGATACCATGACTTTATGGTATAGCTCATCAAATGCTTCGTTTACAGCGGTTGCAATTGGTAATTTTGATGCCGTACATCCAGGTAACGAAATTGCTGTTGGCAATGGTTTAGGACCGGGAAGTATGGCAATCGGCGCTGTAATAGAAGTTTATGGTCTTGATAATAATTGGCAAGCCCGCCCAATTTTTATACCTGACACTAATGAGAATTGTTGGGGTTTAGCAATCGGTGATTTTCTCTCGACTAATCCAGGTGAAGAAATCGTGAAGAGCGGTTCTTTCAGTTATTATGTCAGAGCAATCTGGGGTGCTGGTGATAGTTGGCAAAACGAAGTAATGTTTGAACTCTATGGCTCTTCTTATGGTGCCGCAGTCGGTAATATAAATAAACATCGAATTTATAATGATGAAATCGTCATTACGGGTAATAATCAGGTTATTGAAGTAGAAGAAAATATCGTACCGGGAATTGACCATGCTCTTATCCAGAGTAGATCAGAGCAAAAATTCAAAATCGCCCCCAATCCTGCCAAAAACACCATTTGCATCTATTGTCCTAATCTAACCTCACCGTTTGAAATTAACATCTATAATGTGTCGGGTAATTTATTACAGCATATGCCCAAAACGAAATTTATCTCACCTTCAAATAACATACTCTTTCTAGACACGAAAAACTTAACCGATGGCGTTTACTTTATACAATTAAAAAACAAGCACTTTATCGCAACAGAAAAATTATTAATTGCTCATTAAATAAAACTATTATTATAAAATTTAATCGCAACTAGGAAACTTGATACTAAGAAAGTAAGTTTTAATACTATTGTTTACTCAAATCAAAAATATCAATCTTGCATCAGACTAAATAATTTATTATAATAAGCCGATGAGTGAAAATAAAAACAAAGGGCTATTGTCCTTTGTCAAGTGTGCTGGTTGAGCATCAAAACTCTCGGCCAGCCAGTTGGCTCAGGCATTAGCAAAT
Organism: Caldifarciminota bacterium; assembly: GCA_965649215.1. Classification (GTDB taxonomy): domain Bacteria; phylum Hydrothermota; class Tepidihabitantia; order Tepidihabitantales; family CAIPLT01; genus JAGXRL01. Next base: position 101,237 of record CBFGJZ010000003.1, read on the forward strand.
TTATCACCGATTGACGATCCAAATCTATTGGTCGGCATAAACACTGCCGATGACGCGGGTGTTTATAAACTGACCGACGATTTGGCATTGGTCTACACCGTCGATGTTTTTGCGCCGATCGTTGACGACCCCTATACTTTTGGCATGATTGCTGCGGCTAACAGTATTTCTGATGTTTATGCAATGGGCGGTGACCCTAAACTTGCTTTAAATGTTGTCGGCTTTCCTGGCAAAGCCGAGCCCGAAATGCTTGGCAAAATGCTTCAAGGCGCGCAAGATAAAGCCAAGGAAGCCGGTGTTACGATTTGTGGTGGTCATACCTTTGTCTCCGAGGAAATTAAATATGGCCTTTCTGTAATCGGCTATATTAATCCCAACCAGATTATTACTAATGCTGGCGCGCAAGTCAATGACATCCTTATTTTAACTAAACCAATCGGGGTTGGCACAATTGTTCAAGCCCAACTTTTAGGAAAACAAGTCGATGAATTTTTAATCGATGCGATTCGTTCAATGACAACTCTGAACAAAAACGCTTCTTTAGCAATGCGGAAAATCGCCAACGCAGCAACTGATATCACTGGTTATGGTTTAGTTGGACATTTGGCTGAAATGGCACAGGCAAGTCAAATTGGTATTGAAATATCATTATCTAAGATTCCAATTCTTAACGGTGCTCTGGAAATATTAAAAGGCGGTGTTTTAGAACCTGGCATTGGTATGAACTGGTCGTCGTTTAGCAATCGCGTCATAAAAGAAAATGTTGATGAAACTATGGCAACCTTGATATTTGGTTCAGAAACATCCGGTGGTCTGGTAATTGCAATGAACACAAATAAACTTAAAGATTTTCAAGATAAATATCCCTTTAAGTTCTCAATTATTGGCAAAGCAACCAAAGAAAATATTGGTAAAGTCAAAATAGTGTCCTAAACACAATTTGCTGTTTTTGGTAAACATCCTTGACACATTTAAAAATATTTATATTATTTAGTCAGTGATTGAAGGTAACTTACCCATTCTTTTGGGTACGATGTTAACACTCACAAGGAGACATAAATGAATACGTACCCAAACCGACTCGGTCGAGTCGCAAGTTACCAACCCGATCTTTTTTTTCAAAGTAAATCTATAAATTATTCTCGAAAAAGCTATCTAATAACTATAATTAAAAAATCTATTTTTAGGAGGTGATTACAATGAAACCAGTAAAACAAGGCGATACTTTATATTGCGACAAGTGTGGTGTCGAACTTGTTGTCACTAAAAGCTGTGGCTGTGAACCATGCGAAATTATCTGCTGTGGAAAACCAATGCAGATTAAGGGCGTATCAAACGAACAAAGATCTTGTTGTTGCTCAAAATAAAATATCAAGCGTAATTTTAGATGACGATTACTGCTAATAATTCTATTATAAAACAAAATTATAAGGAGTAATTATGTACTTAAAACTAATAAAAATAATATTTATATTTATAGTTATATTAACTACTTTTACCTGTTCGAAAAAAGTTGATGTGCTTAAAGTTGGTCATGTGGGACATGACCATCACTCAGCTCTTTATGTCGCCGCAATGGCTGGCCAAGAGTTTAAATCATTGTATGGTATTTGGCTTAAAGAAATTCGCCCCAAAGAGCTCTATGAACTTTATGACGGCAATAAAAAAGTTGTGGAAGTTGAACTTTATAAGGCCGGCGGCGGTGCTCAAATGCCAACTATGATGAGTCAAGGTAACTTTGACGTTGGTTTTGGTGGTGTCGCAGCAGTAGCGTTCTTTGTTGATAAAGATTCACCAATGAAAATGATTGCCCCACTCCACGCTAAAGGCGATATGCTGGTTGTAAAACCAAAACTAAATATTAATTCTTGGTCGGAATTTGTCGACTGGGTAAAAAAATCTAAAAAACAAGTGCGAATTGGCTATAAAGATCCTGTTGCGGTTGCTTTAATTATCTTCCAACGGGCATTACAAGCTGAGGGCATTACTTATACCTCTGATAAAGCTGACACCAAAGCAAAAGTATTTCTGATTAACATGAAAGGTGAAGAAAATCTTAATGCTGGCCTGCAATCTGACCAGATTGACGGCTATGTTTCTAATAATCCTTGGTGTGCGATTGCGGAAAGCAAAGGTATTGGTAAGTGTGTGGCAGAACTTAATAATCTACCCCCGGGCATTTTCAAAGATCATCCTTGCTGTTGTATTGCGGCCAATCAATCTGCGATTAAAAATCAACCCAACGATATTAAAAAATTTCTTGAATTAATGGCAGTTGCGACTCATTACATTAATAATAATCCCCAAAAATCAGCTGAATATGTTGCTCAGTGGATTGGCACAACACCTGAAGTTGAGATGATTTCCATGTCAACTTCACTGTATTCGATGGAGCCAAATCAAGCGTTCTTAGACGGAATGTGGAGATGGAGCGAAGAGATGAATTCAATGGATAAATTCACCGACAAGTTGAAAGGCAAATCGCGAGCTGAATTTGAATCGCTCTTGTACGATTTCACTTTATTAAATTCGGCTCTTGCGCACGCTCAAAAAAGGATTAAATAATGAAATTGAAGCGAAACCGCAAGAAAACTGTTAGCGCTCGTTTGAAAAACATAATATTATCAATAATTCTACCCGTTACTTTTCTTGCGGTTTGGCAATTAGTTGCCGTCAAGTTAAACAATCCTTTTTTAATTCCTCGTTTAGAAGCAGTCTTGAATCGACTCACCCATCCGTTTGCAAATATTCTTGAAACTGGTTCTTTGCTCTTTAATATCGGTGTTTCTGCTATCCGTGTGTTGATGGGTTTTGTATTAGCAACGCTCGTAGCAATTCCGCTTGGTTTATTAATGGGTAGAATTAATCTCGTCCGTCGCATTATCGGTCCGTTTGTTGAGCTCTTTCGACCCCTCTGTCCAATTGCTTGGATTCCTTTTGCTATGGCGGTATTTAAAACCTATACCGTTGTCAACCTCTTTGGTATTCGCTATTCTAATACCATTTTTGATACGATTCAAGTTGGTATGCTTTTTATTCTCTTTTACGGCGCGTTTTTCCCAATTCTCTTAAATACCATTGACGGCGTTTTACGAGTGCGCGATATTTACATTGAATCCGCTCGGGTTTTAGCAACTCCACCAAATCAAATCTTCCGCAAGGTCATTCTCCCTGCTGCCTTACCTCAGATTTTTACTGGTTTAAGAGTCGGTTTGGGTGTCTCGTGGATGGTAATCATTGCCGCTGAAATGTTACCTGGTTCTGATTCGGGCATTGGTTATTTAATTATGTATGCCTATCAACTTGCAGAAATGGATGTTCTAATCACCGGGATGATTCTTATCGGTGTGGTTGGTGCTTTATTATCCTGGTTTGTGCAGTTAATTTCCCGTCCTTTTGTTAAATGGCAAGCTTTGGAGCGATGATGAGTAATCCCTTAGGTGTCAGCATCAAGAACTTAAAAAAAATATTTACAACTGATAATAGCGACGCGTTAGTTGCCCTTGATAATATCAACCTTGAAATCGCACCCCATAGTTTTACTTGTATTGTTGGAGCGACCGGTTGTGGTAAAACCACTTTATTAAGAATCATTGCTGGTTTAGAACAACCAACTAGTGGTTCAGTGTTCATTGGCAAAGAACCTGTTATTGAGCCAAGACCAGATACCAGCATGGTGTTTCAGCAATACTCATTATTTCCCTGGCGAACAGTACTTGATAATGTTGCCTTTGGTTTGGAGGTGCAAAAAATTCCCAAAAAAGTGCGTTATCAAAAAGCCATGCAACTGCTCGCAATGGTCTCGTTGACCAATTTTGCTCGCAACCGTCCTTATGAACTATCCGGCGGGATGCAGCAACGCGTTGCGATTGCTCGGGCTTTGGCAATTGACCCATCATTATTACTTTTAGACGAACCGTTTGGTGCGTTAGATGAACGCACCCGTCATCGTTTACAAGATGAATTGCTCTTGATTTGGGAAAAGACAAAAAAAACCATCTTATTTGTAACTCATAACATTGACGAGGCAGTTTATTTGGGTGAACGGGTTGTGGTAATGGCAGATCGTCCATCCCGTATTGCTGATGATATAAAAATAAACATCGCCCGTCCTCGCAATCGGCTCGCAGCAGAATTTGTTGATACAATTCTGCGAGTCCGGGCGGTCTTGGAGCAAACCATGCAACAAGACAACAAAGAAGAAATAATAAGACAAGGAGGCAAAAATGAAAAAATCATTAGTAGTAATGATATTTCTTGCTGTGGTCGTTAATATGCTTTTTGCCACCCCATTGATTTGGCGGGGTGCAACAACAATTAAACCCAAACAATTTATTGTCCAGTCTAATTTTTATTATTCGCAAACCACAAAAAGCTATGATACGACTCAAAACAAATGGGACACCCTAACTACCAAAAAACAAGTAAGCTCATTAAATGCTGATATTATGGTGGGCTATGCTCCTATTAAAAATCTTGAACTAAAAGTCTTGGTTCCCGTTGCATCTAAATCAAAAGATACATCTTCTTCGTTTGGCATCGGTGATATTTGGTTAAAATCTCGGTACGCCTTAATCACCAAAGAACCGCTTCTCTTTACCCTTTCGGGGGCAGTAGTTTTACCGACTGCTTCAAAAACTGCAAATCCCCCAATTGACGACCGCACTGTTGATATCGGTCTCGGCATTATTGCCCAGACAAAAACTTTTGGTAAATTACTTGGTCATTTGCGATTTGGCTATTGGTTAATGGGCAAAACAAACGATACCACAAAAGTTGGTGATATGTTTGAATACTTTGTTAAACTTGATTATAAGATAAGTAAAACTCTTACGCCGTTCTTAACAATTTTAGGTACCCAACAAGCAAAAACCAAAATCAACAATCAACAGAGTCATGGAACCGACCGCAATCGCACCAATCTTCAAGTCGGAACAATCTACAAAGCATCGCCAATCCTTTGGATTAGACCCAAAATATCATTGCCTATTACTTCAATGTGTAAAGGTGGTTCTCTTGCGCCTTATACTATCGGACTTGATTTTTGGATGATAAAATAATTAAGAGGGGCAAAGGGCTAATTTTTTAACTTAACCTGTGCCCATAATTAGTAAGGAGCTCTTTATATGGAAAATAAATATGAAAAGATGTGGCAGGACATTGGTTTGGATGTCCCGCTTCACAATGAACTATTAGCGTCAATCAATAAATCATTTCAAGCAACGGTTGGCGCACAAAAAAATCGTCCCGAAGCAATGAAATATTTTGACCATGTCTTGCATGAATCGCATGGCGGGCGGGTTCAAGAATTAATTGATAATAAAGCCAAAGGCAATAAAACAGTTGGCACTTTTTGTATCTATGTGCCGGATGAACTTATCCTGGCAGTTGATTTAATTCCGATTGCTTTATGCGGTGGCACTCAGTTCTCAATACCTTATGCGGAAAAGATGTTTCCGCGTGATATCTGCCCATTGGTTAAATCAACCCTTGGTTTGGCATTTTCAAAAACCTGTCCTTATGCGCCAATAAAATCGTTGGCGGTCGGCGAGACAACTTGCGATGCCAAAAAGAAGACCTGGGAAATCTTAGCTAAAAAAGTTAACTTTCATGTGCTGGAAGTGCCCCAAAAAAAGAAAGATTTAGATTATAAAATCTGGCGCGATGAAATTGACGAGTTCAAAAATAAGATTGAAGAACTGGCTGGTCGAAAAGTAACTGCCCAAAAACTTTCCCAAACCATTAAAATAATGAATGACAAACGCAAGGCATTGCAAAAACTAACTGAGTTACGGAAAAACGACCCACCGCCAATCTCAGGACTTGATGCTTTAGTTGTCATGCAAGCTGCTTTAAATGATGAACCAATCCGGTTTACCGAAAACTTAAATAAACTAAATCAAGAACTTGAAGAACGAGTTAAAAATGGTATCTCTCCGTTTGTCAAAGGAACTAAAAGAGTAATGATTTCAGGTACCCCTGCGGTGATGGGTAATTGGAAAGTCCATTCCCTGATTGAAAAATCTAATGCAGTAGTTGTGTTTGATGAAACCTGCACGGGCAGTAGATATTTTGAAAACCTTGTTTCCGAAAACTTTAATGAATTAGATAAACAACTTGATGCGCTGGC
>CBFGJZ010000003.1:107464-110221 GCA_965649215.1 Caldifarciminota bacterium
CCGACCGCTATTTAAAAATAAATTGTGCCTGTTTTACCCCCAATGAAGAACGACTTGAAAATGTCGTAAAGAAAATTGATGAATATAAAATAGATGGCGTTGTCCATTATGTGTTACAATACTGTCATGGTTATAATATTGAAACCTTAAAACTCGATGGCGCACTTAAAGAGAAGAACATTCCAACCCTAAAAATCGTCACCGACTACTCAGAAGAAGATATCGGGCCACTGAGAACAAGAATTGATGCATTTATAGAAAGACTCGCATAAAGAAAGTTAGCGACATAACTAACACAAAAAGTAGATAGAAAAATTATAAAAATCTTCTTAATCTTGTTATAGTAAAGACTAAAATGATAAAAGTCGGAATTGACATCGGCTCCAGAACAATTAAACTCGTAATCCTTGATAACAATAATCTTGTTAATCATCAAATTATTGATACAGGTACTGACCCGCTTAAAAACACAGAACGCCTGCTTAAAGAGTATCAATACGACAAAATCGTTGCCACGGGTTATGGGCGCTATTTAGTGCAAAAACATTTTGGATTTCCCGTAATTACTGAAATTAAAGCTTATGCTCAAGGGGCTTGTTTTCTCTTCCCATCCTGTCGAACCGTGATTGACATTGGCGGTCAAGACTCAAAAGTAATCCGAGTTAACCAAGGTAAAGTTGAAGATTTTGAGATGAATGACCGATGTGCGGCTGGGACCGGCAGATTTCTTGAAGTGATGGCAGCAACACTTGGATTTACAATTGAACAATTTGGCAAGCAAGCCTGTCAAGCCCAAAAACCAGTGTCAATTAATTCAATGTGTACGGTCTTTGCAGAATCCGAAGTCATCTCGTTAATCAGCCACGGCGAAAATGTTTACAATATCATTTTAGGTTTGCATCAATCAATCGTTAATCGGATTTTAGCAATGGTCGGCAAAATTGGTTTTGAAGACGATGTCGTCTTTGCTGGCGGGGTTGCCAAAAATCAGTGTATGCAAATGCTCTTAACCCAAAGAATTGGTAAAAAGCTCTTACTTCCCAAAGAACCACAAATTGTCGGTGCGATTGGAGCAGCATTGTCAGGTTAAATTTGTGATTACGCTTATTTAGACTCGGATAAGTCTAAATTACAAATTAACACAAAACAGGATAAATAAAAAATTATCGTTTCGTTCTTGAGCCCTCACGCTTTGTTCTATGTAAAATTTTCCGATTGAAAAATCTTTGAATCCAAACAGCTTGGTTTCCTATTTGGTTGCCTAATTGGCAAAACATTTGGCTTAAGCAATGGTTTCCTATACAACTCATTGGTTCACATAATAGAAGATTTTACTACTTAAGACAAAATTTGCAGAACAAGATACCAGAAAACAGGCGGTTTTATAGTTTCTATTATTCACAATTTAATAGAATCAAAAATTAACATCAGATTCCCCAAAGAACAGGATAACTTATGCAGAGGAGGGGACTATACCCCTATATTAGCAATTATCGTATTAAAGTCTATGAAAATCAATGCAATACATTAAAAATCACTCCGTTTTTAACTTATATTGACAGTATAACAATTTGGGTAAGGAGAAACTTTTTAAGGATACATTTTGCTATGGTTCGGTGATATATGATAGCAATATATTGATTGACATAATGGTTTAATTATTTATACTAACCTAATTTTATCAAATAAGGAGATAAAAATGAGTTTAACTGACAAACAAAGAATAGTTAGCATAATGAAAGAGACGCTCGACCATACCTATTTTGCAACTACTGATAAAAACCAACCGATTATCCGCTCCATGACCCCTGTAATTGACGACGATATGAACATCTGGCTCATAACTTATAGCAACTCTCGAAAAGTAAAGCAGATTAAGAAAAACCCTAAAGTGTGCTTATTTTTTACTAAACAACCAAATGGTGATAAAACTGTTTGTGTTTTAGGCAAGGCAAAAATCATTACTGATTTAAAGACCAAAAAACATGTCTGGCAAACCGCGCATTATGACCCAACTCCTTATTTTCCTAAAGGACCCGAACATCCGCCATTCTGCGTCTTAAAAATTATCCCTTCAAAAATTGAGTGGTGGGATGATTGGAAAACCGGTAGAAAAGTTTATCGGCCTTAAAGAAAATTACGGTTTTAGGCTAACCCCAACCGCACCTTTTGGACATTTGTGTTTACATTCCAGACAACGAATACATTCTTTGGCATTGGGATTATCATAAATATTGATATCCATTGGGCAAACCTTTTTACAGATATTACATTTATTAATCCCACACTTGTTTGAATCAACTGACATTTTTACTAAAGAGAAGCGATTAAAGACCGAATAGATTGCGCCGATTGGACATAATACCCGACAGAAAAATCTTTTAATGAAAATTGAACCGATTATTACAAATATCAATATGGCAATTTTAGTTTTGAATAACCAACCGACCAGTGCTTTTAAGTCGCCGGTCTTATCAGTAAGCACAATTGGAAGACCTGCTTCAAGTACACCTGCTGGGCAGAGCATACAAAACCAAGGTTCGGCTGTCAGATAAACTACAATCCCGGCAATACCAATTAAAACCGCGTACTTTGTATAAGTTGTCCATTGGGGTAGATTTAATTTTATGCGGGTGATTTTCTTAAGTAAATCCTGTAAAAGCCCAAATGGGCAGACCCAGGCACAAGACATTCTGCCAATTAGAACTCCCACCGCACCGAAGAATCCGGCAATATAATAAGGTATCTGATGTAAGC
>CBFGJZ010000004.1:0-9197 GCA_965649215.1 Caldifarciminota bacterium
TGTGTGGGGAATTAACAATTTTATTGTAGTATCATAAAAATCAATAATATAATTGTTAGAAAATATTCATTGATATCCTTCAACTTTTATTGACATTTTCTATTTCTAATCTATAATCCTTTAATTGATATTTATCTTATATAGTAAAGGAAATTGATAATGAAAATTTTAGTAACCAGTGCGCTACCCTATGCAAATGGTGAAATTCATTTAGGGCATTTAGCTGGTGCTTATCTTCCGTCTGATATTTATGTTCGTTATCAACGCTTAAAAGGTCGAGATGTTATCCATATCTGTGGTTCAGATGAACACGGTGTGCCTATCACCCTTGCCGCAGAAAAACAAAAAGTCAGCCCACAAGTAATAGTTGATAAATATCATAAAAGTATTAAAGAGTCATTTGAAAAGTTTGGTTGTAGTTTTGATAATTATTCCCGCACTTCTTTACCCCTACATCATAAAACTGCCCAAGATTTCTTTCTTAAAATATATGAAAAGGGATATATCTATCCAAAAACAATTACTCAATTTTTCTGTCGAACCTGTAATATGTTTTTAGCCGATCGTTATGTGACCGGCACTTGTCCTTATTGTGCTAATGACAAAGCCCGTGGCGACCAATGCGAAGCTTGTGGTCGTTGGCTTGAACCGTTTAATTTAATTGAGCCGAAATGTAAAACCTGTGGTGCTAAACCGGAAGAGAAAAAAACTACTCATTATTTCTTTAAGTTATCTCAATTCCAAGATACTTTACAAAAATGGATTGGTGAAAAAACCCATTGGAAAGATAACGTCAAGCGATTTTGTGAAGGTTGGTTTGCCCAAGGCTTAGAAGACCGCGCAATTACCCGTGATTTAACTTGGGGTGTTAAAGTGCCATTAAAAGAAGCTGAAAATAAAGTGCTATATGTCTGGTTTGATGCGCCAATTGGTTATATCTCTTCTACTAAAGAATGGGCAATTAATCAAGGTAAACCTGATTTATGGAAAGATTATTGGCTTGATTCAAAAACTAAACTAATTCATTTTATTGGTAAAGATAATATTGTCTTTCATGCGATGGTCTGGCCCGCTATGCTTTTTGCCCATGGTGATTTTATTTTGCCATCGGAAATCCCTGCTAATGAATTCTTAAACTTAGAAGGTAGAAAACTTTCAACTTCTGAAAATTGGGCAGTTTGGTTGCCTGATTATCTTAAAGAATTTGAACCCGACCCTCTCCGTTATGCCTTAGCAGTCAATTTACCTGAGAATCGCGATGTCGATTTTGCTTGGCGTGATTTTCTATCCCGAAATAATAATGAATTGGCAGATGTGCTCGGTAACTTTGTCAATCGTGTAGCAACTTTTATTCGCAAAAATTATAATGGCATAATACCCCAGACAACTAAATTTTCTGAAAGTGAAAATGAAGTCTTAACTAAAATTGAAGAGACCACTAAGAAAGTTGGTGAATTAATTGAAAACTTTCAAATCAAGGATGCGACTCGCGAATTAATGACTTTACCTGCTTTAGGCAATCGTTATTTTGATTACGAGGCACCTTGGCAGACCTATAAAACTAACCGTCTCAAATGTGATACGACTATTAATGTCTGTGCCCGGGTGATTGCATCGCTCTCAATTATCCTTGAACCATTTTTACCATTCAGCGCCGATAAAATTAAAAATCTCATTCAAATCCAATCCAAACAATGGGACGATGCAAGCAATCCTCAATTCAAAAACACCTTAGGTCCGATTTCCATTCTCTTTCCTAAGATTGACGAGAAAGTAATTAATGCCCAGATTGAAAAACTGGGCAAGAAAACTGAACAACAAATTATAACCCCTGAGAAAGCGAAAGATAGGTTGGTTTCTCAGGGGCAAACAAAGGAGCAAAAGATGGAAATAACTTTTGATGATTTTAAGAAAATTGAATTAAAAACTGCTAAAATAATAAATGCTGAACGAGTCATGGGCACCGATAAATTAATTAGAATGGACATTGATTTAGGCACTGAAACTCGACAGATTGTCGCTGGTCTTGGTATGGTCTACGAACCACAAGATTTAGTTGGTAAAAATATTGTTGTAGTTACTAATCTCCAAAAAGCCAAAATCCGTGGTGTTGAATCATACGGCATGCTTTTAGCTGCAGTTGATGGTGACGAAATCGCACTGGTGACTTTAGATAAAGACATTAGACCAGGCAGCCCTGTTTCATAACACATAAATCATAAATAACAACCAATGTGATCGTTATCATTAACCTTCTTAACTCATCGTTTATCTTGTTGCCCCATCCTCAATGATTCTCTTTGATTCTCATTGTCATTTAACTGATCGCGCTTATCATGCCAGTCTAAATGAGGTAATTCAGCGCGCTTTAGAAAATCAAGTTGAATATTTATTAACAGCGGGACTTAATCTTGACGATTCTTTAGCCTCAATTAAGATCGCTGAAAAATATCCCAATGTTTATTGCAGTGTTGGTATTCATCCTCATGATGCAAAAACTATGCAAAAAGATAGTATTGAACAGTTAGAAAAGCTGGCAGGTAATCCAAAAGTTAGAGCAATCGGTGAAACTGGTCTTGACTTTTATCGTAATTATTCAGATCGCACAAGCCAAGAAAAAGCATTTCACAGTCAAATTGAATTAGCTCAAAAACTCAATTTACCAATGATTATCCACATTCGTGCTGCATATCCCGAAGCAAAGACTATTTTATTATCTCATAATTATTTTAATGGGGTGCTCCATTGTTATTCCGGAGACGAAAATTTTGCTAACTGGGCAATCCAGCAAGGTTTTTATATCTCTTTTTCTGGTTCAATTACTTATGATAATTCTCAATTACAACAAATTGCTAAAATAATTCCGCAAGACAGAATTTTAATTGAAACCGACGCCCCCTACTTATCACCTGTCCCGATGCGGGGAAAACGTAACGAACCTGCATTTGTCAAATATACTGCTAAAAATATCGCCTTATTACGAAAATGTCCATTAGAATATATCGCTGAAATTACAACTAACAATGCAAAAGCACTCTTTCGAATCTAACTTTCAATTTAATGAAATCACCGAGGAGCTTTAAGCCCAAAAAATCACTTGGCCAATATTTTCTAATCTCATCGAAAATTGCCGACCAATTAATTTCAAGTTTAGAATTAACCAATCAAGATGAAGTATTAGAAATCGGCGCAGGTTGTGGAATTTTAACAATTCGTCTTTGTGATCTTGCTAAAAAAGTTTATGCGATAGAAATCGATCCTCGCCTTGTTTCTATCTTAAGCGAAAAAACCAAACAATACCATAATCTTCAAATCATTAATGACGATATCTTAAATTTACAATGGCAACAATTCAAAGACCTGAAAATCATTGGTAATATTCCCTATCATCTCTCCACCGAAATTTTTAATCTTCTCTTGGCGTATATCGACAAATGGCAATTAGCGGTTATAACAACCCAGCGTGAATTTGCTGATAAATTAATTGCTAAACCCAATTCCCCGAACTATTGTGCAATGACAGTTTTATTCCAATTTTATACTGAATGTCAAAAGATTCTGAATATTAGACCAACTGAATTTAAACCTCAACCCAAAGTCACCTCTTCCGCAATTCTCATCAAAAAAAATCCAACCCCTCTTTTCAATGATATTACTTATCATAGTTTTTCTAAAATTGTCCAAATTGCTTTTAGTTATCCCCGAAAAACAATTGCTAACAACCTTTCCTTGAAATTAACAATTGACAAAAATCTGCTCCGTCAAATACCAAACCTAAATCTCAACAAACGAGCGCAAAATTATTCGCTATTTGAATATTATCTTTTAACTAAACATCTCAAAAGCTTAGTTAACTTGTGACCTTAAATTTTTCTCAATTGGGACAAATATTAGCATTAACCAGTGCTGTTTTGTGGGCATTCGCGGTAATTCTTTTTCGCAAAAGTACTGAAACCGTTCATCCGATTGCTTTAAATCTCTTTAAAAACTTTGTGGCGATAGTATTAATCTTACCGACTATGGTAATCTTCCAAGAATCCCTATTTCTTAATTTTCCTTTGTCTAAGTATCTGCTGTTTATCTTAAGTGGTATTTTGGGTATGGCAATTGCAGATACCTTATTCTTCATGAGTTTGAACCGAATTGGTGCCAGCCTCAATGCGATTATTTCCTGTACTTATAGTCCTCTGATTATTATTCTCTCAACGATCTTCTTAAAAGAAACCCTAAAATTCTTACAAATCATTGGTGCAATCCTAATTATCTTAGCAGTGCTTTTGACGGCTCACATAAAACATAATAAGCCAGTTAGTCAACGCAGATTATTTATTGGTATAATATTAGGTATTTTATCAAATCTTGCCACTGCTGTTGGAATCATTATTATCAAACCACTTTTAAACACAACACCAATTTTATGGGCAACTGAAATTCGATTGATAAGTGGAGTTGTAAGTCTTTTCTTGATCTCACTTTTATTTCCTAATCGTACACAAATATATAATTCAATTAAATCATTAAAGAGTATTGGTTATTCTTTAGGTGGCACTATTATTGGTACATATTTGGCATTAATCATTTGGTTGGCCGGTATGAAATATACCACTGCTTCAATTGCTTCTATATTAAATCAAACGAGCAGTGTATTTATCTTTATCTTCGCAGCAATATTTCTTAAAGAAAAAATCAGTTTAGTTCGTATCATCGCCATTATCTTAGCAATGATCGGTGTTAGTTTAGTATTTATAAACTAAAATATGCTTGGTGAATTAGCTGCCTTAACGACTGCGCTCCTATGGACAGCAACATCAGTCTTTTTTACGCTTAGCGGGCGAAAAGTTGGTTCCCAGATTGTCAACCGTACCCGCTTAGTCTTTGGGTTTTTGTTTCTATGCTTATTACATTTTATTGTTTATCGTGAATTTTTACCATTCTCTATTGAAATATCCTATTGGCTCTGGTTCGGACTGTCAGGTATTATTGGACTGGTAATTGGCGATTCTGCTCTATTTCAATCCTTTATCCTTATCGGACCGCATCTCTCAATGTTAATTATGACCCTCGTTCCCATTATTGGTGCTGTTTTCGCTTGGCTTTTTCTTTCAGAAGTCTTATCGCCTTTAAAAATAATTGGCATTCTTTGTACACTTAGTGGTATTGTTTTAGTAATTTTAAAGAAATTAAATAGCAATATAACCAGCCGAAAAAATTATGCCACAGGAATATGTTTAGCCACAATTGGTGCAATTTCTCAAGCAACTGGCTTAATCATTGCAAAAAAAGGATTGTCAGCAGGCTTAAATGGCCTCTCTGCGACTCTTATTCGAGTAGCAGTCGCAACAATAATTATTTGGCTCATCACTATTTTTACAAAACAATTCAAAACTACAATTAATAAAGTTTTTTCCAGCAAAGTTGTATTTATAATTATGGCCGGTGCTTTCTGTGGACCTTTTCTTGGTATTTGGATGTCGATGAATGCGATAAAATGGACCTATATCGGTATCGCATCCACTTTGATGGCGCTACCGCCTGTTTTTCTACTTCCTATTTCCTATCTTATTTTTAAAGAGAAAATTACTTTGCTTTCCCTTCTCGGAACATTAATTGCAGTAATTGGAATTGGGTTAATCTTCTTATCTTAGCTATTTATTCCACGGTAACACTCTTTGCTAAATGTCTGGGTTTGTCGACATCACAACCACGACGCACTGCAATATAATAGGCTAATAATTGCAACGGTATAATATTAAGGAGGGGTGTTAAATAACTACTAGTCTTTGGAACATAAATTACTTCTTGAGCTAAATCTTTTATTTTATCGTTGCCTTCAGTGGCGATGACAATAATATTGCCCCCCCGTGCTCTGACTTCTTCAATATTACTAATAACCTTTTGATAGATTAAATCGTCAGTATCGGTAGCGATAACAACTACCGGCATATTCTTATCAATTAGAGCGATTGGTCCGTGTTTCATCTCCGCCGCAGGATATCCTTCAGCATGGATATATGATATCTCTTTTAATTTTAAAGCGCCCTCTAATGCGACAGGAAAATTAATTCCTCGCCCCAAATAAAGAAAATTATTAAATTTATAATATCTATCCGCAATTTCTTGGAGTTGATTTTGTTTATTTAAAACTTGTTTAATCTGTTCTGGAATTTTTTTCAGAGCAATAATTATCTCTTCGAAAATTGTCTCATTAAGAGTTTGTCTTTTTTGTGCAAGAAGCAAACTGAGTAAAGTTAATACTACTACTTGCGATGTAAATGCCTTAGTTGAAGCAACACCAATTTCGGCACCCGCATGAAGATAAATCCCTGCGTCCGTTTCCCGTGCAATAGTTGAACCAACAACATTGACAATACCAAAAACCGGTATCTTTAATTCCTTTGCTTTTCGTAAGACTGCTAAGGTATCAGCAGTTTCACCTGATTGACTAATTACAAAAAGTGCGGCTGTAGGACTTATTAACATTGTTCGATATCTTAATTCAGAAGCATATTCAACCTCAGTCGGAAGTTTAGCTAATGATTCTAACAAATACTCACCCACTAATCCAGCGTGCCATGATGTGCCACAAGCCGAAATAATAAACCGGTCTACTTGACTTAAAAAATCAGATGCTTTCATATCTTGCCCATTGACTTTGATAATTGTCTCTAAACCACCAAGTCGGATGTTTTTATCGTGTTGAGTAATACGTCCTCGCAACGAATCGGTAATCGAATCGGGTTGTTCAAAAATTTCTTTAAGCATAAAATGTGAAAATCCACCTTTTTCAATTTGTGCTAAATCCAATAAAACTTCTTCAATTTCTTTCTCAATCTTTTCGTTTGCGACATTGGTAATGCGATAGTTATCTTTTTCGATCACAACAATCTCACCGTCGGATAAATATGTGACTTTTCGCGTTAAATCAATAATTGCTGCTGCATCAGAAGCTACTATGAAATCACCATCCCCACAAATTCCTAAAATTAAAGGACTACCATTTCTTACTACAATCAACTTATTAGGTTCATAACTAGAAATAATCGCCAAACCGTAAGTTCCTTCTAATAAGTTTAAGGAACGCTGAATCGCCAATAATAAATCTCCTTCATAATTCTCCTCGATAAGATGGGGAATAACTTCAGTATCGGTTTCCGAAATAAATTTATGTCCCTTTTTAACGAGCCATTGACGTAAAACTTGATAATTTTCAATTATTCCATTATGAACGACTGCAATTTTATTATGACAATCACATTGAGGATGTGCATTTATATCATTAGGAAGACCGTGTGTTGCCCAGCGAGTATGACCAATACCGACTTTACCTTGCAATGGTTCTGCACGTAAAATCTCTTCTAATTTTTGTAACCGACCGGAAGTTTTTTTAATCATTAACTTACCATTTTCAATGACGCAAATACCGCATGAATCATAGCCGCGATATTCTAAACGATGCAAACCTTTTAAGATTACTTCGTTGATATCGCGACTACCCAAATAAGCAACTATCCCGCACATATTTTTCTTGCTTCTCGGATAAGCTTTTGAGTAAAGTTATAATCTCGGCTTTCAGCAATGATTCGAAGAATTGGTTCGGTATTTGATTGTCTGATTAAAACCCAAAATCCATCACCAATAAACTTAATTCCGTCGATTTCCTCAATTTTTTTTATGCTTTTGTTATTATGAAAATACATAACAATTTTATCTTTCCAATTTTCATCATATTTTACAAGGGATGTTTTAAACATATAATAATTTGGGAAAATTTTTCTTATTTCGGATAAAGGTTTATTTTGTTGTGCTAATAATTTCAAAAGAATTGTCGCTGCAACCAAACCATCACGGGTATTATTGATCGAAGGTAAAATAACGCCACCATTACCTTCACCGCCAATCAAAGCATTAACTTCTTGCATTTTCTCAACAACATTAGCTTCACCTGTTTTACTTCGAAAAACTGACACTTTAAAATCACGGCAGATATCATCAACTGCCATAGTTGTTGAATTATTGACTACGACCGGGCCTTTTCGTTTTGATAAAATGAATAACAAGGCGAGCAAAATCGTCATTTCTTCAGACAAAATATTCCCTTTTTCATCAACACAAGCAAATCGGTCGCCATCCGGGTCAAAAGCAATACCTACATCCAATCGATGTTTTTTCACAAATCGAGATAACTTTGTAAGATTATCTTTTGTTGGTTCGGGTGGTCGAGGGAAACCAAAAGTTTTTTTATTTATTGTAATCGGTTGAGCACCAATTGATTTTATTAATGTAATGGCTATGTCTTCAGCCGCCCCATTACAACTATCGATTGCTACTTTAATTTTTGGTACCCTAATATTTTTAAAATACTCTGCATTTATTATATTTGAGATATATTGGTTGCCGATATTTTTTGTAATTAAATAGTTTCTTTGTATTTTATACTCATCAAATTCAATGTCTTTAACTAATAAATTCTTAAATTTAGTTATTTCGGAGTTAAAGAAAAATCGCCCTTCTGGCGAGATGAACTTTAACCCGTTGTATTGGATTGGATTGTGACTAGCAGTAATTTGAATTCCTGCATCAAGATTCATTTTTTTTACCATCATTACAATTGCAGGTGTCGGACAAATTGCAAAATCATAAACCCGACAACCAGCATATTGTAATGCTGCTACAACTGTATGCCAAAGAATTTCTCCTGATGGTCTTGAGTCACGACCAACGGCAATTTTTTTACCTCTTACAAATCGTGTAAATTTTAGTACATAATCAGTAACTAAATTTAATGTTAAGTCTCTTCCAAAAATACCTCGCAAACCCGAAATTGTAAATAATACATTGGCCACAACTTAC
Organism: Caldifarciminota bacterium; assembly: GCA_965649215.1. Classification (GTDB taxonomy): domain Bacteria; phylum Hydrothermota; class Tepidihabitantia; order Tepidihabitantales; family CAIPLT01; genus JAGXRL01. The sequence goes on from CBFGJZ010000004.1 coordinate 8,851, forward strand.
ATTTTATCGTAAAATTCCTGTCCGTCAAGATTAAATTCTTTAATAAGGTTGACAGAAAAAATTAATTGATTAAAATATTATGAAATTATTTATGAAAAAAACAGGCGGTTTTCAACAAAAAGAAGTAATTGCAACTATCACCCATGAATTAAAAAACACTATTACAAATATTAAAGAAGCAATTTCATTATTATCAGACTTAAATTATCACAAATTAGACTCCAATAGTCAAAAAATTATCCTTATTGCTAAAGAAGAAACAGATCGTTTAATCCGAATGGTAAATAACTTATTAAAAAACACGGCACTTGAAGCAAAAAAACTTCAATTACACAAAGAACCAACAC
>CBFGJZ010000004.1:9296-16441 GCA_965649215.1 Caldifarciminota bacterium
TTCCAATAGTCAAAAAATTATCCTTATTGCTAAAGAAGAAACAGATCGTTTAATCCGAATGGTAAATAACTTATTAAAAAACACGGCACTTGAAGCAAAAAAACTTCAATTACACAAAGAACCAACACAAATTGAACAAATAATCCAACAAGTACTTGAAAACCAAAGTATCACAATTCAAAAGAAAGAGATTGAAATTGAGACATTATACATACCAAATTCTCCCTTACTTGACATTGATCGTGACCAGCTATACGATGCAATTGCTAATCTTATTGATAATGCAGTAAAATATACACCCCAAAAAGGTAAAATAACAATTCAGACTACAATTATTAATCCTCCCACACCTGAATATCGTAAATACCAGTTAAATTCAAAAGTTTCATATCTTAAAGTTTCAATTACTGATACTGGTCCCGGTATCCCTCAAAAAGCAATAAAGCGGATTTTTGATAGCTACGTGCGCCTTGATTCAACAACCTCAGTAAAAGGAATTGGATTAGGGTTGACCATTGCTAAAAATATTATCAAACTTCACCAAGGAAAAATTTGGGCAATAAGCAAACTAAATCAAGGTGCAACATTTTGTTTTGTTTTACCAATTATTCAATCTAAAAAACCTATTACAAAGTGAAACATATCTTGATTGTTGAAGATGATATCAATCTCAGCGAATTAATAAAGTTTCGTCTTCAACAACTTAACTATCAAGTTGAGAGTGTCTCTGATGGAATTGCAATGTTTGAACAGATGCGTAAGCAAAAACCCGATTTAATTATATTAGATGTAATGCTACCCAAAATCGATGGTTATAAATTATGCACTCTCATTAAAAACTATGAACCTTACAAAGAGATTCCGATCATAATCTTCACAGCCCGGAGTGGCGATGAAGCTAAAACATTAGCAAAAGAAAGTGGTTGTGATGCTTATATAACAAAACCCTTTGACAATAAGAGATTACTTGAGAAAGTTAAAGAATTGCTAGAAAAAACAAAAGTTCAAGAATAACCCCTCTTATTATTTAATTACTTTTTGTATTAAATTTTAATTTTGAGCGAGTTCTAAAATAATTGCTGAATTCTTTTCTTGATACTTAATTAATCGCCGTGGTTCCATTCGTTCGTAAAAGATATTATATAATCGATTATCATAACGTAATTGAATCCGATCGCACTCGAAATTACCACTTTTAGTAATCACAGTTGCTTTACCTAATTTCCGTACCGTATTTGAAATATTTTCCATCGTCATCGGTGCTAAAACATTAAGTTTATACTTTCGACTCTTATTAAAACGGAGAGCTCTTAACAATGTCAAAACCATTTCGTTATCAAAAGACGGTTGTTTTAATTTTTGTTCAAAACTCTGTGTACCGTCGATTGTTTCTCGCCATATCTCGGCTTGGTTTCCTTCATAACGAGTTGTTACAATCGTATAGCCGATATCACTCTCAACTTTACGCCATGCCCAAATTGGTGAAAAATCGTGTCGTCGAAAACAAACAACCGAAGTATCATAAAAATATGGCATTTGACTGCTTGTTTTCGTAACTAATTGTAAAATATAAACAGGAATATTGTGATCCATATCAAAAAAGATCTTATATTGTGCGTATCCGATTATAGTATCATTACGAATAATATGGTATGATAACGCTTCACCATCTTGCCAATTGGGAGCAATTAAATCATTAGTTATCAAAGCACTTTTCGAACATCCCAAAATTAAACAGATTGTAGTAAATCCTATTATAACTACATTTTTAAATGATAAATTCATATTACTTTTCAATTATCACAACAGCGGAAGCGTAATCTTGAGTATGAGTGATACTTACTAAAATTTTACCATTTGCTAAAATCGTTTTTGCTCGACCTTTAATTTCTAAATGGGGTGGGCTATTTTCATTATCAATAACATTAACATCCAACCAAGAAATTTTACCCCGTAAGCCAGTCCCCAATGCTTTTGAAAAAGCTTCTTTCGCAGCAAAACGAGCAGCATAAGATAAATATTTACCATTCTGTGCTTCACAAAATTCCTGTTCGGCTTTCGAAAAAATTCGGTTCTTGAACCGCTCACCATATCTCTCAATTGCTTGTTTAATTCTTGCCACTTCAATTAAATCGATTCCAATCCCTAAAATTGCCATGCTCTTATTTATTATTAATACTGTCAATTATATTTATTAACTCATAAATCTCATCTATGTCCCAATCTGCACCTGATATCTTCGTGCCAAAAGTATCACCATATCTGGCGAAGACAGTTTTCATTCCTAATAGTTTAGCACCAACAATGTCTCGTTCGGGCCAATCACCAACCATAATTACTTCATCCGCATCTAAGTTTAATAATTCTAAAGTCTTACGAAAAGGTTCCGCATCTGGTTTTCGTTTATTAGTATCATCAAAAGTAACTACTACATCAAAATAATTATGAATATTTAGCCCGCCGAGTCTTAACCAAGCTTGCAACCTTGGCGCATCAGAAACAACTGCTAAGCGTAAGCCTCTTTTAAGTAACTCCAAAAGAGTGATGGTAACTTTGGGATATGACACTAAAGTACTTTCTCGTGCTCTCCGATAGGCAATAATACCTGCGGCTAATATTTTAGGATTGACATAGCCCATCACGTTTAATAAAAACTGATCGAAAACCGATTGGTATTCAATACCTTTTTCTTGATATACTTCATTGATTTTTTTTACCGCATCTGCCTTTTTTAATGGTAAGCCGGCATCGATCATAGCATCAGCCGCAGCATCAATCGCAACTTCTTTCATCTTCATAAAATCAACTAAAGTGTTATCCAGATCAAAAATGACTGCTTTAATCTTTTTCATTTTATCAATTAATCACTTTTTTTAACTCTTGATACATTGTTTGGAGTTCTTGATTAATTACTTTTATATCACTTATTAATGGCATAAAATTAGTATCACCACACCAACGAGGAATTAAATGAATATGTAAATGATCCGGTGCGCCGGCACCTGCCACTAAACCAAGATTTAAACCAATATTAAATCCATCAGGACGATATAGTTTTTTTAAACCCCGAATGCATCTTTGTAATAAATCGAACATTTCTTGTGCTTCGATTGGTTTTATCGATTCCAACACCCCAGTATGCCGATATGGAGCAATAAGCAGGTGTCCCGCGTTGTATGGGAAACGATTCATAATCACAAATGCATATTTACCTCTTTTAAGTACTAAGTTCTGAGAATCACCATCAATTTTTCTAAGGCATAAAAAACATTCCTTACGCTTATTCTTTTTCTCTTTTTGATTACTTTGTTTGATATATTGAATACGCCAAGGCGCCCAAAGTTGTTTCATAGCTTCTAAAATAAACGCATTTGCCCATCGCTATCATGCTGAGGCATTATGACTGATTCCTTTTTAACAGAAAAAATACCTATCTTCCCAAAAACTCCGTCATAACCAGGTTCAACCACTACTTTACCCTGACGCATCAGATCAATTGCTTGCGCAATCCGTTCATCACTGACTCTTTTAATATCATCAATATTACTATGCATTAGAACATTAAACTCACCATCGAGTTCTTTTGTTAATTTTTCGTATTGGGCTTTCACTGTTTGAGTGTCCCGTCCGACATTCAATGCTTCTGCGATTATTTCTTCTAATGGCACTAAACTTTTATATGGTATCGCATTAGAGGGAACAAAACCCATTTCTCGATCAGCCAATAACATAACCCGATGTAAGACACCAATTGTCAATTGCTTACCACAGACCGGACATAAATCATCATTTGCCATGGCTTCTTTCGGTGACATCCGGACATTACAATTGCGGTGACCATCATAATGATATTTACCCTCTTCGGGAAAGAATTCAATCGTATATAAAAAGCGCTCTCGATCCTTTGTTTTTAAAACTTCTTTAAGTTCTCGAAATGATAAATATTTACTAAAAACATTGGCTTCTCGTCCCAATCGTGATGGTGAATGCGCATCTGAATTTGAAATTAATGAACAACGGTCTAAACTAGAAAGCATCCAATTCATTTGTGGATCTGAGGAAAGGCCGGTTTCTAAAGCAAAAATCTCTTTACTTAAATCATCAAAGCACTCTTCTAATGAATTAAAACCCGATTTTGAACCAAAGACCGAAAACCATGGAGTCCAAATATGAGAAGGAACGACAAAACTTTCTGGGCTGATACTGAGAATCTTTTCCAACATAGCTTTTGAATCCAAACTTAAAACCGGTCGGCCATCGGAGTTAAGACTACCATATTTTGCTAAAAATGAATTTATTCTAATAGCATCTTCAAAACTTGGAGTAAAAATAAGATTGTGAATTCTTCGTAACCGATTATTTTTCAAATAGATGTTATTTACTTCTGAAGTTAAAATAAAATATACTTTATCATATTTATATAAACCATCCCCGGTTTCAGTTAAATCATTACGTAACATCTCTAACCATACTGGATGCGTGAAATCGCTGGTTGCAACTAAACTAATTCCCTTCATTTGAGCCGAGTGGGCAATTTGAGGAATTAGCATATCACTACTCGTGGCGCGGGAAAATTTGGAATGGATATGTAAATCAGCAATAAATTCCATCTCTTTATTCTATGTTACAACCTTATAAATGTCAAGCCATAACCAGTGAGTAACAAATAAATAATACGATAATATCTGATTTTCTCTTATATTCTAATGTCGTAGTTCTTGACATTACAATATACTACTAACTGGACTTATTTAATTCTCTTACTAACCTCGCCAATAATACATATCCATTATTATTTTTATTTCTTCGTCAAGAGCATTGCCTGCTTAGTTAGCGCGTGCTCCATTCATTGTTACTAATAAAAAGGACAATACCTTCGTTTGTTAACAACTAAGTCATAAATAAAAATAATAACTAACTCAATCCTCTCCTCTATACTCCTTCACTCTTATTCTCTTGTGATTAGCAACTGATCATCAATAAGATAGAGAAAAAATCCTCACCAATTAGTAGTTAGTTATAACTAACACTTACTATTGTTGATAGGACTTTGATGGTTTAATGATTATCACTTTATACTGTCCACAATTTAGCGGTGAAAAATAAACACCTGCTTTTATTTGGGGTACCTTAACTCGTTGCCCTAATGCATTATATAAAAATTTATCTTTACTATTTATTCTTTTAGATGTAAAAACATATTCTTCAATTGCAGGATTATTGGCAACTGTTACCAACATTGAACAAACTGAAACATTATCACTAGCATCTGATGCATAAACTTTTATCCAATAATTTCCATTAGGATAATTTGTCGTCTGCCAAGAATAAGAAGCATCAGTGGCTTCAACAACACTATCACCATCCGTATTGGTGACGATAAAAAAGTAATCACGCTGGTCATAATCTCCACGGCTCTGACAAATATTATCTTCCTTATAAACCACATTGATCGTGTTATTAGGTGGTATTTTCTTATCAAAAATGAAAGATAGTTGTCGATTTTGAACAATATTTTGTCCCATAATCTCATATTCAATTTTTAAAGGTGTCAATCGATCCCAAATTGTATCTCCCGTTGAAACACTAAACTTATCGTGTATTTTAGCAATTATATCAACATCGCCATTAAGACTATTAGGTGACAAATAGGTTGAGGTATTATTACGACAGAAAGCAAATTGCTGATTACCAAGAGCATTTTCAAAGCGGGGTGGTATTGTATCTTGATTTGGTCGAATTGAAAGCAGGGGATTAAAAACAAATGCCCAGTCCGCAACAGTCCAAGTTGCACCACGATCACGAATCTTAGCAAAATGGATATGATGAAATCTGATTGAATCGACTGGCCAATAAACCAAATAGCCTATTAATTCACCAGTTTGAACCGTATCCCCAATATTTTTATGATATCGACTCGAATCAATATGTGCATATAAATAAGCGTCACACGAATCAGTGTAACTTAAAGTAGAATCAGCAATTGCAAGACGCCAATATAAATAATTACCAGTTGAAAGCCACGCCTTAACATAACCATTTTTTACCGCATAAACTGCAACATTTGGAACTTCAGGTGATAAAATATCCACGCCGGGATGAAAATAAGAAGAACCACCATAATTTTGAAATTCTGCCCAACTATTACCAATTGGATGTAATGCATTAGTCGGTGATATAGGCCAAGGAAGAGTATCTTGTAAGAGATTTAACGATCTGAGTTGAATTGAAACAACCCTCTTAGATTGCCAATTCCAGCCATTTTGGTTTTGCTTCGGTGTATCTTCTAACCTAATACCAGCGCCTCCCAAAACCCATTTTCTTAAGTGCGTCTGAGCGAAAAGATTATCTCTTTCTATAAAAATATCTTGAATCTGTTCCTCATATTGTTGATACTGAAAATCATATTCTTTGATAAGTTGACCATTGCAATCTAAAAGATAAACTTTCGCATTAAGAGAAGGCCTCTTTTCAGCTACCAAAATAATCTTATCCTCTTCCAACTTGTTAAATACCAATGGATAAGCAAACTCTTTGGTCCATAATTCTTGTTGGCTGCGTAAATCAATCATAGTAAAATGATTTCGCATCATCACTCCCAGATGATGATTATCACTTAAAAATTTCATATCTCTTATCGCCGATGAAATTACCCTAACTGCTTTTTGCTTAACAAAGTGTTGATAGATATTGATTGTATTATCCGAAGCACAAACAAGATATTCATCATCTCTTGAGATGACAAACATTCCCTTATCTTGAATCAAACGAATTCGCTCACCATTTTCATTGTAAATATTAATTCCTTCACTATTAAGAAAATAAAAATATCTTCCTTGTTTGGCAGTTTTATAACCATATATTTCTGTAAGGTTTAACTCTTTAATGATTTCTTTCTGTTGTGAATAAAATCTAATTTTAGTAACATATTCACTCTGTTCAACATTAACATAATGAGTGCCTAATTCAATTATGCCCCAACCCATCATCAATAACAATATCATATCAACAATATTATCTTACTCAATAAATACTGTCAATAAAAACAATCTCTTGTAATCTCTAATTTTATTGTTATAATCTCTTGCAGATGCCAAAGAAAAATGACATTCCAGCCCTAGTAGCAATAATCCCTCGAAAAAAAA
>CBFGJZ010000004.1:16537-72964 GCA_965649215.1 Caldifarciminota bacterium
CGAAAAAAGATTGGGAAATCTTGATAAAAGCACACTGGTATCGAATACCCATGAAAACTGCACCTAAAATTCTTCCCAAAGCCCGCTATATTGCATTTTATCAAACTAAAATATTTAGTGACCAAAAATATTCCGTTAATTATTTTGCTTTAATAAAAAAACTTGAGGTAGTAAGACGAATAGACTTACTGCCCGATGAAATAAACCACGAACGAGCTTATGATAAATATTATAAGATAACAATCGATCAAATCCAAGAACTGCCAAAACCGATACCGAGTTTACGGTGGCGTCGTCTCACTTTCATACCGACTACTCTCTCGCGATTAATGACCGCTACGGAAATCAATGACTTATGGTGCACAAGTTATATTGAAGATCAATTATATCTTGCTTTAAAAAAAGATAATATTCAGCCGGAAAGACAATATTATGTTTATGAGACGGAACAACCTTATTGCTTAGATCTGGCAATATTTTGCCAAGATGGCAAATTAGATATTGAATGTGATGGTACCAAATACCATTCTGATCTTAAAACAATCAGTAAAGATCGCCAACGCAACAATGATTTAACAACTGAAGGTTGGTCAATTCTACGATTTTCTGGTAAAGAAATTAATCAGAATCTCAAAACTTGTCTTAAACAAATAAAAAAGACGATCAAACGACTAAACGGTCTTACTGTTTAACAAACTTATATTTATACATTATTTTTTTATTTTCTACTAAACCAAAATAAATACCATTCGACAGGTTTTGATTATTGTTATCCTTACCATCCCAAACAACCAAATCCCGACCCAATAAATATTGCCGCAATTTACCCATCGCATCAAAAATCTTAACAGAAAACTCACCGTCGCATGTAAAAGTTAACAAATTAGAGACAAAATATAAAACTGACTCTCTGGCACCATTTATTTTTAGTCGTGAGATCTCCTCAATATCTGTAGGTCGTTTCCTGGTCACATAATACATCAAATAAATGCTATCTTTGTAGACAATCGCTGGGTCTTTAACATATAAATATTCTAAATAATTTGTCGAATCATATGTTAACCGACAGCCACTTTCCAATGTCCAATTATTACCATTTGAAGAAAAAATTGAATAAATATTACGATTAGTATAGTTATTACTGAAACAATAGAAACGATAACCGCCACTAACTAAGCATATGCCGTTTGCCATCATCAGATTATTAACATTGAAATTCGGCAGTTGCCAAAAATTTAACCCATCGATTGATTGAGCATGCCAATTATAACCGCCTTGACATCCGCCTGCAAAATATTGCAGTGTATCATTAGTCCATAATAACGAAGGATCTAATACTGATTGGCCAGAAATTTCAAAACGGACACCACTTTCTCGAATAAAATTAATACCATCTAACGATATCGCGGAATAAGTTTCGGGGTGACCATCGTTAATTGAATCAGCAGTAAAATAAAGTCGAAAAGTATCACCAAACATAACCACATCAGGATCACACGGCTTACCAGGCCAATTTGTATTAGGTATCTGCACTTGATAATGTTGCCAATTATCAATCCCATTGTTAGAAATAGCGACTTTTATCCCATCAATCCAAGGGGTAATTAGCCCTTGATAATAAACATATACTGCGCCATCACTTCCAATCACGGCATCCGGAACATCTGCGGAATCACAAAAAATGGTATTTAACTTTTGAAAGTTTATCCCATCGGATGAAGTGGCAATTAAAATTCGGTGCTGTAGGGGTTGGCTGCCTAAAAGACTTATCTTGAAAATGATAATAATTAATAATTTTCGTATCATATGATTAATATATAATTAACTTTTTATTCACTTTACAAGTCTCGGATATTAATTTAAGAAAATAAATTCCTGTCGGAACTTTTTCATTTAAATAATCTTTGCCATCCCAAAAAACTTCGTTAATTCCATTTAATTTTCGAATCTCTTTTCCTGTAATGTTATAGATTACGACCTTGAAACTCCCTGGTAATTTAATTTGCGTGAATGAGCGCATGGGATTGGGCCGAATAAAAAAATCAATACTTGTTCTATCTTCCTGTTCAAGAATATTTAGTGGTGCAGTTGCATAACAAAATCCGGCCGCACTTTCATACCACATCCGATAATTATAACCATCATAAACAACACTCGGAGCCCATGGTCCATTTGTATCAACTGCGGGATTATATGGTGGTGTAAGCGTTGAAAGTACTGGATTATTACTATATTTGTCCCAATTTATCCCATCGGTAGAAGTTGCATAGCCAATTCGAATCGTATCATATCGTCCATCTACCAAATCTGCTTCAGACAATGCTGAATACCACATTTCATAAAGATCTCCTCTTTTTATCACCGTTGGGACACCAACCCAATAATCATCAAAGCTACCTGATAAACCACTACCTACTACCGGATTATTTGTATATTTGGTCCAGACCAATCCATTAGCAGAGGTAGCATAACCAATTTTGATACGCCAATCAAAACCAACTCCAGTATACCACATTTTATAAACTCCATTATCATAAATAACCGCAGGTGACTCAATCCATTTTGCTTCCCAGGATAAACTATCACCTTTAGTTAAAATGGGATTCCCTGGGTATTTAGTCCAGTTTATACCGTTATTTGACAAAGCAACACCAATTGCTCCAATGTGAGGTGGAAAAGTATCCACATCGTCACCAAAATAATAAAGTTTATAATCATTGGCGGTACGAACTATTGCTGGAGTATCTAACCATTTAGAATCCCACTCGCCCGCACTGCCAATATTAAGCACAAATCCACCATTTTGATATTTATGCCAATTTATACCATTCAGTGAATAGGCATATAAAATACGACTTCGATGATCAATTCCGGCTGCACAATACCACATCTTAAAAGTATCGTTTTCTAATATTACACTAGGTTGACCAATCGCATAAAATTCAGTCAAAATATTAGTTTTTGTCATCACGGGATTATTTACATATTTAGACCAATTGGTTTGGCTATAGAGGTTCGCTATCACTGACATTAAAAGAAATATTCGCTGCCCCATGCAATAACATAGCAAATTATTTCAACTCGTCAAGAGGATGTGTAAAATAATTGACATATCAATAATAAAATATATAATATAAGATTAAGCCATTAAAATATGCTAAATACTGATTTACCACTATTAATTAGTCAGTTAACAAAAATAAAAAAGAAATTTGATGCTCTTCATCAACTCACAACTGAATATTTAAGTACTCAACCTTATGAAGCTCAAGAAAAAATTGAAGATCTAAACAAAGAATTAAATTCATCTTTGTTCATTAATCTATTAGGAGCAACAAACCTTTATCAAGAACTAAAGAGTTTTGTTAATCAAATGCAACAAAAGATAAATGCTGCAAAGGATGAATTTCACTTCAATTTAGGCCGAGAACTCAAAGCACAATTGCAAGATTTTGCTGAACTCAAAGGTCAATTACCTTTATTAAAAATCAAATATTATACCCTTGAGTTTGATTTCAGTAATGGACAGACCACAATTTGGTGGGGACCCCAAAAAGAAATCATAAAAAAAACCGCCTTAGTAATTACAGAGATTATCCAGGCCCTTAAGTCAATCGATCAAAATCTTCACAAAAAATGGCGTAATTATCAAGACTTTTTTAGACTTCTTAAGTTGGCTTATGAACGCTATTTAAAATTAAACAATTTATCATTTGGTGAAAAGATAAATCTATTGGATATATTAACGGAATTCGTCATCTTAATTCAAAGTAAAAGTTTTAAAACAGACCCTTCAAAAAGTCATTTTCAAGAATATTCTCGAATTCAATACAGTTACGATTTGTATTGTATGAAATCTAATCCAGAACTTATGACAAACATCCAACTCTCGGTTGCAACTTTTGCAATTACCGAAGATAAAACAAAATCATTGTGGATTCCCGATAATGAATTGGGTGATGGAACTTATTATCAAACCATTGCTTTTAAATAAGCTAAAGGTGTGAATAAAATTTAACTTTTTAATCTACTAACTTAAAAAATGGAAAAAAGCGAAGCGTTATTAATTATCAATAAATTAGGCAGTAGTGGAACCCCACCAGAAAGCGGTGTTGAAGCATTTTCAATTGGTTTAGATAAATATCTCAAAGTTATTGAACAAGAATATCTAAATGGTATTTTAAAGCAATACCATCTTTCTTCATTTAAGATTGTGGTTGGCAATTATGGAGGAGGCAAGACTCATTTTCTATATTCCATTCGCAATCTCGCTTTTAAAAACGGTTATATTGTTGTCTATGTAGCCCTAAATCCAACTGAATGTCCCTTTGATAAATTAGAATTAGTCTATAAATCAATTGTCAATAATATTCAAATACCTTCCAGCATCCAAGCCGTCACTACGCCACCAATTACTGGTATTGAAGCCTTTATTGAACATTGGTATAACTTAGTTAAAGAAAAAATAAATCACATTGATGCAATTTATGATTATCTTAATGTTCTCAAAGGAGTTGAAAGCATCAGTTTTCTCAATGCAGTAAAAGCTGCATTCTATAACATTGCGAGCAACAATTATGAAGAATATCAAAACATTATTCAATATCTAAAAGGTGAAGAAATCACTAAAGAGCTCAGGGCTCGCTATCGAATATCGGAACGAATTGATAAATCAACTGCGTTTCGAATGATTCGCAGTTTAATCCAGTGGTTACATTTAATCGGTTATCATGGCATTATCTTTCTCTTTGATGAAGCCGAGCGGGGAATTTCTATGTCAAGTTCTAAAGATAAGCGTAAAGCACTTGATAATTTGCGTCAAATTGTTGATGAATGTGGTAACAGTCGTCTTCCCGGGGCAATGTTTTTCTATGCCATTCCCGATGAAAACTTATTATTAGAGGGTTCTGGTGGTGTCTATGAGGCATTGAAACAACGATTACGGAGTGTCTTTTCGCAAGTCAATCCGTTAGGTGTTAAAATTAATTTGGAAGAACTCGGCATCCCCCCTGCCGATTTCTTAAGACAACTTGGTGAAAAGTTAGTGGCTATATTTGAACTTGCCTATTCTTATAAATTTCCCAACTCTATCGTAGCAGAATTAATACCGCATCTCGCAGAACAATCAGCGCAATCTTTTGGTTATGATATTAGTTATCGTCGACTTTTTGTAGTCAGTCTTATCGAAACCTTGCAAAAAATTCGCAATGATCCTAATTATTTATCGACAATCGTAAGTTCAGATAAAGAAGTCTTAAAAATCATTAAAACAACAGGAAAACGACTACAAAACGAAACTCAACAAGAAGTAACCAATAAAGAATTTTAAATACTAAAAAAAGAATTGACTGAACCTAATTACCTAAAAATTTCACATCCTATTTTTGGTAGCGGTGTCTTATTATCTACCCGCAAATCATCGATAAATCTTCAAACAGAATGTTTAGTTCGTTTTGATAGTGGTCTCCAATTATGGATTCCTCAACATCGTCTCCAAGGATTACCTGAAGAATCTCAAGACATGGTGTTTGAAGATGGTATCATTTTAAAGGGAGAAGCATTAAAACTAAAAGCGCATCGTATGATTGAAGCCTTTCGTTTAGGGATTGTCCCGACTCAAGATGTCAGTGATTTTACTTTTGGTCGTGAACGAGAAACCAATATCATCGCGAACGCATTAACAAGCTTAAGCGAAGGCAAAGGTGGCTCAATGATTATTGAAGGTGAATATGGCACGGGTAAGTCACATCTTTTGGAGTATATTCGTGCTATAGCGCTAAAAAAGAATTTTGTTGTTAGTTCAGTTGCGTTATCAACCCAAGAAACAATCCCATCCCGTCCTAAACTGGTCTATCGAGAATTACTAACTAATTTACGATTTTACCCACAATTACCTCAAACCAATCAAAACACACCAGAACTTGGTTTTCGAGACCTCCTGCGTGCTGCAGCAAAACAATTTCAACCACCCCATTATCTTGGCATTAAAGAGCATATCTTTTTTGCCCCGGTTCTAAAACGACTTAATAAAATCGATGACCAAAGTCCTAAAGCCGAAGTCTTTTGGCAATGGATTGAAGCAGAAAGTACCAAAGAATATGCAGTTGGTAGTACTCATCAAGAAAAATTCGCTTCGCCTTATCGTATTTCTGGTGCATGGCAAATCCCTGCTTTATATGATTTTTCCACCGCAGTTGACTTTTATTGCTATTTAATCTCGGGTTTATCATATCTATGTCGCAATCTCCATTATCATGGATTAGTAATCTTACTGGACGAAGTTGAAACTATCTCGTTTATCTATCAAAATCTTGCCTACGAACGAGGAATTAACTTTTTAGAAGGTCTTATCAAAATGGCACATAATGACCAAACTTTAAAACATATCAATAAAAATATGATTCATAATCAAGTGCGACCAACCCCTTATATCTATAAAGACGCCTATGTACTCTTAGTTTTAACAACCACTCCCGAACCTGCGACTTTACGTATCAAACATTTATCGCCAAATATCATTAATTTACAGCCGCTTAATGAACAAAATCTCATTACCTGTTTTGAAAATTTAGTAAGATACTATCAAATTGCTTTCCCGGATTTACATCTCTTGAATACAACAAAAGAGAAAATCCTTCATAATGCCTTGCGTTATCGAGACAATGGCATTCGTTTCTTTTTAAAATATTCAGTGGAATGCTTAGATACTATCAGAATCAATCGGAAATTAGCGGTAAATTAACACAATCTAAATTGTCATTTCAATACCAAGAAAGCGCTTATCTCGCCTATATATTTGATAATAAGACAAGAGCAATTAATTTCTTAAAGAAACTTTAATATGAAGAACCCAATTAAAACTCTACTTCCGCGCACTTATTTTCCCTTTTTTAGTCGATTTGGCAAATTAACTCAAGTCCAAGAACAAACAATTCCTGCAATTATCGCTGACCAAGATGTGCTTGTCGTATCACCATCGGCATCAGGCAAGACTGAAGCAGTAATCGCACCCCTGATTGAAAAAACCTTATCATTTGGTGAAAATCGATTTGTTCTTATCTATATCTCCCCAACTCGAGCATTGGTTAATGATTTATATCGTAGACTCATTGACCCTGTTTCGTATTTAGGATTAAAGATTGATAGAAAAACAGGTGATTATCCAACTATTAATGAAAAAGACCTACCTTTTATTTTATTAACTACGCCCGAGTCATTTGATTCGCTACTCTGCCGTCATCCTAAAATATTTGCTAATCTACAGGGCGTTATTCTTGATGAACTACATTTACTTAATAATACACCACGCGGTGATCAACTACGAATTTTATTGGTTCGGTTAGAAAGATTAATCAAAAGCGAGCCGCTTTTGTCATTACGAACTAAAGCAAATTATCCTTTTCTGAGATATGCAGCACTTTCCGCAACTGTTGATGACCTCACCATGGCAAATCAATATTTTCCCAATCCCACTAACATTCAAGTTATTTGTATAAAACAATCCCGTGAAATTGACTATCAACTTATTTCTGCTCAAGATAATTTTATTCCCAAACTAATCAATCACTTTATTGAAAAAGACTTTAGAAAAATTCTTTGGTTTTTTAATGCTCGCAGTCTTGCCGAAGAATTTTTACAAATCTTAAAGCAAAAAAAGTGTCCTTATCCGGTCTGGGTTCATCATTCATCGCTATCCCGAAAAGAACGCGAACAAGTCGAGCATCTGATGATGAAAGAACCGCGCGGTATTCTCTGTGCCACTTCTACTTTGGAACTCGGTATTGATATTGGCGATGTTGATTGTGTCGTTCAATATCGTCCCCCTTTCAATATTAGTTCGCTTCTCCAAAGAATTGGTCGTGGTAATCGTCGTAACCAAAATTATCTTTATGCAATTGGCATCTATTTCTCATTTCTTGATAAAATATTATTTGAACTCTTTTTTGAATGTGCTAGAAGAGGAAATTTATATGAGCATTCTTATCAGCCTTGCTTATCCGTACTACCGCAACAAATTTTCTCCTATGCCTACCAAAGAAGACGCATTGGTCTAACTTACGAAGCATTTGAAAACATAACTCAACACTATCTAGATGACCAACCCCATCTTAAAAACCAAATCTTTAATTATCTTATCAATCAAGATTATCTTACACCAATAAAATCAGGTATTTATAGTCTCACTCATAAACTTGAAAAAAAATTAGAATATGGTAAAATTCATTCTAATATCCAAGAAAAAAGTTTTGGCGCCTATTCCGTTTATAATGCCGAATCAGGTAGTTTTTTAGGTCAAGTCTTTTACTTAAGCGAACGATTTATACTTGGTGGTAAATCCTATGAATTATTGCGGGTAGAAGAAAAAGAGAAACGAGTTTTTGTACGATATTTAAAAGAAGTGAGTGGCACTACCAAAATATTTGAAGGCACGGGTACCATTGGCTATCATTATAAATTAATCCCCTTACTGATAAAAAAATTATTCTATAAGCATAACCTAACGATAGAAGGGTTTCCTTATTTTATTGAAAACAAATATGTCCATCTTATCCATCTCTTAGGTGGGCTTTACGCATACATTTTGAAACAGGCATTACAAAAAGAAAACTATCAAATTACCGATGTATCTGGCTTAATGTTTATCTTTCCCCAGCCTAAATCAGGATTAATCAGTTTCCCCATACCCACTGAGACAACGATACGTGATGTTATAAAAGAAAATCTTATAAGATTAGAAGATAATCTCGGTTCAGGTGCTTTTTTCAAATATCTACCGCAAGAACTACAAGTCGAAGACCACTATCGAGCACTGGATATGGCAGGTTTACTCGAATTTATCAAATCTCAGAAGTTGAGCAAAATCGCCCCGCAAGATTGGTTAAATTTTATAGACGACCAGCAAGATGATAACAAAACAATACAAGATATAGAAAAAGAATAAAACTTATAAACATCCCTGGCAATAAATATAGTCTCCTCGTACCCCAACAATTAATTTCAATAAGATTGCATCTGTTTCATCTCTAATGTTATCATTCTGAATTTATTTCAGATTTTCATTTCTCTTAATTAGTGCTTAGATTTTATTTAGAAATTAGATTTTAGAAGTTAATAACTAAAGGGTCTCCCTGATAGCGTAGACAATCTATAAAACTATCCTATCGGTAATCCCGTGAGTTATCTGGTAGGATATCTAGGGGGTTACCCATAGGATATCCCACCCGTCGATCAGTTTTACTGTCTTGTCGGTAATCTTATCTGGTATCGTCTACCTTATCCTTTACACTAACAAAGAGATAGTCGATAATACTATCGAGTGTATTGCCGATAATACTAGAAACGGGTCTGGGTTATTTACGGTGCGAATCAATAACAAAGTTAAATAAATTAAATTTGTCCTCAACTTTCTTGATAATAAGAAAAGGTTATAGTTTTGTTTATTCTATTGAATATTCTAGATATACAATGTCAATCTTGACCCAAATTGTTTTTATACCTATAATTAAATGCAGTTTATGTTACAAATAGAACTAAAAATCCCTAAATTTTAAGATGGAATTATCAAAATGAGGAGGAATAAATGAAAGATATCAGAATCGAGCGTTGGGCTGATGTTTTAGTGAATTATTCATTGGGAGTTAAAAAAGGTGATTTAATGCAAATCAAATCAACTTATTTAGCTGACCCATTAATTAGAGAAGTTTATCGATTAGCATTGCAAAAAGGAGCTAATCCTTATGTTACATATTTTGGTGAAGGATTAACTGAAATCTTTTTTGAAGAAGCAAGTAAAGAACAGTTAGAATACATCTCACCGATCGAACGATTTGAAATTGAAAAGATTGATAAATATTTGTATATCATTGCTGAATTCAACCGAAAATCCTTATCTAACTTTGATCCTAACCGATTGAGTTTACGGCGAAAAGCTACAGGTAAATTATTAGAACGACGCTTGGCTCGCGCCGCAAAAGGTGAAATGCGTTGGTCATTAACTGCTTATCCTGATAATGCCCAAGCCCAAGACGCTGAAATGTCACTAAACGAATTTGCTGAATTCATATTTGCTGCTGGCTATTTAAATGATAAAGACCCTATTAAAAAATGGCAGACCATTGCCAAAGAACAACAACGCTTAGTAAAAGTTTTAAGTAAAATTAAATATTTACATATCCAAACTAAAGGGACTGACTTGAAACTTTCGGTACAAGGTCGTAAATGGATTAGCTGCGAAGGTCATGAAAACTTTCCTGACGGCGAAGTCTTTACCACACCAATTGAAGACTCAGTTGAAGGAATGATAACTTATACTTTCCCTTGCGTATATGCCGGACGGGAAGTAAATGACGTTGTGTTGAAGTTCAAAAATGGTGAAGTTGTTGAAGCTAAAGCATCAAAAGGTGAAGACTATCTGAAATCAATGATTATGATGGATGCTGGTGCTAAACGGATTGGTGAATTTGCTTTTGGTACTAATTATGGTATAACTAAACATATTAAAAATATTCTATTTGATGAAAAAATCGGCGGCACAATTCATTTAGCACTTGGTTCTTGTTACCCTGAAACTGGTGGCAAAAACAAATCAAGTCTCCATTGGGATATGATCTGCGATTTACGCAAAGATGCCGAAGTTCGTGGCGATGGTAAAATAATTTATCAAAATGGTAAATTTACGATCTAAAGGAATCGTTTTTTATTTAAATCAAGTCTAATAAGAATGAGAAAGGATAGATATGCCGATATTTTATTCACCAATTGAAGTCATTGAAATGGCTATAAAAACTGAAAAAACGGGTAATGCGTTCTATACAAATGCTGCTACAAAAACGAAATCTAAAATTTTAAGTGAACTTTTTACTTATCTTGCTAAAGAAGAAACTAAACATGAAAAAACATATAGTAAATTATATAAAACTATCAAGGATGATCCCCGAGCCCTACCTTTTGATCTTGATGAAATTCGTTTGTATTTACAAGCAATCACAGATTCCAAATTTTTTGAAGGACCTGACAAAGCATTAAGTTACATCACAAAAGCAAAAACACCCAAATCCTTACTTGACTTTGCGCTTCAATTTGAAAAAGAAACCATGCTATTTTACTTAGAGATTCTTAATATGGTTAAAAGTGAACACAAACATTTAGTTGAAAAGATAATCAGCCAAGAAAAACAGCATATAAAAAAATTATCCGCAATGAAGGAAAGTATCTAAAACTATGTCAACTTACGATCCAATTAAAGCATTAGAAATCGCAATCAGTACTGAAAAAAATGGTCTTAAGACCTATCTTGATTTTAGTTATAAAACGCAAGACATTTCTGGTAAAAATATGTTTATTCGATTAGCGGCTGATGAATTCGAACATATGACCATTTTGGAGAAACAACGAGAAAGTATTCAAGAAAAAGAATGCTGGCTCACAGTTAAAATTGAACCATCTGAAATTGAAAAATTGATTCCTGAAATTAAAGCAAAATCAGCAAAAATCAAGGGTCGGGAAGGCCTCGACCAAATGGTCGCATTACGAACCGCTTTAGAAATGGAAGATCAAGCTATAAAATTTTACAAAGAACAAGCCCAACTTAGTACTGACCCCAAAGCTAAAGAAATGTATCAACGTTTAGTTGCGATGGAACAAGCCCATTATGAACTTATTCAAGCTGAAATCGATTATATTGAAAAAACTGGTTTTTGGTTTAATATTCAAGAATTTTCTTTAGAAATTGAATAAGTTTAATTATTACCAAATTTAAACTAAAAATATGTATTCAGAAAAAGTAATGGATCATTTTCGTAATCCCCGCAATGTCGGAGAAATTGCTGATGCCGACGGCATCGGAGAAGTAGGTAATCCTGTTTGTGGTGATATGATGACATTTTACATTAAGGTTAAAGATAATCGATTGGTTGATGTTAAATTTAAAACTTTTGGTTGCGGTGCTGCAATTGCCGTTTCCAGTATGGTCTCAGAAATGGCAATTGGCAAAACCATTGAAGAAGCAATGAAAATAACCAATGCCGATGTCGCCAAAGAACTTGGTGGTTTACCACCCAATAAATTACATTGCTCAAACTTAGGTGCCGATGCACTCCATAAAGCAATTGAAAACTATCTCAACAAAAAATCAAAAATTACAACTAAAACAGAAAAAGTGGAAGCACCCCAAGAAAAATTGGAATGCTATTGCCCATATTGCCATCAACCAGTTGAACCGCAAGCACCATTTTGTCGTCCCTGTAACAAACAGATAAAATATTGTTCTGCGTGTCAAAAACCTATTAGCAAAGATAATTCTCTCTGCCCGCATTGCGGAGAAAAACAATAGTTTAGGGAGGTAAAATGGCAATCGTTGATATTAGCATTGTTCCGATTGGTACAAAAAATACGAGTGTTAGTGAATTTGTTCGCAAAAGCATTAAACTTATTAAAAAAAGCGGTCTTAAATATCAGGTCGGTGCCATGGGAACTACTATTGAAGGAGATCTTTCGGATATCTTTGAACTTATCTTGCAAATTCACAAAGCACAAATAAAGATGGGTGCCAAACGTCTCCTCACAACTGTAAAAATTGATGATCGACGAGATAAAAAACAAAGTATTGAAGATAAAATAAAAGCTGCCACTAAATAAAAAATTTTACTTCAGTTGACGATAAATTGCATTTAAGTTAAAATAATGAGATGGGTATTTTTCAAAAATTACTTTTTTGTATCTTCTTAATCTTTAGCCTAAGCCAAACCCAAAATTTAAAAATTTACCAAATTGATGTAAATACTGGTGATGCGGCGTTAATTGTATCTCCGACCAATAAATATATTCTGATTGATGCTGGTCATATTGTCGGCAGTTATGGGGATACAGTTTTAGCATTATTACAAAATTTAGGAATTACTCACTTAGATCATATAATTACTTCTCATCATCATGAAGATCATATTGGAGGAATTCCTCGTGTCATCTATGGTCTGAGCGGCAATGGTCAAAATGACTCAATTTTAGGTTACTGTTATGATCGAGGTGATACTTACACAACAACAACTTTCCTTAATTATCGTAATGCGGCGGGAACGAAACGTCGCACTATTAATCCTGGTGATACGTTAAATTTAGGTGGTGGTGCTTTTATGTTCTGTGTCGTTCGCAATGGTAAATATATTAACGGAGATAGTGTTATCCCCTCTAGCGGTGAAAATTATCGGTCGGTTGGTTTAGTCCTTCAATATGGTCGTTTTCGCTTTTTTACGGGTGGTGATCTAATTGGTTATAATGTCACAGGGGAACGCGATGTTGAAACAAAATTAGCACCGCTTGTCAAAAAAGTCGATTTAATAAAAGTCAGTCATCACGGCAGTAGAAATAGTTCCAATCCAACTTTTTTAGATTCGCTCAGACCTAAAGCAGCTTTAATCTCGCAAGGTATAATTCCCACTAATAATGGACATCCCCATCAAGAAGCATTAGATCGCTTAGCGGCACGTAATATCTATATTTATCAGCTTAATGATAATCCAAGCGGCGGAATTATTCCTAACGGGCAAGGACAAATTCTTAACCGTACCGCAGTAGTCAGCGTGAATCATGCATCATTTTTAGTCAATAATGATGAATACATATTAGATGGAGTTATTCGGGATGGTGCTTGTTTAGAAATCATCTCGCCACGCGATACGGTTACTGAAGGTTCAAATGTTAATCCAAGAGCAATAATAAAAAATTTTGGTAATGAACAAGAAGCATTTAAAGTGCGTTTTAAAATCGGAAATGTTTATCAACGCACTCAAACAATATATGGTTTACAACCAAATGATACTATGACCGTATGTTTTGATACTACATGGTACGCCATAAGAGGCAATTATCAGATTAGCTGCTCTACAGAAGTATTGGGAGATACTGACCATCTTAATGATAAACAAACAGGAAGTGTTACAGTCGCTTTTTATGACAATACCATCGAACAAATATTAAATCCGGCTAACAACGCTATCTTTTATTACAATCAAAACATTTACCCTTCTGCCATTATCAGAGATAATTCAGCTTATTGCTATCCAACTTCAATTAAAATCTTCTGTCAAATTAAAAATATCAACTCAATAGTCTATTCGGATTCTATAGACCATCTCTCTCGACCAGGGAGTATAGACACTGTTTATTTCCAACCATTTTATGTTCCCAATACTTATGAAGGTACCCATATCTGTTCAGTTTGGGTAAGAAGGGAAAACGATCTAATACCAACAAACAATTTTCTAACCACTCAATTTTCAATTTTAGATCCCGCCGGCATCACTAACCAAGAGAAACCTTCTTATGATAAATTTAATGATCGGTTTAAAGAAGTTGTCTTTAAAATTTATAATGCAAATGGACAGTTATTAAAATCTCTAACTGTGACTAATCCAAATAAATCAATTAACTATAAAGCATTATATTTATTAACTAACTTAAAGCCCGGGATTTACTTTGTACAGTCAATTGCAATATCAATCATTGACAATAAAAAAACAGTTTCAAGGCGAAAATTAGTTGTATTATCAACCAATAGATAATGAAAATAAGACTTTGGTTAATTTTACTATTAATATTTTCAATAACTGTTTTTGCTCAAGACCTGCTTAAGATTTATTGCATTGATGTTGATCAGGGCGATGCGACGCTTATTGTTTCACCAACTAATCAATACATACTGATTGATGCAGGTGATATTTCAGGCAATTATGGCGATAGTGTCTATAGATTTATTAAAAACTTAGGCATTACCCACCTTAAACATACTATTGCAACTCATTATCACGCTGATCATATCGGTGGATTTCCAGTTGTTATCTGTTCTTTAAGTGGTGGCGCAAACCGTAACGATTCAGTATTAGGATGGTGTTATGACCGCGGTGATTCTAATCCAACTCTTACTCAACCATATAATTCTTATGTTACTGTATGCACCCTCAATAATAAAAGAAGAATCATCGGTTTAGGTGAAACTTTAGATTTAGGCGGTGGCGCAATGATGATCTGCGTTGCTCGAAATGGTCAAGTCGTTAATGGAACAGGCGTTACCCCTAACGAAGAGAATGATCGCTGTCTCGCTTTTATATTAAAATATGGACATTTCAAATTTTTTATCGGTGGTGATTTAAGTGGTTCAAATCAAGCCGGCTATCGGGATGTTGAAAGTTGGGTTGCACCAGTAGTGGGAAAGATAGACGTTTTACGAGTAAACCATCATGGTAGTAAATATAGCTCTAACCGAACATTTTTAGATTCGTTAAAACCGCGAGTCGCAATTATTTCCGTTGGGAATAATCCATATGGCTATCCCTTTCAAGAAGTTATTGACAGTTTAGTGAGTCGTAATTCATTTATCTACCAACTGAATGAAAATCCCAGTGGCGGAGGTAGTATACCAACAAATTGTGGTCGCATCTTAAATACAAATGCCGAAATCATCGTAAATAATATTGACTTTATTGTAAATGGTGATACCTATCCAATAAGAGGTGTCAGACGAGATGCTTCCGTGTTAGAAATAATTTCTCCTAAGGACACTATTACTGAAGGTATTGAAATAAGGCCACGGGTAAAAATTAAAAATTGTGGTAATATTACTGATTATTTTATGGTAAGATTCCAAATTGGCTCTGTCTATAATAAAACTAAAACAATTTCTGCTTTGGCATCACAAGATACCATTACGATAAGTTTTGACACAACTTGGATAGCTCAATCAGGCAATTACCAAATTATATGTTCAACTGAAGTTAGTCGTGATAGCAATCCGACAAATAACAAACAAACTACAAATCTTACCGTCTTACCTGCTATAAGTGGTTGGCATAATATGAAAACAATTCCTAAACCGATTCAGGATGGTGGTGCATTAACAAGTTCTTCAAATCAAATTTATGCTTTTACAGGTAATAGCCGAGCTTTTCTTGTATATGAGCCCACCAATAACTATTGGCAAGTAAAAGAATCAATTCCATTTGGTTATAATTTAGGAAAACTAAAAACAAAAGTTGTTAAAAGGGGCGGAGCTTTAACATCCGGAAAAGACAATTTAGGATTTGAGGTGATTTATGGCCTTAAAGGAAATAATACTTACGAAGTTTGGAAATATATAATCCATCAAAATAATTGGCAGCAAATCAATCAATTTTATAAACCATATAAAGGTGGTTCAGCAATTGTCTATTACCAGAAAGGTTCTCAGAAATTGCTCTTTAGCTTGTGGGGAAATACCAAAGAAAATGATTTTCAAGCTTATAATATTACAACAGGCCAATGGTTAATAAAAGATACAGCACCAGGTAAGTTCAAGGATGGCAGTGCCATGACGGTAGTACGAGATTCTATCTTCGTCTTAAAAGGTGGTGCTAAAATTAATGAATTCTATTGTTACGATATAATCCAAGATACTTGGTTATCGCTAGCACCAATGCCTCAAATCCACCCTCATATAGAACGAAACAAAAAAGTTAAATCTGGTGGCGCATTAACTTATGACGCGATTACTAATAAAATTTATGCCTTTAAGGGCGGTGGTACTCAAGAATTTTGGAGTTATGATATTTATACCAATATATGGACTTTCCAAGAAACAATTCCTACACTTCCGCCGGGAGATAAAAGAAGTGTTGTTAAAGCTGGTGGTAGTTTAACTGCCTTAAATGGAAGAATATTTGCCTTTAAAGGCAATAAGCGAAATGAATTCTGGCAATATATTCCAACTTACCAAAAAATCGCTAATATTTATAATAATTCAAATAAAATTCCTACCCCGCAATCAAACAAGTTGAATAATAATTCCATCCTAACTCTTAAAGAAGGTGCTATCTATAATATAAACGGACAAAAAATCATTCAGATTCCAGAATCTGATTTTATTAATTTAGAATATAAAAATCTAAAGCCAGGAATATATTTTATTGTATCTAATCCTACCAACAACAATTCCAAAGGTTCTATACGCAAAATAATCATACCACGATAATTAATTTATTCATATTGACAATCTTGGGGGCGATAACTAATCTATGCTATGTGGTTTGTAATCTTAGTTATCGGGGCTTCGGGAATTATTGCACAGCTTATCCTTATCCGAGAATTATTGGTATTTTTTCAAGGGAATGAATTATCGATTGGCTTAATTTTAGGCAACTGGTTAATTAGTGAGGTATTAGGCAGTTATATATTTCGTTATCTTAAAATAACAATTAACCGTTACAACACTCTTATCATAACCTTTGCTTTAATTTTACCTCTTCTAATAATTTTATCTAATCTTTTTAGACCAATATTTAAAATTATTCCTGGTGAAATCGTGACGATACCTGCAATGTATTTATTTTGTATACTTGCATTGTTCCCCCTTGGCTTTTTACATGGTGGTCTTTTTACAGCCTCCGTTTCGCTAACAGTTCAAAAAAAACCAACAAATTATTTAAACACCACTGGTTCTGTTTATATCCTTGAAAATTTAGGTACAATCTTAGGTGGTATTATCCTCTCATTTATACTGATTGCCTATTTAAGTTCGCTTAGAATTGCAATTTTAGTAAGTATTTGCAACTTTATTGCAATCTTAATTATAAAAAAACAAAAATGTCATTTTTATAGATATTTAATTTATCTTTGTCTAATAATTCTAATTTTTATTTACATATTCGTCCCTAAGATTGAGAATTGGCTCGAGCAAAAAAAATATCCCCTTTATCACATCCTTAGTTCTTTTAATACTCCGTATAATAAAATCACAGTTCTTAATCGAGAAGAACAATATATCTTTCTTACGGATGGTAATCCGACTATAACTGTTCCCTATCCTGATCAAAACTTTATTGAAGATTTTGTACATTTTCCCCTGCTTCAGCATCCCAACCCTCAACAAGTGCTTATAATCAGTGGCGGCGTGGGTGGTATAATTAATCAAATGCTGGAATACAATTTAAAGAAAATAACTTACTTAGAATTGAATTCTTATTTAATAAATACTATTAAAAAATTCTCTACTCATTTAAGCAAAAAAGAATTAACCGACCACCGTGTTTCAATCGTTAATAAAGATGCTCGATTGTTCTTAATGCAAGACACAACTAAATATGATTTAATTTTTGTAAACTTATCTTTACCTTTGTCGTTACAAACAAATCGATTATACACCAAAGAATTCTTTGCTCTTTGTCGCGCCAGATTGAATCAACAAGGTATCTTAGTAACAATTTCTCCTGGTTCTTTAGTTTATATAGATACCGCTTTACAACAAGTAATTGTATCTCATCTTATCTCCTTAAAACAAGTATTTCCCTTCGTCACATTTCTTAAAGGTGATTTTAATTTGTATTTAAGTACCAATGCTAATAGTAACTTTATACTTTATGCCGATACTATCTATAATCGACTTGCTAAGCGTAATATTAGTTCAAAATTGTTTAGTTTAGACTATATTAAATATCGCTTACAACATGTATCTTATTTAAACAACCAGCATAACTTCCTCAAAAAATATCAACATATCAATAGCGATGGCATTCCCCGTGGTTTATTATACAATCTTGCTTATAAAAATACTATGCTCACACCGTCATTAAAAAATTTTTTTGAACTGATAAAAAGAATTAATCTTAGAATTATTCTTACTGCCATTTTTATTGTTTTTACTGTTTTATTATTATTCACTAAAAATCGCCGAAGTATTTGTCTTGTTTATGTAATATTTACAACTGGTATTACCGCAATGATTTTTACTCTTGTCTTATCTTTAGGTTTTCAAATTCGTTATGGTTATCTCTATTATCAAATAAATCTTCTAATAACAATCTTTATCGGTGGCAATGCCCTGGGTGGATTTCTTAGTAATGTGACCAATGCGTATAAAAAAAATAGTTTACTTCTCAGTGAAGCATTTTTAATAATACTATTAATGATTATCTTGCTTTCTTTGCGTAATCAGGCTTTTCCATCCCTTTTCAATAAACCGATTGATTTTTATCTCCTTTTATTGATGGCCGGATTTTTGGTTGGGTTTCAATTTCCCCTTACCAATCGCTATTATTATAATTATGAGCGGTCAATAATTAAAGTTGCTGGTCAATTATATGCCAGTGACTTATTAGGTGGATTTGTTAGTGCCATAATAACACCTATTATCTTGATTCCAATTATCGGCATTCAACAAACTCTTTTCTTAGCAATGATTCTTAAGATGACAAGTCTATTACTTATATTGACATTAAAATAGATTTCACTAAAATAAGTCTATGATATCAATAATTTTATCCCTTATCCTATTAACTCAACTACCAACGGCAACCCCAGAGCTTATTGGAATTGAAGCCCCGATTATTGCTGATCAATATCAACTTATGCCAAATGATGGCTTATTAATAAATATCACTGGCAAATTGAATTATTCTTATAACACCAATGTTACTTATGAAGGAAAAGTTACTATTAACTTACCCGTCGGTTCGTATTTAAATGAGCAGGGAATAAGCGTACCTCGTTATGATGTTGTAGATGCGGTTATTGTTAATGGACTAACTTTAAAAGCTGCTCAAGACACTCTTAATAGAATATTTGCAAAATATTTAAAAGACGTTTCGGTTAAACTTACTTTAATATCGCTTCGTAAAGGTATTGTCTTTGTCAGCGGCGAAGTACAAAAACCTGGCATTTATAACGCAACTCCTGTGGAAAGAGTTTCTCAGATAATTGAAAAAGCAGGCGGGGTTACACCTATCGGTTCCAAATCAAATATTAAACTTATTCGTAATAATATAGAACAAACTAATATCAACATCGATGCGTTTGAAATGTTTGGCAATCTTGAAACAAATCCGCGGGTAGAAACTGGTGATATAATTTATGTACCCGCAGTAACTGGTATTGTCACTGTTAAAGGAGCGGTTTTTGGCCGCGGTGAATCTAAATTAAGAACATCGGCACTGACAACTGAAAAAGAACGTATCTCAGAAGGTGTTTATGAATTAAATCCAAGAGATAAAATTTCTGATATGATCACCAAGGCTGGTGGCATTACACCATGGGCAGATTTAAGTGCTGGTTATATTGAACGATTAGATATCGAAAAAGGAAAACGAATCAAAATTCCAATCGACCTCTATCAAATTATCTTTGAAAAAGACACGCTGCATGATTTATTAATGCGTAACGGAGATGTTTTAGTAATACCACCGATGAATACCTTAGTGTATGTTCAAGGTGAAGTTACCAATCCCGGTGCTTTTCTGTTTACTCCTAATCTGAAAAGCAGCGATTACATTGGACAAGCTGGTGGTCCAACCAATTATGCAAATATGCGTGCTTCCTACATCAATCGACAAGATAAGAAAATATCTCTTAAATCCAATCCTTTAGTTGAAGCCGGTGATATTATTGTTGTACCTCGTATCAGTTTTAAGTGGTGGCAAGATTATGCTACTGTGATAAGTGCAATTGCCATTCCCATTGCTACCGCATTGCTCTATTTAAGATACTAATAATTAAATTTCAATTTATTTATCTCAAAATCTTTTATTTGTTTGAGACGTTTTAGATGTCGCTTGCCTAAAAACTTTTCTTGCAAAAAAACTTTAACAATTTCTTTAGCTTTATTATAAGAAGTGAAATCAGCTGCTAATACTAATACATTTGCATTATTATGAGCACGGGCTCGAACTGCTAATTCTTTATTGAGGCATAATGCAGCACGAATTCCTTGAACTTTATTTGCGGCAATCGACATGCCAAGTCCTGATCCACAAATTAAAATACCATAATCTATTTTTGGTGAAATAACTCTTTTACCCTCTTTAATATGCTGACACAATTGAAACGCTACTAATGGATAATCGGCTCGTTCTTCACAATAAACACCAAAATCATTAACGCGATATCCTTCGCTAACGAGAAAAAATTTAAGTTTTTCTTTTAATTTAAAGCCGCGATGATCCGAACCAATGCCTAAATATGGTACTTTGGGCATTTATTTGAGATATTTTGTTTTATTTTACGGGTGTTAACCAACCATATTTATCGTTAATTTCACCGTTAATGATACCGAAAAAGTGCTTTTGAATTTGTTTTGTTATTTCGCCAACACCCCCCTTACCAATGGTAATTTTATCTATGGTGCCAATTGGGGTGATCTCAGCGGCGCTACCAGTAAAGAATACTTCATCGGCAATATATAAAAACTCACGCAAAAATTTTGCTTCATGCACTTCATAACCTAAATCACGGGCAATTTTTATTACAGAATCGCGTGTAATACCAGGTAAAACGGTCGCGTGTAATGGGGGGGTATATATCTTATTATCTTTAACCACAAAAATATTCTCACCTGAACCTTCACTCACAAAACCATAGACATCTAAGGCAATACCTTCAACAAAACCATACTTAATGGCTTCCATTTTTATTAATTGAGAATTCATATAATTGGCACAGGTCTTGGCCATCGCAGGAAAAGTATTCGGAGCCATTCGATTCCAAGACGATACCATCACATCAACACCTTTTTCCGTTGAACCACTACCTAAATAAGCTCCCCAATAAAAAGTTGAAATTGCTACATTTACGGGACAATTAAATGGATTCACACCCAGTTCATTATACCCTCGGTACACCAACGGTCGAATATAACACTCCTCTTGTTCATTTGCCTTAATCAATTCAATAGTTGCCTGATTGATTTCACCTTTACTAAACGGAATGTCCATCCGATAGATTTTTGCTGAATTAAATAATCGATCTGTATGCTCTTTTAAACGAAAGATTACCGACCCTTTGGGAGTCTTGTAACAACGTAGACCTTCAAACACACCCGTGCCATAATGAATCACATGAGAGTTAATATGAATTTTTGCATTATCCCATTCAACTAACTTACCATCCATCCAAATATATTTAGCTTTTTGTAAACCCATGAGGGCCTCCTCTGTTTAATCTGTTATAATTAATAATTTTCATTTCTTGATTATACAACACACACTTAATAAAAAATGGCGGCGAAGGGAATTGAACCCCTGACCAAGAGATTATGATTCTCCTGCTCTGCCAGACTGAGCTACACCGCCATAGTTCTATTCTACTCTGATATTAAAATATGTCAAGATTAAGTATCACCTTATTTAAACTTTATTGACATTTAATAAATTTGTTTCTATTGTATATTATGGTCTGGCAACAGTTTATCCAAGAATTTAAAGCTAAATTTATAACTCCGCAACAACTTGGTCATATCCTTTTCAAAATTATCAATATTATTCTTATCATTATTGTTTTCATTATCATTTATCAAATCATCAGTCGGCTCTTAAAACGCTATCTTCGAAAACATCAACAGCGACGGACATTAACAATTGTTCCTATGATTAATAGTATCTTACGATACTTTATATTCTTTCTTGCGATTGTTGCAATTTTACGGGAATTTGGAGTTAATTATGGTGCGATTTTAGCTGGTGCAGGTGTGGTCGGTCTGGCTGTCGGGTTTGGCGCCCAAACTCTGATTCGTGATTTTATCTCGGGTTTCTTTATCTTGTTTGAAGATTTAATCAGTGTTGGCGATGTTATTAATGTTGGTAATGAATCTGGCACCGTTGAAAAAATCGGTCTGCGCACAACTCAATTTCGTGAATTTTCTGGCGTTTTAAGAACCATTCCTAACGGCGAATTAACCCGTTTTGGTAATTTTAATCGTGATTTTATGCGAGCTATTGTTTCGGTTGACTTTGATTATAACTTTGATATTAATCAAGGTTTTAAGATTTTAGAACAAATCGCTTCTGAATGGGCAAAAGAAAACCAGTCCGTTATTTTAGAACCGCCGACCGTACAAGGAGTGACCAATTTTGGTAAAGCCGGCGTCACACTGCGCATCGTTGTTAAGGTCCAACCCCAAGCCGTTTGGCAAGCCGAGCGAGATTTGCGCTTGCGCATTAAAACAACCCTTGATAAACTTAATATCTCAATACCCTTTGACCAGCAAACCGTGCATATTAAACAATAAAATTATTTAATAAACAAATCCCGTGATAATATAAACCAGTCGTGACAATAAGACAAATTTTGCACATATTAAACTATCTGCGCCCGGATTAACAATAATAAGGACGCAAGGAGGAATTTAGGAAAAAAGCATTATATGCTATTTTTCTAATTTTCTGTATATCTGATGTTATTGCAGAAGGTGCAAAATATTTAATCATCACACATGATAATTTCTATAATGCAATTCAACCGTTAGCAGAGTGGAAACAAAAGAAGGGAATAATAACTAAAGTTACGAAACTATCTGAAATAGGTTCGACCTCGATTGCGATAAAAAACTATATCACCAATGCTTATAATACATGGAATCCGCAACCAAAATATGTACTTTTGGTTGGTTCTATATCGCATCTACCACCCGGGCAAGGAGAGTCAATTTCAAACAATCCTTATGGCGATGTAAATAATGATACTATTAGTGAAATAATAATAGGAAGATTTCCTTGTACTACTGCATATGAGTGCTCGACGATGGTCGAAAAAACCTTTAAGTATGAACGAATACCTTTTCTTAATGATACATTTTGGTTTAAACGAGCCACTACTATAAGACAAGACCCTGCTGGAATATATCACACTCCAGGAGTTAACTTTGTGTGTTCTTTAATGGTCAATTTTGGAAATTTTCAAAGAGATGATATTGATACTTTTATGACCGGTTCACATGATTCAACTAATGTAATAAATGCCCTCAATCAAGGTCGTTCTTATTTATTATATACAGGACATGGACACACGACTCGATGGAGTGATCCTTTTAATGTTTCTCCAGAAGGTCTTAACAATGGTTCAAAATTACCTATTGTTGTCGTCTGGTGTTGTTATGGAGGATTACTCGGAAATCTTGGTGAAAGATGGTTGAAAGCGAAAAGAAACGATTCTCTTACTGGATCTGTAGTTTATATTGGAACTAGTCAAGTAGGGCAAGCAAAATATCGTAATCATATTGCTAGAAATATCTTTAGAGCAATTTTTCAATATCAAAAAACTACTATAGGAATGGCGTTTCAGGAAGGCAAAGATAGTCTTTGGGCATTTCACATATCAAATCCGGATACATGTCCTCCGGAATCAGTATTCAAGTATTATTGCGACTTTAATCTTCTTGGCGACCCAGAACTTAATCTCTGGACCGCAGTACCAAAACCGATGCTTGTAAGTCATGAAAGAGAGATTCCGACTGGTCAACAATCGTTCGCTGTTACAGTTAGTGACTTAAACGGACCAATACAAAATGCTTTGGTTTGTGTAATGATGCCAAATGATACTACAGTTTATAAATATGATTATACAAATTCTAATGGAATTATTAACTTACCAATTTATCTATCACAAACTGATTGGCTTTATGTTACCGTGACTGCTCGTAACCATATTCCTTATGAAGATTCATGTCAAGTTTTCCCAGTTTCTGCTCAAGCCACTTATCCTAATCAGGGTAAACATCTTATCCGTAAACCTAACTCTTCTGAACTTCATAGAGTTTTTGAGACAGATGATAAGGTTTTCTATCAAATGTCTTCTAACTGGGGTCAAAATTGGTCAACTTCAACTTATCTCGGTGATGGTAACTATCCTTGTATTTCAATCGGTCCGATAGGCGGAACACCATGGGTATTATGGGGTTCATCCCGTCCTTATGGTCCTTTTTACTCTGCAGTTAAAAGAACCGACGGTTCTTGGAATATCAGAGAAATCTTTCCAATTGGCGAAGAATTGATAAGCAATCCATCAATGGCACTTGCTACAATACAGAATGAACAAGGTGACCTCGCTTATTGTGTTTTTAGAACTCATAACCGTATTTTGTTTGGTGCTTATGATACTTTAAAAGATTATTGTGTAGGTTTGATTGATGACTATGACCCTTGTCTTGCACCATCAATTTCAATAACACCTGCTGACCTATTACATATCGTCTGGCAGAGAGATATTAGCGAAGAAGGAAAAATCTTTTATACAACCTCAGAAAAAGTCCATCCCAATGACATTAGACAAGACATCCCACCAAATTTGTTAGGAACACATAGGATTTCTCAACCAGCCTGGCCACAGACCGAACCTGCTTCTAATCCATCAGTTGAAGCATATGGCGAATATGTTTATGCAGCATGGCGAGGTCCAAATGAACAAGGGAATCCAGAATTTGGTGATATCTGGCGAAGAGCAAGATGGCTACCTTATGAAGATCCATCTAGATGGGAACCACCCGAAAACAAAAGCGAAACCAGAGATAATGAATCCAACTATCCAGTAATGTCCACTGATTTTGTTAGGGTCTGGCACGAGTCAATTGCAGATAATAACTGGGACATCTGGGCAAGATTTGAACCCGAGGATTCGGCTCAGCCAATTTTCCAGACATCCAGTCCATCAAAATATCCTCATATTGCTGGCTATTGGGACCCCAATCCACCAGTTCCTCCAACATATTGTGTTAATACTATCTGGACCGAAGAGATTGCTCCAGAAATATATGAAGTACGATTTGACTGTTATCGATATGTGTATAATCCTGACCCTGAAGAAAAAGCAAGCCTATATTATGCGGTTGAAATTGGTGACAACACACCATCTTCATATTGTACTCAAAGAGATGGTTATCTTAGTTATGGACAATACAAAATTGACTATGGACAGCAAAAACTGAAATATAAACTACCATATTTACATCCCAGTTATTATTATGATTTACGAGCAATAGTATATCAACAAGGACAGAATAGCTATTCACAGAATTTTGATATTGATAGCATATATTCAACTACCTTGACTTTTACATCAAACCGACCAGAAACAGTCTGGATTCGTATTCCACAACAAGCATATAAGTATGATACTAAAGTCAAACAGGAAATCAAAAAGATACTTGGAAATCGAGCAGTTGTTACAGATTTAAGACTATATCAAAGAGAAGAGTTTACATCAGGAGGTGGAACCGGACAACAAAGCATAACTAATACATTAATCCAACTACCAATACTTTATCAATCATATCCTAATCCATTCAAATCGCGCACAGTGATTCGTTATATCCTGCCAACTGAATGTAATGTCTCTTTATCGATTTATGATATATCAGGAAGATTAGTTAAAACACTTGTTAACCAGAACCAAACAGCAGGTATCTACACTATAAATTTAGACGGTAAAGACGGTAAAGGCAACACGCTTTCGCAGGGCATATATTTCTATCGACTAAAGACTGATAATTTCTCAGATACTAAGCGGATAGTATTTATTAAGTAAACTAAATGAACTTTGGGGCGGTCGTTATGACCGCCCCAAGGAGGTATTCTGAGAAATCGTCTGTGTTTTTTGTTCTGCGTTTGTATTATTTCCATATCTTCTATTCACGCTCAATTTCGAATAAAGCGCATTGTTCTTTTACCATCAGGTCTTTATACCGGTAGCGATGGAATACCCATTTGTTGTGATAGCGACCACGATGGATTAAACGAGATAATTTTTTCTACTGCGATACCAACTCGTTGGGAAATTTGGGAACATCATCCTTATATTTTTAATCAATATCAACTTGTCTATGCCGATACTGGTGCTTATCCTTATCCACCGGGAATTACAACTGGCAATTTCCGACCTTTTGATGTTGGAGATATTGATAATGATAGTTTAATTGATTTATTGGGTCCTAATTACGAACGTGCTAATGATACAACTTTTTATATTATAACTACACAGGAGAGTCCAAAATATCATTCTTATCCTGAAAATCTATCTTGGTGGTTTAGACATTCCAATAATTTCATAGGCGAAGGTGGCGCAGGACATTATTTTCCTCCCGACTTAGATAATGATGACAGAAGAGAAATTTTAAAAGGATCCTCAAACCCCCAATATGGTCTTATGATTTTTGAAAATATTGCAAACAATAATAATCAATTGGTCTATACTGATAATACTCGCGATGGATTTAATTTCGCATTTGGTGATTTTGATTTAGATGGATATTATGAACTTGTGACAGCAACACTGGGTACACTTGGAATTGTAGACATTAGAGAAAACATTGGTGACAATCAATATCAACTTATCTGGACAGACACTGTTCGTCTTCCCAATGGCATTGATGTTTTTTCTGGTAATGATTTGGATGGAGACGGCAAACCAGAATTCTTTGTTGCATTCTATTCAGGGAACACCTTTTATCTTTATATGTGGGAGGCAACTGGCAATAATAGATTTGAGAGAATACTTATTGACCAAAAGACTATTACGGTAAGTTACTCCACTGGCAGAAGAAGTAAATGTGGTGATTTAGATGGTGATGGCATAGAAGAACTGGTCTGGGCAACACCAACAAGACTCTTTGTCTATAAAGCAACTGACAATAATCAGTTTCAACAAGTCTGGCAATGGTCGCAAGACCACGGTACTAATGAATGTCTTATTGTTAATATCTATGATATGAATAATAATGGTTATAATGAAATTGTAGTTGGCGGTAGTGGTAAGACTTCAATTTTTGAAGTCGAAGCAGTAAGATTATTAAGACCAAATGGTGGTGAGGTTTTTCAGGACAGCACTCAAGAACTTGTCCAATGGCAGAAATTTTATCCGCCAAGATGTGATTCAATATCCTTATTCTATTCTATTGATAATGGGAATAACTATACAATGATTACACATGGATTATCAGGTAATGATACATCTTATTTATGGACTGTGCCTAATTTCAATTCTGATTCTTGCAAAGTCAAAATCATTGCTTATGGACCAGGTTGGCAATATGATGAGTCTGATGGGGTGTTCAGAATTGCTGGGACTGGAATTGAGGAGATTGGGGTTGCCGATGGCAACCGCGCAATGACATTGCGTGTATTTCCCAATCCAATAAAGTCTGTTTTCCGTGTCCAATATTCGATACCTTCACCCTCACCCCAATCCTCTCCTATTAATGGCAAGGGATTTAATAAAGTTACACTTCAACTCTTTGACACCTCTGGTCGATTACTAAAAACATTAGTAGATGAATATCAAAACCCAGGTACTTATTCATTGGAAATTGGTAATTGGAAATTGAAAATTCCCACCGGTGTCTATTTTCTCTCTTTACAAACCCATGAGAAGAGAATCATCGAAAGATTAGTGATTATAAAATAGTCTAAAATTCTTTGACAAACTCTTTATCTTGATTTTCTTCAAACAATGCACATCTAAAATTACAAATTATTTAGCCGTCCCTTTAAATAATAATTCCTTGTAAACAACAATCACCGTATCTTTCACTTTTTCCATAATTGTATCAGCCAACCCGTTTAATTTCCAGGCGACTTTAATTTGTTTGAATTGTTGTTGTAGAAGCGATTCGTCTTTATGATAACACTGCTTTAATGCTTTATAACAGGCACGCGTATAATCTTTATATGCAAGATACAATGCGGGTGCAACCTGTAATTCATTAAGCAAGGTATGCACTCTAAATTCAATCTGCTCGATTGCCGCCCGATACTTAATAAAACCTTGCACCATCTTTTGCTGTTTTTCAGATGATGGTATTTTCCGTCGGGCTAACTTTTTCTTTTCCGTTTTTATGGTGTTATAAACAATATGTGATATCGCACCAAACAGAACCTTTTTAATCCCACTTTTTAGCCACGGTTTTTCATCTAATGATGGATTAGGATCTGGATTTAGGGCCCGTTCTAAAA
The DNA here is from genome assembly GCA_965649215.1 of Caldifarciminota bacterium. Lineage (GTDB taxonomy): Bacteria > Hydrothermota > Tepidihabitantia > Tepidihabitantales > CAIPLT01 > JAGXRL01. The sequence continues at coordinate 45,271 of CBFGJZ010000004.1, forward strand.
TATAATAAGTATAATCAAGATATATTGGAATTAAACTCTTATCGGTCCGATGATTAGAAAGTAACATCAAAACCTTACGTTCAATCTTATCTCTAACCATTGCCTTATCAATCATCTCATCAGGCTTTTTCTGGTATTTAATCTTATTTGCAAAAAGCGATGCGTCTTGCTCAATCTTCTCTAAAATCGTCTTACCATTCACTCTCTTACTTGAAATACTATCCTTATCAGGTATTTCAGATAGAACTTTGGCTTGCTCCTGTTTTGACAAAATCCTATCCAATTCCGAAAAAAACGCCATCCGATTTCCACCACAGGCATTTATATAACTAATAATTGTGTTCAAAGTTGGATTCTTTATCTTTCCGCTCTCAAGTTGCGCAATAAAACTACGTCCTGATTTTAACCTCAAACCCATTCGTTGAGCAAGTTCAGCTTGAGATAAGTTCGCCTGTCTTCTTATCTTTTGTAAAAGATTAGCTAATTCTTTACTAAATTTAAACATAATTGTATTTGCCTTTGCGAGGGAATATTGCGGCTAAATTAATATCTAATTTAGATTACCGCGCGCTCATTAGTCGCTCGCAATGACATAATGTTAGTTATAACTAACACATTTGTCAATCTTAACTTTTTCTTATCTCTCTAATACTGAATAACTAACATCTAGTTAACCACAAAGTAGTAGTATAGTGTAGGGGGTTAAGTTAAGGTTATAATATAAAAACTGCTATACACTTATTTAAGCATTATCTTATGAAACATCGAATAATATTTAACAAGATACTTTGTTAAGAACGTAGTTATTCTCTTTTTATAATCAAGTATAAAGACCTTAACATAGATAGATCATACAAATCGAACCCTACCAGATTCTCAAGTACCGTTAGTAAGATATCTAAGAAAGCAGATAGTACTTTATAATATATTTGAAAAAGAATTAAGGCAGAGCGATAACTCTGCCTTAACAAAATATAGTTTAATAATTAATACTGTGTCTTACCCGTAAAAGTAAAGTCTTTAATCAATAGCGCAGGTGCTACTATTTGTGTGAATTCGCCTGATAGAACCGTTTCTTTAGAAATCGCCAAGACATTTTTCAAAGTCTCGTAAATATTAATCGTGTAGCGTAGGTTTTTAATACCGTATTTAATCTCACCCTTTTCAACCCAGAAAGTGCCATCGCGTGTTAGGCCAGTAATCAAAGTCTTATCAGGGTCAACTACGCGGGTGTACCAAAAGCGTGTGATTAAGATTCCCTTATCAATCATCTTAAGCATATCTTGCATTGCAACATTACCCGGTTTAATAATCAAACTTGACGGATAAGGACCGTACGCATTAGGTTGAGGCAAAGCATGACCCGTATTAGGTTTTTTAAGTTTATGAGCATAAAACGAATCTAAAACAACACCTTTGGCTACCCCTTTATCTATAAAAGTGACTTTTTTCCTTGGCACGCCTTCAAAATCAAATGGAAATTGATTAACTTTCGGATGCGTCCAATCATCATAAATGGTAATATTATCACCTGTTATTCTTTTGCCAATGCTCTTTGACATTATTGACCGTTTTTCCGCAAACGCTTTAGCCCCAAACTCTAACCAACCCAAAAAAGTAATGAACTCAGCAACTGCTTCTGGTTCCAATAAGACAGTGTAGGCGCCAGGTTCAATTTCTTTGGGATTTTTGGAAAGCAGAGCTTTTTGACAGGCAATCTCTGCTAATTTTTCAAAATCAATTTTAAAGAAGTTTTTATCAATCGCCGCAGCATAACCCGAACTATTTTCTGCCATTGCGGTAATGGTAGTATAAGTATCTGAACCATTCGCATATTGATTAATTCCTAAATTATTCGCGATACCTAAACTATAAGTTGAAGTATGAATTACTCCTGCAACATCCAGATTATGTTTCTTACATACACTCACAATCTTTCTCACTGCTTTGGCACGATCTTCAGGACTTACACTAATTGGCTCCTTTAACTTTACTGTCTTTACTTTACCCGTTGGTTTAGGCAAACTGACAAATTCTTTATCTTCGGTTGCATAACTGGCAATTTCCGATGCTTTGCGAATTGCATTTTTAATCCCACTTACCGATAAATCTCGACTTGATACGCCGCCAATCTTTTTACCCTCTTCACTATCAATAATCACTCGAGTCCAGACATAAGGATTTTCCACAGTTAGATTCTGATGAATAATTGAATTGGCAAATCTGGTGGTACCCCTTTGATTCGACATAATGCCCACTTCGATCATATCTGATGTTTTCAAAGCATTAATTAATAAATCTTGAGTTCTTTTCTTATCAAGCATAATTAACTCCTATTTACCAATTTTAATATTTCTAAAACGAGCTGGTGCAGCGCCATGCCCAACCGTCATGGTTTGCATTGGATCACCTTTGCCACAGTTAGGCACACCCCAAACTTCCCAATAATCCTGATTACAAATCGCATCACAACTACGCCAGATTTCGTAAGAAATTCCCGAATACGAAGGGCGCCTAATCATTTCGGTCTTTCTACCATTCTTAATTAACCAACCAATCTCTGATGAGATATGATAATTAAGCCGCATATCATCAATACTCGGTGAACCCGCCGATTCTAAATAAATGCCCTCCTCTGTATCAGCAATTAAATCATCTAATTTCCAAGTCCCTGGCAAAAGATTGATATTCGTCATCCGAATGATTGGAATTGATGCCCAAGAGTCAGCTCGCATTGCTCCATTAGACTTTTGTCCAATTACTACCGCAGTCTCTCGGGAAGTTAAATAACCGCTAAAAATACCATCTTTAATCAAATATGTCTTCTGAGCTGGAGTTCCCTCATCATCATAACCAAACGAACCTAAACCGCCTTCGATCGTCGCGTCTGCCGTAATGTTCACCAATGATGAACCCATTTGAAACTTACCCATCTTATCAATCGTCAAATGGCTTTTACCGGCTAAACTCACTTCAGTTCCTAAAACGCGGTCTAATTCGGTCGGATGGCCAACTGTTTCATGAATTTGAATAGCGGTCATTGAACCATCTGTAATAACTGTCGTTGTCATCGATGGACAATCTCGTGCCGTCGTTAATGCTACTGCTTCTTCGCTAACCCTTTGGGCATGGTCTACGAAATTCAAAGACTCAATAAATTCATAACCCGCGGTCTTATAATGTCCATGCATCCCTGGATAAGAACGTTCACCCGTCACATTACCCTTTACCGCAGTAGCGGCAATAAAACCACCTGCCTGATAAATCCACTGCTCGATATAAGAATCATCACTAGCAGCAAAAATTTGAAATTTTTTACTAAACGAAAGTTCACTTTCCACTAAACTAATACCTGCTACTTTTCTCATAATTTCATTAACTCTTAAAAGCAAGCCGATCTTTTCATCCAAAGCGACTAAAAAGGGGTCTTTTATAATCTTAGTTTTATAATTACCAATTACTCGTTCTCGACTATCTAAAATAACATCTTTAGCTTTTAAAGTCGATGCAGCTTTAGCAACCCGAACCGCTAAAGCAGCGGTTTTACTAATGTCATCTTTAGTTAGTTTTGAAGTTGCCGCAAACCCCCAACAACCATTAGCGATAACTCGAATCCCGATTCCTGCATCATCGTCTCGTTTCAATGCTTCAACTCGACCGTTCTTCATCTGAATATTTTCATCCTGACGTCGAATTAAACGGACATCCGCATAACTGGCACCTTTTAATTGCGCCATGTTTAATGCTACTGCAACTAACTCTTTATCCATAACACCTCCATCTTACTAAAAATCAATTTACAATTCATTTGTTCTTTATCAACGTCAGTGGATAGACACACATATTTTCTTTATATTTATTTTAACTTTGTGGCGCACCACTTAATATGATAAACCAAATCATAATTACGGTCAAGACTTACGCACAACTTTAATATGAATATCATTGCCTTCAAAACCAAAATAATTCCGAATTTCATTGGCAACAAATCGAAGGTAAGACTCTTTGACATCTTGAGGCAGGTTAGTGACCAAATCAAATTTCGGTGGTAAAACACCCTTCTGCTTAAGATAGAGATATTTTATCCGATGCGATGGTAAATTTGCATGTAATTTGGGCAATACCGTTTGTGCCAATATATCATCGCTAATTTTCTTTAGACCCTCCTCATACACATCAAGACCTTTTCTAACAATCTCAACAACTCCTTGCTTTTTTAGAGCCGAGATTAATAAAACTGGAATAAAATTAAAATTACGCAAGGCGACTTTGGTATTATTAAGCAGGTATTTGCGCTCATCTTTCGCAATTAAGTCAATCTTATTAATCCCAATCACTATTGCCTTACCTTTTCGTAAAACCAAATCGATAATTGCTTTGTCCTGTCGGGTTAATGGATTAGGTGGATAATTATCCGTCTTAGCATCTAATAACAAAATTATAACGTCTGCTTTCGGAATATATCTAATTACCCTTTGAATACTAAAATACTCAATTTGCTTATTAATCTTTGATTTTTTACGTAAACCAGCAGTATCAATGATACGAAAATGTTGATTATCAAAGATAAATTCTTCTTCAATTGCATCACGGGTTGTACCTGCTTGTTCACTGACGATTACCCGTTCTTCTGTCAAAATCGCATTCACAAGCATTGACTTCCCAACATTTGGCCGTCCGATGATTAGGAGATTAAGTTTATCATTCTCTTTTGTAATCTCTTCTTTTGGTTTAACTGCAACCGCTAACTTACTAATTACTAAATCTAATAATTCAGCGACATTTTGACCGTGTTCAGCAGAAATTTCAATTAAATCTTTTGCTCCGAATTTATAAAACTCAGAAAGATTATCTTTGCTCTCTTTACGGTCAATTTTATTAATTGCCACAATATAAGGTTTATTCACTTTACGCAACCACTCGTTAATTGTATAATCATCCAAAGTCGGCATTGCTGATCCATCAACTAAAAAGATTATAACATCTGCTTCCAACACTGCTTTTTTAATCTGTTCATTAACTTTTTTTGCTATCTCTGATTTATCTTTACTCACAAAACCACCAGTATCCGTTAAAAGAAATTCAATACCCTGCCAGTCGGTTTTGATACGAATACGATCACGAGTTGTCCCGCTCTCTTTTGTAGTTATCGCAATACGTCGGCGTACAATCCGATTAAAAAGCGTTGACTTACCAACATTCGGTTTGCCGACTATAACCACATTTGCTTGTTTATCACTCATCTTTTCCTAAAATTCTTGTATTTAAGTATGTTAATACTTCATTTTAGTATGAGACTATTTATAATTATGGGTGTTAGATTTTGTTTATGCTTTGAGTACTTCGCTTAAAGCCCTAATCAACCTTTTGTTTTCAGCGGGAGTCCCGATACTTATGCGCAAAGCATTTGGAAAACCATATTCCTTAATTGTTCGAGTAATCACACCTCTTTTTTGAAGTTCGTCAAAAATGAGTTGGGAATCAGTAGCAAAATTAACAAAAATAAAATTCGCATAACTTTCTAAAAAGAAGAGATTTAATTTCCGCAGTTCTTTATATAAATAACGTTTGCCAATCTCGTTAACTTTGCGACTTCGTTTAATGTGGGTAACATCATCAAGTGCAGCAATTGCTCCAATTTGAGCGATACGGGAAGCATTAAATGGTGTTCGCACTTTCATTAACGCATTAATAATCTCTGGTTTACTTATTCCATAACCGATCCGAAGACCTGCTAATCCGTGAATCTTTGAGAAAGTTCTTAAAATCAAAACATTCTTACCTTCATTTAGAAATTTAAAGGAATCAGGATAATCCTTTGTTGTAATATAATCATAATAAGCTTCATCAATAATAACTAATATATAATCAGGCACTTTGGCCAAAAATTTCTCTAAGTCTTTATGCATAAAAGCCGTGCCTAATGGATTTATTGGGTTGTCGAGATAAATAATTTTGGTCTGAGGAGTAATAGCACTTGCCATACGGTCTAAATCATGACAATAATCTTTAAGCGGTATTTCTTGAATTACACTACCCATCACTTCAGTTCCAATCTTGGCCATTAAGAACGAACCACTACTGCGCATTAAACGCTCATATGGATTCAGATAACTTAAACAGGCAAAATATATTAATTCCACTGAACCATTTCCAATGATGATATTGTCCAAATTAACATTATGTTTTTCTGCTAATTTCTGTTTAAGATAAAAAGCATTATCATCAGGATAAAGATACGATTCTGATAATGCTTTCTGCATTGCGTGGAGTGCTTTTGGTGATGTGCCGAGCGGATTTTCATTAGATGCTAATTTAATCACTTTGCCTGTCAATTTCAACTCTCTTATCACTTCTTCAATTGGTTTTCCTGGTTTATATGGTTTTATACTTGCTAAATTTGGTCGAGCAAGAGGTTCGATTGGATTTTCGCCTTTAGGCATTTCGGGTTTTATGCCAAAACTATCTGTTTTTTCAATTTTCATAATAATCCCCCTCTAATATTAATTTTTTAATTTTACACTATCTTTTTTCACAAACAAAAACATAATTCCACCAATAATCCCATATATCAAATTAACAATAAGATACAAAAGACTTACTGCAGCGGCTTGGGCCGTGGTCATGCCTTGTGCTGAAAAAAGCTCCACAAATAAATTTTCTCGTAAACCCAATCCACCAATCGTAATGGGAATCATTGTTAAGACCCCAATCACGGGAATATATAAAAAATAATAAAGCAGGGAAGTTTTAGCAGAAATACCAATCGCGCACGCAAACCAAACGAAAGCCAAACTAAGCTGAACAAAAATCGAAAGCACAAAACTATATAGTAATTGCAGTTTGACATTGCGAAAATCTTTTATTTCTTGATAAGCTCGTTCAAACCGTGCTCCCAAATGGAATATTTTCAGATGAGCAAAAAAATACGAAAACAAACGATGTACACGATCTGAAAAGAGCGCCAACATTATAATTAAAAGAACAATCAAGCCACTGATAACGAAGTATAGATATTGGTTAGTTCCGTTTTTAGTAATAAAAAGCAATGCGGATGCTACACAGGCAAAAAAGAAAAGACCAATAAAACCGATAAATCGATCAATTAAAGTAACCGCCACTGCCAAAGATGTTTTGCTTTGATTCGATTCCTTATCTCTTTGCACAGTATAGGCGATCCGCAAAACATCGCCGCCAACCGTGGTCGGTAAAATATTATTAAAAAACCAAGAAATAAAATAAACTTTTAATAAATAACTAAAGGAATAGCGCAGACCCCGTACATCTAATAATAATTTCCAACGCCAATTACAAATCAACAAGAAAATAAAGAATAAAACTATTCCTAACACAAAATAGCCTAAATTAACCTGTCTCATAATTGCAAACGATGTTTTAATATCAATTTTTCGTAATAACCAGTAACAAAGAGCTAATGCGATAATAATCCGAACAAAATTAAAAAGCTTTTTGATCACTTCTGATTCTTTCTAATTGCCCTTTCTAACCGTTCAATTCGCTCGGAAATATGAGCTACTACTTCTCCAATGAACCCAAATCCAAAAATTAATAATCCTGCTAAAATCAATAAAATTACTAAATAAAGCAATGGTCGAAACCCATGTCCCAAAAATCTTAATATCACTGCAATAACACCAATAATGAAACCTAATAACATTGTAGAAAATCCTAATAACCCCAAATAGAACATCGGCTTCCGCATAATTCTAATTTGAAAACCCACTGCCAATAAATCAAATAAACCGACAAAAATTCTAAACCAACTCTGATATTTAGGTTTACCAGCATGGCGGGGATAAAGATTTACTTTCAATTCAGTAATACGATACCCTTTATCAGCCGCCAAGGGCACAAGATAGCGATGCCAATCCTTACGCAAAGAAACAATATCCCACAATACTTCTTTACGAAATGCTTTCATGGCATTAATATCATGAACTTTTAAATTAAATAATTTCCGTGCTAACATGTTATAAATTGATGAGACAAATCTCTTTTCATATTTACCTTGCTTCCAGCCAACACACATATCAGCACCTTTTTCTAATTCATTTATAAACCTCGGAATATCTTCTGCAGCATATTGTAAATCTGCATCAAAGATAACCAAATAATCACCACTTGCTATATTTGCACCAGAAATAATTGCCTCAGTTTTACCAAGGTTTTGGTTATGTTTTATAACCTTAATAAAATTATAATCTGCTGAAACCTTTAAAGCTATATCATAAGTTTTATCATCACTGCCATCATCCACAATAATAACTTCATAATCATTAGATAAAACTCCTTTCAAAGCCTTAATTAATGGAATTATATTATCCTCTTCATTATATGCTGGAATTATTACAGAAGACTTATACACGAAAAATTATACATGTAAAAGAACTTTATGTCAACAGACAAAATATAAAATAATATTTTATGAATACTATATATAGTGGTGTTTATATTAAATATGCTATATGTAGGGACTATAAATTACTATTTATCCATTCCAAATATTCTTTCAATCCCCTATCTATTTTGAAGACAATTATTTCTGGGAGTTCATATGGATGCATATTTTTTATCATATTTTCAATTTTTATATATTTTTTTTCTTTTGTCTTAATAATACAAATATATTCTCGAGCAATTTGCAATTTATTTTTCCATTTATAGTAGCTTAGGATAGGACCAATAATTTGGCAGCATGCGGCTAAAGATTTTCTTACTAAAACTTCACTAATTTTTTGTAATTTACTTTTGGTTGCAGCAGTTGTTATAACTATAATATTTCTCTCCATCCTATCACTATAACTATTTTCTTTTCCCTGTCAAGATTACATAACCATAAACAAAAATATGTAATTATTGGTTAATTCTTTATCTACTAATCTATATTTTGATACTAACTAAAGAATCAATATATTACTTGTTACACCTATACTAATCTTATTGACAAACTTATATTTATCTGTATGCTTACATTATATATTAAGAATTTGAATGCGGTCTAATTTCAAAGATGAGAATTAAACAACTTATTTTAAATGGATTTAAATCATTTCCAGATAAGACTGTTATTACTTTTGACCCTACGATTAATGCAATCATTGGCCCCAATGGTTGTGGTAAAACAAACATTTTAGATGGACTTCGCTGGGTAATGGGGGAATCGAGTTTTTCCCAAATGCGCTGTACTAAAACTGAAGACTTAATTTTTGCTGGCAACAAATATCGACCCGCTGTTAATTATGCAGAGGTTACTTTAATATTAGAAAATCACAACAATTATACTTCATCAGCCGATGAAACAAATAATCAAAATTTAATATCTCATCTGGCTAGTGAAATTGAAATCAAAAGGCGTTTTTTCCGATCTGGTGATTCGGAATTTTATATTAACCGCAAGTTATGTAAGTTAAAAGATATTCAAGACCTTTTTACAAGTGGTGGTGGCTCAGGACACGCTTATTCAATATTTGATTTACCAACCATGCGCCAAATTATCAGTTCCAATTTAAAAAATTTATTCATTGAAGCCGCCGGCCTTGCTTTCTATCAAGAACGGAAAGAAGAAATTGAACGAAAACTCAAACTCACAATTGATGATTTAACTAGATTAAATGATATAATTAATGAACGTCAACGTATTGTGCGCAATCTAAAACGGCAAGCTTATCGACTTATGGCTTTTGAAAAAGTTAAAGCTGAACAGAAAAAATTAGAAGTTTTACTTTTACGATTTGAATATCAGAAGTTGATAGAAAAAGAACAAAATTTAGAAAATGAATATTCTCTCTTACAAAACCAACTTACCACTATAGCACAAGAAATATCCAACTTCGAGCAAGAAAAAAGTCAAATAAAAAAAGAGATTCAAGAAAAAGAAAATGTTAGGAATAATTTACAATCTGAGATAGCTTTAATTAAAGAACAAATTATTATCTATGAAGAACGATTAAAAGCTAATCTCGATAAACAATCCTACATCATAAAGGAACAAGATAAAATACAAGCGCAATTTAATTTCATCTTACCCGATCAAACCAATTTAGATATGGTTGCTACGAAACAGGAATATTTGGAAAAAATTATAACACTGCAGAAAGAAAAAGAACAGGAGTTTGAGAATCTACGTAAGTCAAATAAAGATTTAGAAAACGAAATATTTTCACTCCAATTAAAATTAGAAGAATTACAAAACAAAGATAAAGATATTTTTATTTCCTTGGCACAAATCAACTCGGAAATAAATAAGTTGCAAATGAAACTTTACGATAATCAACGATATCTTAAAACTCTTAAAGATTCTTTACAAGCATTAAGAAATTCACAAAACAAAAAAAATATAAATCAGGAATATCAAACTGCTCTTGTTAAGTTCTTAGATAAAAATTTTATTGGGTTCTTATCTGATTTAATATCGACATCACCTCAATATCAATCAGCTTTATCGTCAGTATTATTAACTTTGTTTAATGCAATAATTATTAATGAAATGGATAAAATAGAGTCAGTAAATGAACTACAATCGCTACTCAACGATAACTTTCTATCTATTATAGATCCCAAACAATATGCAAATATCCCTAATTTAGCGGTTATTAATAATTCTGATTGTCAATCTTTGCTTAATTTTGTTAATTTTAAGTCTAATACCCCACCTTTTTTGTCATCTTTATTTGCTTCATATTTAGTTGTTGATAACTATCAACAAATTATTTCACTTCGGCAACAGTTTCCTCAATATGCATTTGTAACGAAAACGGGAATTATTCTCAATCATGATGGAATACTCATTATCCCACCCAAAACAAATTCTGTAAATTCAAGTAATCTAAATAATCAAATTTATTCTTTAGAACAAGAAATTAGTCTTTTAGAAAGTAAAAATGTAGAGTTATTAAAAGAAATTGAAGTAAATCATAGAAATAAACAATCAAAAGAAATTGAGAAAAACACTGTTAATGAAGAACTTAAAAAAATTCAAACATTAATTATTGAAAAACGAAAAACTAATAAAGAAAATTTAGAAAAAGCAAGTAATTTTTTATACGAACTAAATAAACGACGAGAAGAAATAATCCAAATTCAAGCTGCAATGGCCGAAATTAAATTAACACAAAATCAGAAGCAAACATTAAGCGAAGAAAAAAATCGTTTACTCAAAGAATTGACGGAACTAAAAAATGAAGCAAGTGTTTTACAAAATAATATCAATAATCTTAAAGCAAAATTAGCTAATCAACAACAAATCCTACAAGAACACACTCCTACTTTACTCACTGCAAGATATGATGATATCGATAAGAAGATAATTTTATTAAGATCCGACTTAGATAATATCCGACAAAAGCTTAATGCCTTGCAATATCAAAAATTAGAAATCATTACGCAACGACAAGTGATTGAAAAACAAGCTCAAGATTATTTGGAGAATGGTATTGAATTATTAAAATCTAATGTTATCACAAAACCGATCGATGATATAAAAAAGGAATTGTCCTTAGTAAGCCGCAAAATCACCGCAATCGGTATGATTAATCCGTTAGCAAGGGATGATTACCAAAGAGAAAAAAATGAACTGGATCGATTAACTTCTCAATATCAAGATATTGTGAAAGCACAAACTAATCTAAATCTCGCCTTAAGTGAATTAACAAAAAAAGCAGAACAGATGTTTTTAGCAACATATGATAAAGTAAAAATAAGTTTTCGTCAAATTTTTAAAGATATTTTTAGTGAAGGTGAAGCCGACCTAATCTTGGAAACACCAACAAATCCACTCGACTCCGATATTCGCATCATTGCCCAACCAAAAGGAAAATCTCCCCGTCGGTTAGATCAACTTTCAGACGGCGAAAAAGCCCTATTAGCTTTATCGCTTTTATTTGCCTTTTATGATATAAAACCAGCACCATTTGTCTTTATGGATGAAGTTGACGCCCCGTTAGACGATGCAAATGTGAAGCGTTTTACCAATTTTCTTAAACGAATAACTCAAACAACTCAGGTTATTATTATTACTCATAATAAATTGACAATTGAATCGGCAGCAGTCGTGATTGGTGTTACAACTGAAGAACCAGGGATCTCTAAAATAGTGTCGGTTCGTTTTAAAGATACTATTGCATCTGTTAAATCTTAAAATCTTTGAATTAACCTAAGAAATCGAATAAAATATATGGCAAGATGATTTCCTTTCTTAATAAACTTGTAAATGCTTTATCTAATACCCGTAGCCTTTTCTCGAAAGCGATAAGCAGTGAAGATATTTATCAAATCGAAGAAGCGTTACTTATTTCTGACGTCGGGGTAAAAAGTACTCATTATATTATCGAACAGTTAAAAAAGATCCATTCTCGAAATCAATCACATAAAGAAACTTTGAAATCAATACTACGCAATATTTTGATTGAATCGCAAAAATCAATCAATTTGAATTTTGATAAGAACTCTTCTATTGAGCTACCGCAAATTATAATGTTTGTAGGTACACCAGGTTCGGGTAAGACAACAACGATTGCTAAATTGTCTTATTGGTTTTACAAACAAGGAAAAAGAATTATTATTTCTGCTTCTGATACTTATCGAGCAGCTGCTGCTTCTCAACTTGAAATTTGGGCAAAGCGAGCCCATGCCGATCTTGTGTTTTCACAAACTAAGCAAGATGCTGCTGCAGTAACTTATGATACTATTAATAAAGCCATCGCAAATAAATTAGATATGGTTTTTATTGATACGGCAGGTCGTTTACATACTCGAAAAGACTTAATGGAAGAAGCCCAAAAAATTAAAAGAATTTGCCAAAAATTTCGTAGTAACGCACCTGATAATATATATTTAGTTTTAGATGCAAATAACGGACAAAATGGAATCGAACAAGCAAAAACTTTTCATGAACAACTCCATTTAACAGGTCTAATTATCACTAAGTTAGATAGCACTGCTAAGGGTGGTATTATAATACCAATTGCCTTAGAGCTAAAATTACCGATTCAATATATAGGAATTGGCGAAAATCTCGAAGATATTGAAGTGTTTAATATTGATAATTATATTAACGCTTTATTGGCGTAATTCCATATAAAATTTCTTTTCATTCTTTTTTAATCGAACTACTATCGAATAAAATAGTTCTTATTTAAAAGAATATTGCTCTAAAAAATCCTCTGCCCAACTTAAAAAATCTCCTTTTTCAATATGATAATGAATATTCTTTATTAAATTAAAATAAAAAAATAGATTATGTAAAGTAAGAAGTTTTGGCCCAACAACCTCATTCGCAACAAATAAATGTCTTAAATAAGCACGAGTAAAATTATGACAAGTATAACAACTACATTGAGTATCTAATGGATTGAAATCATTAGCATAAACAGCATTACGGATATTTATTCTACCTTGGCTTGTAAATGCAGTTCCTGTCCGTCCATTGCGAGTTGGTAATACACAATCAAATAGGTCAACACCTCTTTTAACACCTTGCACAATATCTTCGGGATAACCTGCACCCATTAAATAACAAACAGATTCATTAGGAATTATCTCACATACCGCATCCACCATCTCAAATGTTACATTTGATGGTTCTCCTAAACACAATCCACCGATTGCATAACCCGATAAACCTAAATCAACAATTCCCTTAGCTGCAGCAATTCGTAAATTGTGATATGTTGCACCTTGAATAATACCAAATAAGTTTGTCTCGTTTTGTTTTACTTTACTAGCACGATCTGACCAAAGGAGAGTCCTTTCAACTGCTAGTTGCGCATCTTCATATGTTGAAGGATATGACAAACAAACATCAAGACACATTGCGATATCCGACCCTAACTTTTCTTGAATCTCGACAACCAGTTCGGGTGTAAAAAAATGAATTGAACCATCAATATGAGATTGAAATTTAACTCCTTCATCTGAAATTTGTCGTAATTGACCTAAAGAATATATTTGAAATCCCCCTGAATCGGTAAGAATTGGTTTGTGCCACCCAATAAATTTTGATAACCCTCCTGCTGATTGAATTATTTCAACTCCGGGCCGTAAATATAAGTGATAAGTATTACAAACTATTATTTCTACCCCCAATTGATTGAGCTCAAAAGGCAACATTGTCTTTACGACACCTTGGGTTCCAACTGGCATAAAAGCAGGTGTCTTGATAATTCCATTTCGTAATTTTATTTTACCAAGTCGAGCCCGACAATTTTGATCCCTCTGTAAAATTTTAAAATCCATAAGATAATTTATTATAAATTATCTTTAAGACCACACTAAATATATTACCCCAATTCTAATTCAGAAAACGCACCAAGATTCACATGATGTGCCCGAGCACGAATTACAGCACTTTCGCTTACAATAGAGCTTTCTAGCAAACAATTTTCAACATAAGCACGTTGATTGATAATCGAGTCACTAATAATAGAATTTCTAATTTCTGCTTCTGCACCAATTGATACAAATGGACCAATTACTGAATCTTCAATCATAACTGAATCGTCGACATAAACAGGTGGTATAATAACAACTTTTTCTCGTGGTTTAAAATAATGTGTAGTTTGCAACAGATAACGGTTGGTTGCGATCAATGCTTCTGGTGTTCCACAATCAAGCCAATATTCAACAGGAAAAGTTTTAATTTTTTCATTGGCGTCAATCATTTCTTGAATCGCGTCCGAAAGTTGATATTCGCCACGAGTTTTTCGGTCTTCTTTGATTATCTTTTGTAGGCTTTCAAATAACAACTCTGAATTTACAAAATAATAAACACCGACAATCGCTAAATTACTTTTCGGTTCGATCGGTTTCTCAACAATTTTGATTATATACCCATTAGCGGTTTCAACGACACCAAATCTTCTAGGATCGTCGACTTTTTTAACACCAATATAGTTTTCTTTCCCAATCAAATCAGCTAAATTAATATCAACAATCGTATCGCCAAGTAAAATTAGAACCGGGCTTTTTGTTTTGATAAAATATTCGCTAACCCGACTTACTGCATCCCCTAAACCTTTGGGGTCTTTCTGCTCGACAAAAGTAAATTTTAAATTATAATTATTACGTAAATACTTTTCAATCTGTTCACCTTGAACACCAACTATTACAAAAACTTCATCAGGATTAATTTCGATGAGTCGATCCATAATATGCCCAATAATAGGTTTTCCCGCAACATTAAGTAAAACTTTAGGCGTCGTGTGGGTATGTGGTTTTAAACGACGCCCTTCTCCTGCTGCAGGAATAATTACTTTAAACATAAATTACCCCCTTTTCTATTTTGTCGAAGTTTATGATTTTCCAATTTCTTTTTTAATTCATCGATTGCAGAAATTAATTCTGGTGCAACACCCCGATATTGTGCTAAATAAAGACTAGTTAAATCTCCTTGCATAATTAACGAAAAAATTTTTGCTAAATCTGATTTACCTTGCGGAAATATTTTCTTACTTATCACATTTGTTGACTTACCTTCGCGCCGCAAATTATTTCTCATAATATTTAAAGTAAAATCAACTCTCAATAAGTTATCCGGATGAGCATTGGGATCAATTAATAAAATAAAATACATCGGGATTACCGTTTGTGCATTAACAATACCCATAATCTCATTATGGTTTAACTCTGGAAATATATTGGAATGAGCAATTATCTCCGCATTTTCATTAAATTGTTTACGCCATCGTTCAGCGACCGGTAACAACAAAGAACTTGTCGCATAAATCATTGGGAACTTACCAACTAATCTGCGAGCAAAATTTTTTGCAAAATTTTCATATTGCTGACGATTTGTTAAGAGTATTTCTACCGTTTCTTGAATATCCCGCTTTAGTTTCTTAACATAACCAAGTTGAGCCATGCTTAACAATAGCGGAATAGAAAGATACCCTATTGCACAACGTGGTGATAAACCTTGAGGTATTTCAATATATTCAATGTTTTCTTTACGACACAATCTTAATAACTCGCCACCACTAGTTACTGCAATTATACGGCAACCAATCTTTCGTGCTGATTTAAATGCAATTAAAGTCTCGTCGGTATTTCCTGAATAAGATATGACAAACATTAAACTGGCTTTAGTTACAAATGCCGGAAGATAGTAATCTTTTACTGAAATTATCGGTAGTCGCAGTTTCTTCCATAATAATGCCTTTAAGATATCTCCCCCAATGCCAGAGCCACCCATGCCAACAACAATAACATTTTGGAAATTGATTTCTTTAATTTTCTTTAATTTGATGGGAATTTTGCTCGCATCCTGAATTTGTTCAGGTAAATTAAAAATAATATTACGCATAATCTACTTAAGTATTATATACTTTGCTGTTTAAATTCACATGATTAATTGATTCAATTTTGTCTAGGAAATCTGCAAGTTCTGAATATTTTCGTCTGATCATTAATTTTATGTACTTTTCAACTTCTTCCGCAGAACTTAATTTCAATACTTGATCCGCTAATTCTTTAGCAAAACTAAAATCAATACTTCGTATTATTTTCTTTGCAAGCGGAATTACACCTCCCATCATTGATAATTCATCAATACCCATTCCAACTAATACAACGATACCATAAGGATCAGCACCAAACTCACCACATAAACCTACCCAAATCTTATTATTGTGAGCAGCATCAATGGTCATTTTTATTAACGACAACACAGCGGGATTAAAACTGTGATACAATTTAGCAACCCGTTTGTTATCCCTATCAACTGCTAAGGTATATTGCGTTAAATCGTTAGAACCGATGGAAAAGAAATTGCAATCTTTAGCGAACTTATCAGCTAAAATCACACAAGATGGTGTTTCAACCATAACCCCCAATTCGATGTTCTCATCAAAAATTACATTTCTTGCCTTTAAATCTCTTTTTGCTTGTTCTATAAAATCTTTGGCTTGTAACAATTCATTATAATCGCTAATCATTGGTAGCATTATTTTTATATTACCCTTGACTGATGCTCTTAAAATGGCTCGAATTTGATTAAGAAATAATTCAGGATTATCAAAACATAATCGAATCGCCCGCCATCCTAAATAGGGATTAGGCTCATTATAACCTGGTATAATTTTATCGCCTCCAAAATCATAAGTTCGAATAATAACAGGATCTGGTTTCATAATTTGAGCAACTGTTGCATAAATATCAAATTGCTCATCTTCACTAATTGGCCGCCGTCGCGCTAAATAAAGATATTCGGTACGGAAAAGTCCTACTCCTCGCGCACCAATTTTTTTTGCTGACATAGCTTCGCTAACAAATTCAATATTTGCTGAAATATCAATATGTTTACCATCTTTCGTAGTCGAATCACTTTCGGCAAATGATGCTAAATAATTCTGCTGTTTTTTAAATTCTATTTGTTCTTTTTTATATGATTCGATCCGCTTTTCTGTTGGATTTGTGATCAAAATACCTCTTGAACCATCCAAAATAACCTGAAAATCCTTGTCCTGTGTATCTTCACAAAGACTATTAATATGTTTCATCAGATTTTCAATACCAACCACTGCGGGAATTCCTTTAGCCTTAGTCATAATTGCGGTATGTGAAGTCTTTCCTCCGCCTTCAATTGCAATACCCGCAACACGATTACGGTCTAATAATGCAGCTTCAGATGGCAATAAATCGTAAGCAATAACAATTGAACCTGCTGTTACCTCATAAATAGATGGCAATTCAACTCCTAAAATATTACTTAACACCCGGGATGACACATCCATAATATCTGCTAAACGCTCACGAAAATAAGGAGTTTTTGCTTCATTTAAAGGTACAATATACCTGTTTAAAACTTTCGAATAGGCATATTCAGCATTCCTTCTTTCTGACTCGATAAGATTGATAGTACCGTTATATAGGTCTTGATCAAACAATAAAGCAATTTGTAGGGAGATTAATTCCGCTAAATCGCTACCCATTTCTCTTCTAATTTCTTCTCTGAGCAATTTCAGTTCCTCTTCTGTCTTTTTAACTGCGTCTTGAAAACGCTGTTTTTCCAACTCAATTTCTGATGTTTCTAATTGACGTTCCTTATAAGTTGGAATAAATCGTTGATAAATAAAAACGTTTCCAACAGCAAAACCACTTGAAACCGGGATTCCTCGTAGTATCTCTTCTTTTTTAACTATTTTCACTCTCAAATATTCCTTTCAACTCATTAAATGCGTCCAATTCATCTGGTCCGTTCACTTCTAAAATAATCTCACTTCCTTGTTCCGCTGCTAATGTTAAAATTCCTAATACACTTTTTCCATTCACCCAAATTCCGTCTTTACATAACCGTACTTTTGATTTATAGCGTTCTGCAATTTTTACGAATTGAGCTGCTGGTCTTGCATGCAGTCCTATTTCGTTCTTAATAATTATTTTTTCTTTTATCATATTAACTTAACTGATAGAAAAATCAAGATGTTATTGTTAAATAACATAAAATTACAGATTAATAATTAGATGCGATATATTTAAACTGATATAAAATAATTTTATAAATCTACCGTTTATCGCAATCATCATTTTTCTCTTTTACAACATTTATCACAATTGCTGATATTATAAAATTTACTTGTTTTCTCGCATAACGCTTATTTAAAATACGTTATTTGTAAATTCCAAAATTGATATCATTATTTATAAATCCTCTTTGTTTAATACTAAAAATCTACAAACTACTTGTGACGATTTTTCTATAGTCATATCGATCATTAGTTGTTTTTATTAAAGCAATTTTTATAAAATATTAATAAATATATGAATATTTTGAGAATTCGTCAAGATATACCAATTATTATTTTTTCTTTTTTGGGGAATTTTCAATTATAAATTATGATATTTATTTAGTAAACTACAATTTTTGCTGAAATCGGCATTGAACCGATTTTACCCCTAATAAGATAAATTCCTTTCCTTAATTTGTCTAATTTGTGTTCCTCAGAATAGGTACCTGCTAATTGTATTTTATCAATCACTTTACAAATCTCTTGACCTGTTAGACTGTAAAGTTTTAATAAAACAACACTTTTCTCTCTCAGTTGATATTCAATTTGTAATAAGTACTTTTGTTCGCGGTGGTAATTAATTTTATAATAAAAAGTATTTATTTCCTGTTTATTTATCATTTGGGGAACTTCTACCATTTTATTATTTTCAATTTCGTCTTTACCACCCCAAAAAGCATACGCCCATAATTCATTAGTATTACCGCCCTTCAAAACAAAAATTGGATCATTAGAACCTGCTGCAGCGATTGCTGCACCGCTCTTAATTTTTTTATTACTTCTTCCCTTAGGAATTATAGAAATACTGTCAAAGAAATTATTGAGAATATCATAGCGCCACAATGTTTGTTTATTACCACCTAAAAAGAAATATAATGAACGTGTAAGACGGTGGTATGTTGCAGTAGCACCATTTTTAACAACATTTTTGGAACCAGGAATAGTACACCGTGGCAACCAAGTCAAACTACTCAAATCAAAACGATGCAACTCTTTTGTTTTATTACCTTGAAAAATATAAAGTATACTTTCTGCAATATTAATAGAACCACCATGCCTAATATTATTATCTTTAAGATCTTGATAGCGTGGTATTTGTTCAACAAACCGCCAGTAATCACCTTGCGGGGCACTTTGTGGATTATAAACCAATAAATGTGGCGAGTTATTACCAACAATCGCGTATAACATACCATTGTAATTAGCATAAACAAGACCCGCGCCATCTTTCACTTTCTTAGTTTGATATATCGAATCTCTAACTGGAGATTTAATTTCCCATCTGCGCTGATTAATATTATAAACATAAAAATCGTATTGATTACCTCCTTTCATTGCGTATATAAAATTACCCTGACCAAATGCCAATGCACAACCAGCTTTTGCTTTTTTGCCCGATGGTGCTAATGGCATTCTTGGCAATGATTCCCACTGGTCATTAACGATATCATAAGCCCAAAACTCATTTGTATTACCACCTTTAAGAACAAATAGTTTTCGATATTCTGGCGCATAAGCCATCGCACCATTTTTAACTTTTTTATTATCATAGCCACTCTCAATAGGTTTCTTTAAGATCCAATTCATCACTTGAATTGTTTTTGTGATTAGGTTATTTGTTTGATTTTGGTCATGATACATATGCGTAGAACATTTCAGGATATAATTTCCAACATAAACGGTTGACCAATCGGGCATTGTAACAACCCGCTCATGATTTGGCAACAAATCATAAGTAATAACTGCTGTATCATACACAAAAAGAGATGGATTTGTTTGTTCATAAATAGTAAGAAATACTTTTATTGACTCTTCTAATTCGCTACCACAATTTATTATTTTGACTTTAGGCGTTATGGGTAAAGGTACAACCGAATCAGTTGGGCTAATAATTGTCAGTGGAGCAACATCTCGTATAAATTTATAAAACTTAATTGCTCGTCCTGAACTTAATTTATTCTCAGGCCAATTAACAATTATACTATCTGAACCATAGAGATATTGTAAACCACTTGTTCCATCCTGATTTTCAATCCCGATAGTAGCTGATTTTCCATAATCTACTTCTTGGTTATTACAAAAAACATCTTTATATTGAAAAACGATATCCCCATTCTCATAAAGAATAGCTTGAAAGTTTAATCGTTCTTGTGGATCTGTATTTTTACGCAAAACATTTTCCCATGTTATCACACAGCAATTGTATGGGGTGGCTTCAAATGCTTGATAATAAATCTTAGCCGAACGATCAGTAGGAAAAATTAAATCATCCCAAAAAACATATAAAGCATTATTAGGATAGTTAGCATTCGGAATAGAATCATTATTGCTAATTGAAATTGAATCGTCTTGAAATAATATATATCCATCGGTTGAAACAGATAAATACTGATAGTTTGATTGGTAGTATGGAAAACTAAAAGGTAATGGAAAAACATTAACAATTGTATCGTCTCCGATATCTAAAATTAACCTTGCTGTGTTGGTAGAATGCCAATTATAAATTGGTCCATTGTTAGTATCAGAATCACACCAGGCATAACCCAAAATGACATTTTCTCTAGATGTGAACTTAGCAACTTTGTTGTTAACGATTTTTTGTTTATAATCATTATCAAGATGTTGGTCAAATAAAGAATGAACCCTTGCTGTGATTTGGACTGCTTCATTATAGATCAATGTCCACGGAAAACTTATCATGGTATCACATCCCGCTGCTAAACTTAAATTACGGCGAGTAAAACTTGCTACTACTGCACCTGGTACACCACTACTATAAGAACGAACCGTACAATATACAGAAAAATTATTTTGTGCTAATCTACCAATATTCTCAACTCGAAATATAATCGGAGTAGTAAAATTTACTGGTCGTCTTACAAATTCATCTATCGGTTGAGAAATAAAAACCACTCGTAAATCATTATCAAAGATAAATCTTGGTCGATACTCAACTAGCATTTGAACTAACCAATCACCTGACGGATAATCAGGAACGTAACTATCATAATAATATTTATAATAAATATTTGAGGGATTTCTCTCTTGATCATAAAATAATAACGGTGCATTAGGAGCATCTTCAACTTGCATATAAAAGATATAAATCGACCCGCTATCAATATATAATTCTTGATTAAATAAATATATTGTTTTCCAACCCAATATCGAATCAATAAAATTATCACTTTCAAAAATAGTCCTACCCGGCATACCATTTGGACCATTATCATCAACAATTCTAATTTTATAACGATATGGCTTAATTTGATCAGGGATTCCAAGATAACATTGTACTTGGTTTATAAATGCAGGATAAAACGCAGGTGTAAACTTGCAACCGTACCCTTGCTCACGAACAGCAAAACAACTCCCAGCAAAGGCGTCTTCATTTGTATTAAAAAGTAATTGACTCCAAGCTACAGAAAAATCTTTTTCTAATGTATCATTGTAAATATTTTCATCGCCATCAAGTTCAGACCAAACTTTTACTTTATAAAAATTGGGAACATTAGGAAAATTACAGGAAGGCAATAAATCAACTTCTAATGTCTCACGATAAGCAATATTACTAATCAAAGCATCGGCATAACTTAATGGCACCCCTGCCCAGTTATAAACAGAACAACATACAGCAAAGTTATCATTAATTAATAATTTACCCAAATTTGCAACTTTAACTCGGATTGTGACATTGCCAGGTGGCTGGATTGTCGTTGGTCTTAAAATCTCAATTGGTGCAATATCTCTATCATAGATATATTCTCCGGTTAAAGATATATTATCCAAACACCAAAAATGAATATCAATAATTCGCCCTACAAAAACAAATGCCAAACGAATACTCTCCTGCTCATCTGCCCAGTCTAAATTAAAAATCTCAATATTTATAATTGAGTCATGATAATGACCAATATAATCAATAAGTTGATATGGATAAGTCTTACCACCATCAATTGACCCAATTATCTTCGCTTGGTAATTTCCATTATTATGACGGAAAAAACTTGAGCACCGCAAACTTATATTTCGGAATCGACTGCCATCAATTATTGGCGAAACCAAAGAATCAATGATCGTATCGCTTAATTGTTTTATTAACTCATTTGCGTAAGAGATTTTAGCATAACCAGAATTATTATTTTGCCACGTATTTGCTGAATCTCGGTGCCAATCTTCAAATCCAATAGGTTCTTGAAAATATATATGCCAATTCGAAGGTGGTGAATTAGTCGACCAGGAACTGTTAAAATCCTCTCGAAAGAAGGTACTATCCGCAAGTCCTATACTCGTAATAAGAATAACTTCGATCAATACCCGTCTAAATATCATACCCACTTAACTTTCTCTTATCCCTCTTCTCTTTATTCTTTCAAAGAGTTAAAAATTGCCATCGATCCTAAAATATTATCACGGATTGATTATTTATTATTATATTTACATTATATCAAAACTTAACTTGTGTCAAGACTTTTATAAAAATATATAATGTTTATTTTTGTAAACCAGTCTTATATACCAAGAACTAATTACAAGACAATAAAATGTAATCTAAATACATACAATACATAAATAGTACTTTTGAACATCTTGAAATTTCGTAAGTAATAATATAATTTCAAGTGGTAGCGTAATTGTTTATATTGATTGTATTGATAATTGCAACTTAAAAATTACATATTTCACTTATTTAATTACCCTAAGATTTCTTATATTAATAGCAGATATCTTCGTCTTATAGTTATCTTAAATATAATGATTATATTAAATAAAATCATACCGAGTTAGCTCACTAAAATATATTGACAAATACTTAAATAAATATTAATATTTATTAAAAAGTTAGGAAGGTAAATAAGTATGGATATTAATTTACCCGATGATAATGTTGAATTATCGTATGAGAAGAGGTATGGTGTTCCATTTGTAGATTTGACCCAATTTAAATTAGATCCTGAAATCTTAAGCAATTTTTCTGAACAATTTCTCCGCGATCATAAAGTTTGTCCTCTTTTTCGTTCTGGTAATGCATTAGCAGTAGCAATGGTTGATCCTAACGATATTATTACAATAGATGAAATTCGCAGACAAACTGGACTTGAAGTAGAAACCATGGTTTGTCGAGAAGCAGATTTATTGCAAGCAATCTCCCAATATTACAGTACTCCAATCACACCCGCAGAAGAAGAAATATTACCCGAAGAACCAGAGATTACCACAATTGAACCTGATAGCGGTCCTGAAATTGCAAGTGAATTTGATGCTGCTCCTCAAAAATTAGAAGAACTTGCTTCAGAAGCGCCGGTAGTCCGTTGGGTAAATCAAATGTTAATGAAAGCAGTACGAGAACGAGCTTCTGATATTCATATTGAACCAAGCCGAGATGGCATTAATATTCGTTTTCGAATAGATGGCGTTTTGCAACCGATTGCATCTCCTAAAAAGAACTTGCAACTGGGTGTCATCTCAAGAATAAAAATTATGTCGCGTATGAATATTGCAGAAAAACGAGTTCCTCAAGATGGTCGTTATGGCGCTATTATAGATGGACGAGAAATTGATTTTCGTGTCTCTACCTTCCCAACTACATATGGTGAAACAGTAGTTATGCGTATCTTGGACCGTATACGTCTTTTATCCTTAACCGAACTTGGCTTTTCAAAACACGATTTAGAAATCATTAAAGCAATGATTTACAAACCCCATGGTGTGATCATTGTATCTGGCCCTACTGGCAGTGGAAAGACAACAACCCTTTATGCAATTCTAAATGAAATCCGGGGCACTGAAAAAAATATTATTACCATTGAAGACCCAGTTGAATATGATATTGACAATATTTCTCAGTCTCAAGTGAATCTCCGTGCTGGCTATACTTATTTAGTTGGTCTACGTCACATTCTAAGACAAGACCCAGATGTCATAATGATTGGTGAGGTACGTGATGGCGAAACCGCTGGTGTCGCGATCCGCGCAGCATTAACAGGTCAATTAGTTTTTACATCGCTTCACTCTAATGACGCACCGGGAACAATAACTCGTTTGATCGATATGGGTGTAGAACCTTTTTTGGTTGCATCCGCTGTGGAAGGCGCGATTGCCCAACGATTAGTACGTAAAATTTGCCCTAAATGTAAAGAACCGTATGTTCCCCCAGCAAAAATACTTGTTGATTTACAACTTCCGCCAGATGCTAAATTTTTTAAGGGTAGAGGATGTAATTATTGTCGGAATACCGGTTATTCGGGTAGAATTGGTATTTTTGAAGTCTTACGTACCAATGATGAAATTCGAGATTTAGTTATTACACGTCCCACTACTTCAGCTCTGCGAAACCTAGCTCGCAAACAGGGTATGCATACCCTGTGGGAAGACGGAATTCAGAAAGTATTAGCAGGTATAACTACTCTTGACGAAGTTATGAAAGAAGCAGAAAAATTATAAAGATTATTAGAGATGAGGAATTATGCCGCTATATCGTTATAAAGTAAGAAATCGAGAAGGAGTTATCTTAACAGGTACCGTTGAAGGGACTGATTTAGCAGGTGTTATTGAAAAACTTGACAGCAGTGGTTATATCCCCCTTTCTGTAAAAGAAGAAAAAATGAAAAGTCAAGTTGGCAATATTAACATTAATATCCCATTTTTAAGACCACGAGTTAAATTAGTTGATTTAATTATCTTCACGAGACAGTTTGTTACTCTTCATAAAGCAGGTCTACCTATGCTCACTGCGATAACTGCTCTTCAAGCTCAAACTCGGAGTAAAGCTTTAGCTAAAGCTTTAGATGGCATCCGAAAAGATCTTATGGGTGGTATAACTCTATCTAGTGCAATGTCGAAATATCCCAGCATTTTTAATGAATTGTATGTTAATTCCGTCTGGGCTGGTGAAACCGGCGGTGTTCTTGACGAAATTTTAACCCGTGTTGCTGATCTTTTAGATCACGAACGAAGAATGCGGTCAGATATTCTTTCTGCACTACGTTATCCGATTTTTGTTGTAATAATGTTCTTTATCGCAATTTTCGTATTAGCAACCTTTGTGCTTCCTAAATTTATTGGTGTGATTGGGGCTGTCGGTGGTAAAGTACCATTTTTAACAAGACTACTTATTGCAATTACAAACTTTCTGCAAAAATATTGGTTGATTGGTCTCTTAATTATTGCTTTACTGGTAGTACTTTTTATCTTGTTTATTCGAACTAAAAATGGACGTTTATGGTGGGATCAATTCAAACTTAAAATACCGATTTTTGGTGACATCACTTATAAGTTAACTCTGAGCAGATTTGCCCGTATGTTTGAAACCCTAGACCGCACAGGACTACCAATTCTTCGTTCACTTAATTTAGTCAGTAAAACTGTTGGCAATGCTTATTTTGCTTTAAAAACGGATATGGTTGCAGAAAATGTTCGCCGTGGAAGAGGACTTGCTGCCCCCATGAAAGAAGCTAAAATATTTCCCCCCATGGTTGTGCAAATGGTTCAAACTGGTGAAGAATCTGGTTCACTTGACGATATGTTAAAACAAGTATCAGATTTTTATGATAGCGAAGTTGAATTTGCTGTGAAAAACTTAACCAGTATGATTGAACCCGTCTTAATTATGATTTTAGGAGTAGGTGCAGTATTTGTTATTTTAGCAGTACTCCTTCCTTATATGTCTATTCTCTCACAATTAGGAAAATAGGATTTGATAAAAAGAGAATACTTATCAAGTATATAAATTAACATCATTTAAACATCAAGATTTTCAACATATTTGGCGTTTTCTTCAATAAATTGACGCCTTGGTTCTACAACATCACCCATCAAGATTGAAAAGAGATAGTCTGCTTCGGCTGCGTCTTCCAAAGTTACTTGTTTTAAAACACGCTGCTCGGGATTCATGGTTGTTGACCATAACTGTTCTGGGTTCATTTCTCCAAGACCCTTGTATCGCTGTATTTCAAATTTATCATCCTTGTGTTTTTTAATGTAGTTTTCTAATTCTTCATCAGAAAACAAGTATACTTCACCCTTAGAAGACTTAACACGATATAAAGGTGGTTGCGCAATATAGATATATCCTGCTTCAATTAAAGGCCTCATAAAACGATAGAAAAAAGTCAGCAATAAAGTGCGAATATGAGAACCATCAACATCGGCGTCAGTCATGATAATTATTTTATGATAGCGTGCTTTTTCAGTATCAAAATCATCTTCAGAAATACCTGCACCAATTGCGGAAATAATACTGCGTATTTCTGGATTAGCTAAAATTTTATTGAGTTGGGATTTTTCAACATTAAGAATTTTACCTCGTAGCGGTAAAATAGCTTGGAATCGGCGATCCCGTCCCTGTTTTGCTGAGCCCCCGGCAGAATCACCTTCAACAATATAAAGTTCCGAAAGATGTGGATCTTCTTCAGAACAATCAGCTAATTTCCCAGGCAAAGTATCCGAATCTAGTAAAGATCGACGACGTGCTAATTCACGTGCTTTTTTAGCTGCTTCCCGTGACTTTGCAGCAGCAATTACTTTAGCTAAAATCAAGTTGATAACTCGCGGATTTTCTTCAAAATAGGTTCCTAACTTTTCCGAAACAATCGATTCTACGATACCTTTCGCTTCGCTGTTACCCAATTTCGTTTTAGTCTGCCCTTCGAACTGCGGATTTGGTATTTTGATTGAAAGTACTGCAGTAAGTCCTTCTCGACAATCATCACCAGTTAACTCAAGATTATCTTTAATAGCTTGAGTCGCTCGTGCAAAATCATTAATTTTTTTGCTTAATGCTGATTTAAATCCTGCTAAATGAGTTCCTCCTTCGTGAGTATTGATAGTATTTACGAATGAAAATATATTTTCTAAAAAACTGTCATTATACTCAAATGCTACTTCTACCTCAACCCCATTCCTTTTATCAGCAAAATATATTGGTTTATGCAAACGATTTCGTCCTTGATCTAAAAAGGTAACATAATCAACAATACCACCCGGAAAATGGAACAATTCTCGTTTATTTGTTCTTTCATCAAATAACTCAATTTTAGAGTTTTTCGTTAAATACGCTAATTCTCGCAAACGGCTGGCAATGATTGTAAAATCAAAATCGGTTTTCTTAAAAATTTTTTTATCTGGTTTAAAAGTAATCTTTGTGCCTGTTTTTTTAGTTTTTCCTTTTACTT
>CBFGJZ010000004.1:73060-98415 GCA_965649215.1 Caldifarciminota bacterium
TTTCGACTTTTGTTTTTGCGATTCCCTGTTCATACCGTTGAAAATAAATTTTACCATCTCGATAGACCTCAGCTTCTAAATATTCCGAAAGTGCATTAACAACCGATACGCCTACCCCATGCAAACCACCCGATATTTGATAGATTTTATTCTCAAACTTCGCTCCGCTATGCAAAACAGTTAAAACAACTTCTAAAGCAGACTTTTTTTCGGTGGGATGAATATCAACTGGAATTCCTCGCCCGTTATCTTCAACTGAAACTGAGCCATCTTTATATAAAGTAACAATGATATAATCACAATACCCTGCTAAAGTCTCATCAACGGCATTATCAACAACTTCATAAATCAAATGATGGAGTCCCCGTGTACCAACATCGCCAATATACATTGCTGGCCGATGTCGTACCGCTTCTAATCCCTTTAAAACATGGATTTGCGATGCATCATATTTTTGTGTCATATATCATTATAGCAGAAATAATCGTTAAATCAATAATTTTTCTTTTTTGTTTAACTTCTTGATTCTTAAATAATTATAAGCATTAAGCATATTTTACTCTAATTTTTGTATAGGGAATCCTAATCTTTTTAACTCGCGAATTGCAATTTCTTTTAATTTTCGATTTTCGGTTAATTGATATATTGACAACCAAACTTCAACAGCCAATTCAGTAGCCCCACCACGAGCAAATGCAAATGCTGCCCAGCGACCAGTAATTGTCCAAGTTTCTGGCAATTTTGAAGCAATTTCAAAATAATACCCTGCTGAAACATAATTTCGGGTAAGCATATACTCAATGAAAGCAGCATCAAAAACCAATTTCCAATTTGTTGGATTGTGGGCAATCGCTAAATAAAGCAATTTAAGCGCTTCATCAATTTGTCGTGCATCCCATGCTAAGATCACAGATCCAAAGTCATAAGCACCTACAAAATGAGGATCTAAGCTCATCAAGATATCAAAGATATGATCTAACCAGATATATTTACGATCCGTCATTAAATGCTGAGCATAATATTGAATTGCTCTTAAGTATATTATATCAGCAACCGCTGATTGATATTCAATTACAATTGGTTTTAGAAATTTACCGGATGGGAAATAACTCAATTCTTCCATCAATCTTTCTCTTAAAGCAGTTTTACGATTAATGTCTAATTGAAACTGAATATTCCATATCGCAATAAGTCCGATAATTAAAATAAGAAGTTTGATAATTCTCCGAAAGTTTATGTATTTTTGAAACAATAACAGATTAGACATTAAAAGTCTTTTTTATTAAAAATCAAACAGGATACAAAAAGAACAAAGGCTGAATAAACAACGGCGTATATGATTGTCATAAAAATAACTTTATAATCTAATAAAGCATTATGTACAACGTGAGCCTTGATATTGAAATTACTTAAATTAGGTAAAATATAATAAAGCACGTCACTTATAATCATAGTTGGTGCTGATTTACTGATCGCAGCCAAGGTCTTCAGATCTCGGGTAAGATGACCTATAAAGTACAATGCGAAAGTAAAAACTGAACTTGTGATGGGTGTAGAAAAAGTTGAGAAAAATATTGCAATTGCGGTAACCACTGCTAATTCAAAAAAAGTGAGAATGACTGCCCAAAGAAGATAAAAATTAGCTTGAATCTGTAACAATAATAAAATCAGATAGAAAACACCGGTCATAATTAAAATACTTTCAAATAAAACTAACATTAATCCAAAATACTTGCCGATGATAAATTGCCAACGATAAATAGGCCGGGATAGAATAAGATAAACAGTCCTTTTCTCAATCTCTTTATAAACTAAACGACCACCAATTAATATCGCAATTAAAACTGCAAATAAAGTGATGCTATTCAGACCAATATCTTTAATGACTTTTGCTTCTTCGCCTAAAGTCAACGGTTTAATAAGCCGTGCGCCGCCCATCACGATAATACTAAAAATAATTATGGCAATGAAAATCTTATCTCGGATTGCTTCTCGAAAAGTATTCAAAATAATAGCACTAATTTTCATATCTGTTTTAATCGTTCTTTTTCGATTTGACTTATAAAATGATCTTCCAATGTTTTTCGTCTTGGCTGTAGTGATAATAATCTACCGTTTACTTCACGAACTATTGCCATAATGCGTTCCACTTCTTCTTCAGTTGTAACTTCCACAAATACTTCATCATCAGGAGAATGCTGAACTGGATCAGTAATAACCTTATTTGCCATGCGTTCAATAACCTTAACCATTTTTCGATCCAGTCCTTTAACGATCATTTCAAAACTTTCAATCTCAGATGATAAAATTTCATCCAATTTACCACTGCTAATTAACTTACCGTTGAGAATTATACCAACGCGAGAACAAATCAATTCTACATCAGCTAAAATATGAGTAGAAAAAAATACTGTTTTACCTTGTGTTTTGAGATTTAAAATTATATCGCGAAACTCACGGCGACCTATTGGATCAAGACCGCCCATCGGTTCATCTAATATTACTAATTCCGGGTCGCCAATTAATGCCTGGGCGATACCTAATCTTTGCAGCATTCCTCGCGAATAACCTTTAATCAGCATTTTCGAAAAACGCTCTAACCGGACTAAATTTAACATCTTTTCGATTTGTTTCTTTTGCCGCTCTCGAGGAATACCACTAATTTCGCTACAAAGATGTAAATATTCATAAGCATTCAAATATTCATAAAAATATGGTGACTCTGGTAAAAAACCAATTTTTTGACGTATTTGAATATTTGTAGATGGCTTACCCAAAATAAATGCTTTGCCGCTGGATGGTTTAACTAAACCCACTAATATCTTTATTGTTGTTGTCTTCCCTGCACCATTTGGTCCTAAAAACCCATAAATTTCTTGACTTTCTACTTCTAAATTAAGGTTTTCAATTGCTTGGATACGTTGCAGACGAAAACCACTTCGATAACTTTTACTTAAATTTTCTGTATAGATTACTCGTCCCATTTAAGAATAAATTATAACTAATCAAAATTCAATGTCAATCCTTACCTAATACTTTTAAATAATTTATTAGTCAAATTATTATTGTCCTCTTTTTAAAAAATATTGTCGAAAATGGAAGTTTATAATTACCACTAATTAAAATCTGTGCTGAATTTTAATTACTTTAAATAGAATTTAATATCTTTAACTACTTCTTGTCCAATTGAGGCATTTAACTTATTTATAATACTTGCCTTTAGAAAAGTTAATTCATTAATCCAAACTGAATTGGCTACTGCGACATAAAGTATGCCTTTTTCAATGCGTTGAGCAACTGTTTGTTTGCTAATTACTGGTCCTACCGCACTTGCCCAGACCAACACAGCCTTTTGTTCAATTAATCGTTGGGCAATGCCCATTTTTTGTAGGACTGATGGCAGATGTTTAGCTAATTGATCTAATTTCTTTAATTTTGCCTTCTTGTACATAAAATATCTTTCCTTTTGGCATTAAAACATTTTCAATTGATTTAGCTGTTGCATAAAAAAATTGTCCCTGAATAAAATCAAACAGTTTTTTAGTATTCGCCTGGTCTAATTCTGATGCTACTTCATCTAATAAAAAAACCGGCTCTTTTTTCCTTTCTCTTAATTTTTGTGCTTCAGCCATCTTTAAGGCAAGTGCTGCAAGTCGCATTTCGCCTTCTGAGCCAAACTGTCGTGTCGAAAACGATTCACGACTATTTTTTCGCGCTCCTTGTTCATAATCGACGCTTATTTGCATTGGCTCAAAATAAATAAGAATATCATCACGGTGCGGCCCGATCTGAGTATGACCAATCTCTTTGTCTTGATCGCGATTTTTTCGCAGCAAATTTAAGAATTGTTCGTAAATATTATTAATATTATCAATTGATTGCGTTAGGGTCATCTTATATTCAAATTTCATTTTTTTATCTTTTAAAAACAATGCACAAATTCGCTGCGCTTCTTCTAAAAGTAAAGGAACATATTTCATTCGTTCTTGTATTATTATACTACCCGATTTAGCTAATATCTCCTCCCATACTTCGTAATGAACAGAGTCGGCTTTTTCTCGAAGTAATTTATTTCGTTGCATTAATACTCGCCGATATTCAATTAAATGTTTTAAATAAACTTTATTCATTTTAGAAATTGCTAAATCTATAAAGTTACGCCTTTGTGTCGGTGGCCCATGCACTAAATCAATATCTGAAAGTAAAATTGTTACAATGGGCAACCATCCCAAATATGATGATAATTTGTCTTGTTTATGGTGTTGTAAATAAGTTATTTTTGTGTTTTCGAAAAATCTTATTTCAGCTTCAATTTTATCATGATTATCAACCGCTACTCCTGAAATTTTTAAGTACGGTGCATTAAATTTAACAATCTCTAAATCACGGTTAGTGCGAAAGGACCGACCAACTGCTAAAAAATGAATTGCTTCTAAAAGTGAAGTTTTACCTGCACCATTATCACCAAGAATATAATTTACTTGTGGGTCAAAATTCAGTTCCCTGTTTTCTAAATTTCTAACACCTTCAAAATAAATTTTTATTAGTTTCACTTATCAATTCTTTTTTAAATTAAAGCTGATTTGAGAATTTCGACAACCAACTCATCATAATCAATGCCTGCCTCGCGTGCTTGAGCAGGTAAGTCGGACATCTCGGTCATTCCTGGTAAAGTGTTAATTTCTAAAAAATATGGTCTTTCATCTTTAACAATTAAATCAACACGGGAAAATCCTTTTGCCCCGATGATGTGGTGTGCTCGCAATGCTAATTCTTGAATCTTTTTCGTTAATTTCTTGTTAAATCGAGCTGGAATTATAAACTCAGTTTCGCCCTTTGTATACTTTGCTTTAAAATCATAAAATCTCTGTCGTTTTACTACTAACTCTAATATTGGCAATGCCCGATTGTGTAATATTCCGACAGTGGCGATCGCTCCTTCAATGAATTCTTCAATAAAAATATCGCCAAATTTAAGTTGTAAAGATTTACTTTTATTTACTAAATCTTCTAAATTATCTATAACCATACAGCCAACACTCGATCCTTCGCTACGAGGTTTTATAATTACTGGAAATTGTTGGATCCCTTTTATAACTTTAGCAACAGCAACATTTCGGGGAATCAAAACATACCGGGGTGTTGGAATATCTGCGTATTCAAATAATCTTTTGGTCATAATTTTATCAATACCAATAGCCGATGCTAAAACTCCGGAACCAGTATAAGGAATATCCATTAGTTCTAGAAATCCTTGAATTGTACCGTCTTCCCCAGGTTTACCATGTAGCGCAATAAAGGCAATATCGATTTTAGCATTTTTAATCTGCTCCGCAAAGTTTTTATTAATATCGATTAATGCCGCCTTAAAACCTTGTCTCATTAACGAATGATAAACATTTTGACCTGACCGCAATGAAATCTCTCGTTCACTTGACCAACCACCCATTAGGACACCGATCTTCTTTTGTTTTAATTTTCTTATCAGATTGTTCATATTGTTATTAAATATAAAAACACCAATTAGTCAATAAGTAATAAGAAAGGGTTGTAGTTTATATATCTAACGGCCTTTAACTCAGTCTCATCTGATTAACGAATGACCAATTTTAGATTATTTGTATAATTTTCCGTGGCGAAATTAATGATATAGACTCCTTTTGCAAGTTTATAAGTAGGATAATTTATTACATATTGACCTGCTTTAACATAATTATCAACTAAATTTTCGATTAGTTGTCCATTGGTATTATATAGCTTTAAGGAAATACGGCTGTTTTCTGTTAACGAGTAATGAATACGAATTATTGATTTTGCAGGGTTGGGTGAAATGTATACCTTGCTAATGCTCTTCGCTTTGTCTTCGGTTTCAGTTATACTGCCAGGAAAATGACCTCCGCAAATAGCAAGTACTTTTCCAATACCGGTTGAACTTGACCTTTGTAAACCGACCAACACATCCGGATAATTATCAAAACTAACATCACTTATCGCTCGAATTGAATATACAAGTTGTCCTGCAGAATAATGCCATAACAAATTTCCGTTTGCGCCACTGACACAATAGACAAAACCGTTTTGCGTACCAAAGATAACATCCTTTTTACCATCGTTATCCAAATCGTCAATGACATCAGCACTCCAAGTGTTGCTATTAGTTAGATAATTCCAATAAACACTACCATTGAGGCAATTGAGAACATTAAATGCAATTACATTATTCACATTACAAACTGCAATCCCTGGTCGATTGACTGCAATCAAATCAGGAATTAAGACAAGTTTTACCACATAACCACCGACATTTGCTGTCCAAATCGGACTACCATTTGCTCCACTCAAACAATAGACCATACCATTCCACGCACCTGCCACTACTTCATCTTTCCCGTCACCATTTAAATCTGGAATTGTAACCACCGATTGGACATCACCACCACATTGGTATTGCCAAATTGGAGTAGTGACCAGACCACTTGAGGCACCACTTACGCAATATACTTTCATATCATAACTGTTTCCCCACGCCCCACAAATCGCATCAACTACACCGTCATTATTAACATCATTTATCCAATTAACTGTGCCGACCGCGTCGCCAATTCGAAATTGCCAGATAATATTTCCGTTTGCTCCATTAAAGCAATACATCGAACGAGGACCACCACCTGCAGTTTGATTTGTACCAATCCCTGCTAAAACTTCACCAATGCCATCACCCGTAATATCTGGCATCGGTCTTACCGAATACACCCAACCCCCTTCATTATCATACCAATGACTATCATAATACCAGATAATCTGGCCATTAACACCATTCAGGGCATAAACCGAACGATCTCCCCAAGCGGTTGCCAACAAAATATCATTGATGCTGTCGTTATTATAATCATCACCCATAATCAAACAATCATCTCCCCAGGAACCTGTAAAATCATTATCACCAACTTGCCATTGCACAACTCCATTGCCAAAGCTATTACCACAAAATGTCCGAAGATGCTTTTTGCCATACATTTCCGTGCCATAACTTTCAGCAGCGACATCACAAATACTATCACCATTAATATCATCAATCAAACTAACACAAACTACATTATCTGGAAATTCATATTCCCACAACAATTGACCACCCACCATCGCATTAACAATACCATTAGCATTCAACATAATAATAAAAGGATTTGGCACGGCATTTGAGTAGATTTCCATATTCCCACTATAATTACCATAATTTTGGGGACGACTGATAACTTGAATAAATGTTGTTTCTAAACAATTCAACGAAATTGGAAGGTTCATCGGTAAATTAAAGAATTGATTATTAGAATATTTTATAGAATCAATTACTAATGGCAGATAACCATGATTAACAATGCGCAAAAACCAATCTTTAACACAATTAATGCCAATACTGCCAAAATCATAACTTGTTGCATTCGGACTTAAAGTTGGGTTTGGATAAACACCCTGACCACGTAAAGACACATAAACTGTTTCCCGCACCGGGTCATTACTTACAATTCCTAAATTGCCCGTATACAACTGAAATGCAGTTGGTGTAAAATAAACCCAATAAGAAATTGCCGAAGACGGTGCAATAAAGACAGGAAACGAAATGACCTGATGGCTGAATGCTGTGTTACTTATAAAAAAAGTATCGATTCTTAAAGTATCTGTACCTATATTACTGACCGTTAATTGAAAGTATGGCGACTGTCCAATCGCAACATTGCCAAAATCAAAAGCATTTGGACTTATCGAAATAACTGGTGTTCCGCCTCCCCCTAAATCAATCTGATAAATTCCCCATCCGGTTGGTGAACTTGCCATCATTGCTGCCACCCATAGATAATTCCCATCCCATGCCAATCCCCGTGGTCTTCGGCTTGGTGAATTAATCGAATCAACGATCTGTTTTAGCACTACATCGATTTTATAAATACGACTTCGACCACCAGTACCGCCACTCCCACTACTATCATTGCCAACCCACAAATATTGGCCATCCCAAGTTGTGCTCCAGGGTTGTGGAATAGTTGGTATATTAATAAAATCAATGGAATCTCCTGTATTTTTATTAATTTTATAAATTCCGCCATCAGGACTATAATAGACACAATGCCAAAGATGCTGGCCATCATTAGCAAGGCCGGCCATATATTCTTTCCGAGCACGCAAGGCACGAATCCGCGAACCATTGATGGTATCGATTAAGAAAATTGTATCATTGGGAGTTGGGGTGCCGGAAACTTGTGTTGATACCCAAAGACTACCACCATTTGCAGTATCAAAAGCCAAACCATAACAAGCACCACTGGTCCAACCCGCAGGACGCCACCGAATCATTTTCACAACCGCACCATTAGCGGGATTGATTTTATATAACGAATCCGAAACCGAAGTGCCATAACGTCCACACCACAAATATGCTCCATCCCAACATAGACCCGAAGTATAGGAAGGCGCAGGAATTGCATTAATAATCGTTTGACCAAGACCAATACTTGTTAAAACAAATAGTAATATAATAATTATCTTAATTAGCTTCATCTTTCCTCCGACACAAAAAGATTATAACTACCATCATCAATAAAATAATGCCAATTCTTTAATATGTCAACAATTAATAAATAAGCATGCTTTATAATATTATTTTCACTAAACAACTTAATAGTCCATTTCTCATTATTCTTAACAATGCATCTATTATTGATTTGGAAATACTTGAAAATAAGCTTAACAATAACTATCTTATAAAACAACTTACGCTTGCCTTCATGCGACCTTATACTCCGACTATCCCAAAACCCAATACCTGAATTGGACAGGCAAAAGACGAGCCCCTATACAGTATCCCATATAAAACATTTTAATTTTATGATATATTTATAATTTTAATATAGCATTGACAAACCTGTTGTTTAGCCTACCCTATTATTAAAGGAGTATTTATGAAATATATTACATTTTTATTATTAATAAGTGTCGTTATTTTACTAAATTGTGAAAAGAAATTGAACATCCCAACCACACCCGCTGGTCCTGATAGTGGTATTATTAACTATACTTATACTTTTTCTTCATCAGCAATTGATATCGATAATGATAGTATCTCGATTCGTTTTGATTGGGGTGATGGAGATACTTCGAATTGGAGTAACTATGTTATCTCCGGTGGTATTGTTAGTGCATCTCATTTTTGGCGAAATGCGGGAACTTATGCTATTCGAGCCCAAGCCCGCAATAAATCAATGCTTTTCTCTGATTGGTCATTAAGTAAAGATATTACCATCACGTCAAATCGTCCTCCTGATGCTCCCGAAAATCCAATCGGACCATACGCAGGGACAGTTAATGTCTATTACTCGTTTTCTACAACTGCTTTTGACCCTGATGCTGATAGTGTTGCTTATCAATTTGACTGGGGTGATGGTGAAATTTCGGAATGGTCAGAATTCAAACCTGTTGGTGTAATGATTACAATGCAACATGCCTGGTCTGATAGTGGTTTTTATCTCATTCGTGCCCGAGCCAAAGACATTTACGGGTTAATTTCTGATTGGTCTTATACCCATAATTTGCAGATAAATATTACTGGTAGTCTTTTCCCTAATTATGTCACAAATCATATATCGGTTGGTATTGAACCAGTCAGTATTGCCGTCCTACCAAACGGTAATTATCTATATGTTGCCAACCAAGTTAGTTCTGATCTCTCGGTCATTCAAAGTTCCAATCATACAGTTATTACGACTATTCCAGTTGGTATGAATCCAAGTTGTGTTGTTGCCGACCCCAATAATAACTATGTCTATGTTGCCAATACGACAAGTAATA
Organism: Caldifarciminota bacterium; assembly: GCA_965649215.1. GTDB lineage: Bacteria > Hydrothermota > Tepidihabitantia > Tepidihabitantales > CAIPLT01 > JAGXRL01. The sequence continues at coordinate 82,901 of CBFGJZ010000004.1, forward strand.
ATATAATGGTTATTCGCACTTCTGATAATACGGTGGTGCACACAATTCCCGTTGGTATTTTACCATCGGGCATCGCGGTCCTACCCAATAGCCAGTATCTCTATGTTACTAATCTTGGTAGTGATAACATTTCCGTGATTCGAACCTCTGACTTCTCAGTCATTGCAACTATCCCGAATATCAATCAACCGAGTGGTATCATCAGCTTATCCAATGGCCAATATCTTTATGTTGCTTCGCCCTATCATAACAGTATCACAGTTATTAAAGTTTCCGATAATTCAATTTATGCTAATATCATAACTCCAAATCAACCAACTCAACTCACTGCGTCATTAGATGGTGAATATATCTTTGTCACGAACTACGGTGATAACTCGGTTTCCGTGATTCGCACAAGTGATAATACAATCATTGCAACGATACCAATTGCCAATGGTCCTTCGGGCATTACTACTTATCCCAGTAATTTCTATCTCTATGTTTCTCAACAAAACAATAATTCAATTTCTGTTATTAATGGTTTGAACCATAAAGTTGTCGCTTTAATTCCTGTGCAGACAAATCCGACTGGAATTGGCGCACATCCCAATGGTAATTTTATCTATGTTACTAATAGCAGTTCTAATACGGTTTCAGTGATAAGAAAATTTTAATTTAGGTTCTTCGCAAGTACCGCTGAGATTTTTTTGCTGATAGTTCTATGAGTAGTCTTGTACTCTAAGTAAATAACATAAATCCCAATCGGAACGATCTGACCCTTATCGTTTTTACCATCCCAGAATATCAGATTATTTGAATTAACTCTTTCGTTATTAATAAGTTTTCTAATTAATCGGCCATTCAAGTCATAAATAAGAAGTGTCAATCTTCCATATTGCTCACCAAAATCATAATAAATCATTAGACTATCATCAATCCCATCACCATCTGGGCTAAAGATACTCTTGATTAGTCCGAAATCCCCCACCGCTGCACTCGTTTTAATGATTGTCGAAAGTCGATTATTCTCAAATCTAATATCATCAGGAAAATTAACAATTGCCCAGATTGTATGCTGACCCGAGGCAATGGACTGCCATACAAAACTTAATGTTGTTTCCTGGTTAACCGCTAAACCAGCACCGATTGTACAAAATAATTGTTCACCGCTATCTTCAATACCATTGCAGTTTTTATCATTAAACACTACAACATCCCAACAATAAGCTGTTTGATAACCAACATTTTTTACCACAACAAAAACTGTATCAGCGGTGTTTGGTGCTACATATGGTGGTCGGGTATAAATATTCATAAGTGCCAAATCAAAGTAAGATAAGACGCTATTAGCTCGACCGACCGTTACGCCGTTTGAATCCAAACAACCAATCCAATTTATTCGGTTGTCCTCAAGTTCTGGTGATTTACGTTCCCACGAAATACCATCACCAACATCATATGGAAAAGAATCGTTAACATTAAACGGAGTACCAAAACTCGAGCTGTCGCCACTCAAAGAATAAAGTAATAATGGGTCATTGGTCTGTAATTCATTACCAATGGTCGTATTACCAACTGTCAGCACAATCAAACTATCAGGCAATTGGTAGGGTTGAATTTCACCCCCGCTGGGATTAGAACTCGTATATTCAGGATCTAAAATCAAAGCATACTGATGGGGTGGAATTAAAAAAGTATTAATGCGTACTTGTGGATATTTAATCAAAATATTCGTATCCGTCCAAGCAATAATACTATCTGTTGCATCAAAATCGGTAATTCGCCATCCACGCACATTAACTGTTTCTTGGCTGATATTAAAAAGCTCAATAAACTCATTACGGTCCTCAGGATACCCTGCGCCACTCACACCTCTGGGATTTGCCATTACTTCATTAATTACCAGTCGAGAAGAAAATTGCGAAAATAACATAGTTATCAATAAAGTAGTGTTAATAAGCATAATAATTATTCGGAGTTATTTCGGATTTACTTTGCTTCTCTCCGTAGCGGTTTGCAATAACTTACGACAATCACCACAAAACCGATTTGATTTTATATCAATACTGAGTATAGTATTAGAAAGAAACATAACGCATTCCGCACGATAACAATGTTCTAATCCATAAAGTCGGCCGAGCGTATGAAAAATCTCTTTAATCACCCTACCCCAAAAGATATTCTCGTCTTGATACATTTTATAATATATCGGCTTTAATCGAGTTATAGAAACAACCGCAACTTGTCGTTCAACATCTGCGATGTTAAAGACATATTCAGAATTTGGAGCATAAATATCAACATCACAAATTCCGATTACCATATTATTATTTTTTGTAAATCTTGTTAATGAGTCTAAAAAAGCATTAGTACGATATTGATCACGATACTGATTATAAGAATTTGAAGGTAATGGTTGTTTATTGACTAACTCCACCGCTAAGTCAAACATCACTTTAATTTCATTACTAATATAATTCAAAAGCAAAGATTCGATATGTTGAAAGGGAACTATTAAAACCTGCTTTTTTGATTCATTTGACATGTTATTTGCAATTGATTATCCCCAGAATTAGATTATTTGTCAATATTTTTATCTTAATTCAAGATATAGCTCATTATAATTGACATTTACTAAAAGCTATTTTATAATCACAGGATGGCACTGAAAGTACTCTATAAACCTGAAGACGAACTTTTAGCAATGAGTTTAAAAGCATTATTGGAACAATCGGGCATCCCTGCGATTATTCGTTCCTATCAGATTCCTTACTATGATGGACTTGCTAAAATGATGCGTCCGCAATGGGGTGAAATATTAGTTGATGAAGATGATTACGAAGAGGCCCAACAACTGATTAATGACTTTTTAGCGTCCCAAGAAAATCCGCCATCATCTTAAATTAAAAGATTGAAACAAGCATCGTTACAAATTAAAATAGGTCAAAATAAATAAAGATGATATATGTCTATCGATTTGGTAATCTAAGAGCAGATGGTTCTGCTCGCCTTTCTGCTTTATTAGGTGGTAAAGGGGCCGGTCTTGCGGAAATGACCAATCTCGGTATCCCCGTTCCACCGGGTTTTACCATCACAACCAAAGTTTGCATTCATTATCTCAAAACTGGTCAATATCCCAAACGTCTCCTTAAAGAAGTAAAACAAGGAATGAAATTCATAGAAAATATCACTGGTCGTAAATTCGGTAGTGCTGAAAACCCACTGCTCTTATCTGTCCGCTCAGGCGCAAAAGCATCGATGCCAGGTATGCTTGACAGTGTTCTCAATCTCGGTCTCAATGATACGACAGTTAATGGATTAGCTCGCTTAACCCAAAATCGCCGTTTTGCATTAGACAGTTATCGACGGTTTATTGAAATGTTTAGTGAAGTCGTCCTTGATTTACCACCTGAAATATTTGAACAGATTCTAGAATCAGAAAAAAAACGCCATAATCTAAAACAAGATTCTGAATTAACGGAGAATACTTTAGAATATATAATTCGTCATTATAAAATAAAAGTATTAGAATTAACTCACAAACCATTCCCAGAAAATCCATTTGATCAACTTTGGCAATCCATTACCGCAGTCTTTGAATCTTGGAACAATCCCCGTGCCATAGAATACCGTCGCATTTACAAAATACCTGAGGATTGGGGAACTGCAGTCAATGTTCAAGCAATGGTCTTTGGTAACCTTGGCGAAACATCCGCAACTGGTGTTGTCTTTACTCGAAATCCCGCAACGGGTGAAAAAGAACCCTATGGTGAATATCTGATTAACGCTCAAGGAGAAGATATTGTCGCTGGCATTAGAACTCCCAAACCAATTGAATGGCTTAAAGAAACCCATCCCAAAAATTACGAGCAGTTACTAAGAATTTTACGAAAATTAGAGAATCACTACCGAGATATGCAAGATGTTGAATTTACTATTGAAGATAATCGTTTATGGATTTTACAATCAAGAAGAGCCAAACGCACTCCTCGTGCTGCTGTAAAAATTGCCTACGATATGCATAAAGAGAAACTCATTACCAAAGCCCAAGCAATTATGCGTATCGCTCCAAAAGATGTAGAAGCCTTACTCCACCCAATGATTTCTGATAAAGAAAAAACTCCCCCTTTAGCAAAAGGTATTCCTGCTTCTCCCGGTGCAACTTCGGGTTATGCCATATTTTCAACACCGACGGCAATCAAAATGGGACGTCAAGGTCTAAAAGTGATTTTAGTGCGCCCTAAAACATCCGCTGAAGATGTTGGTGGAATGGCTCATGCAGTTGGGTTTCTTACTGCTACCGGTGGTATGACTTCTCACGCTGCAGTTGTTGCGCGGGGTATGGGGAAACCCTGCATTGTCGGTTGTGAAGATATAAAAATAGATGAAACTAACCAGAAAGCGATGTTTGGCAATCAAGAAATCAAACAAGGTACTAAAATCACAATTGACGGCACCACTGGTTTAGTATATTTAGGAGAATTAAAGACTCAAGCAACTGAGCTCTCTTTAGAATTTAAAACAATATTGCAATGGGCCGATGAAATTCGTACTTTAAAAGTTCGTACTAATGCTGACACGCCTCAAGATGCCTTACTCGCGCGTCGCTATGGTGCCGAGGGGATTGGTCTGTGTCGCACTGAACATATGTTTTTCGGTAATAAAAGAATCCAAGCTATGCGAGAAATGATATTAGCCACTAATGCTGAACAACGGACTCGAGCTTTAAATAAACTCTTACCATTCCAAAAACAAGATTTTATTGAAATCTTTAAAGTAATGGATGGCTTACCGGTGACAATTCGTACCTTGGATCCCCCTCTACACGAATTTTTACCCAAAGAAGAAAAACAGATCATCAGCATAGCCAAGCGACTAAAAATACCACTTGAAAAAGTCAAACAGCGGATCAATCAACTCAAGGAAGATAATCCTATGCTGGGCTTTCGTGGTTGTCGACTCGGTATTATCTATCCCGAAATTACTGAAATGCAAGCCCAAGCAATTTTTGAAGCCGCTTGCGAAGCGACTAAACAGGGAATAAAAGTATTACCTGAAATAATGGTGCCTTTGGTTAGCTCAGTCAGCGAACTTATTAACCAAAAAAAGATCATTGAAAGAATTGCCAATCTCATGATGGCAAAATATCAAGTTAAGATAAATTACAGCATTGGGACAATGATTGAGATTCCTCGTGCCGCACTGATTGCCGATGAAATTGCTCGTCAAGCCGATTTTTTCTCTTTTGGTACTAATGATTTGACACAGACCGTCTTTGGCTACTCTCGTGATGACGCTGGCAAATTTCTTCCATACTATCTAAATAATGGTATTCTCAATACCGATCCCTTTGAAACCATAGACAAAGATGGAGTTGGCCTACTAATAAAAACTGCTGTAAAATTGGGCAGAAAAGTTAACCCTGAATTAAAAATCGGTGTTTGCGGTGAACATGGTGGAGATCCGACCTCAATTAATTTTTTCCACAAAGTAGGGTTAGATTATATTAGTGCATCTCCTTATAGAATACCCGGTGCCAGAATCGCTGCTGCCCAAGCCGTAATCAATAATAAAAACAAAGTCACTTAAGCTTTTCATATTAAAAGATTTAAGATATAAAATATATAATAGACTTAAATCCCGAAAAAGATAAAATTAAAATTTTTAAATATCAATTTTTTTATTTATTGACTTTTATTAGTTCGCATAATAAATTATAGAGATGTTAATTTTCTTATTCTTGTCTCTTCTTAATTTTAATCCGGATTCGATTCTAGTACGTGCTGGTGAAAATGCTTCGGAAGTTAAAAAATTTATACTAATATCACAACAAAAAGGCTATCAAAACTGGGCTCAGTTTTTACTATCCGCAATGCCTGATGTTGATTTAGTTAATCTTAAAGCAGATGATTTTATCAACTATTTTGATGCCCTTAACAAAAATTATCAAAGAGTACCTTGGAAGAATATAATTGACACGAACTTATTCTATCATTATATCTTACCCCATCGCGTCAGCCAGGAACCTTTAGAAAATTTCACTGAAATTTATGTTGACACACTCTACAATCTAATTAAAAAAACCAGAAATATGCGTGATGCAGTGTTTAAAATAAATGAATGGGTCTATACCAAAATGGTTTATGAACCCACTGAATACTGGGATCAGAATGCTTTAACAACAATAAAACGTGGTATAGGTAGATGTGAAGAAATGTCAATATTATTTATTAAAGCATTACGAACCGTTTGTATCCCCGCCCGTCACACTTATACGCCGTGGTGGGCTCATACCAATAGTAATCATGCTTGGGTTGAAATTTGGGTAGATGGAAAATGGCACTCCCTTGGCGGTGGTGAGCTGACCGACCTTGATAATGCCTGGTTTGAAACTCCTTCTAAACGCGCACCGATTATAAAAAGCATTGTCTATGGTCAACTTTCTTCTGAAAAAGAGATTATTGATAAAAGCGAATCAAACTATACGATTATCAATTCAACGCCTAATTACAGTGATGTTACTCAACTCTATGTTCAAGTTAAACAAGATAACTTACCCATCGAAAATGCTTCGGTTTCAATCAATGTCTATAACTATTCGTCATTCGTTCCTGTCGGATTAAAAAAAACCGATCTAAATGGATATGTGCAATGGTATGTCGGTAAAACTGATTTGTATATCTATGCTTACAAAAACGCTCAAATCGGATATTATATTTGGAGACCATCTGATAAACCCACCGATACAGTCATCATCATCCTATCAAAGAATGAAATTCCTGATACTTCATTTTGGTTATATACAAAAAGAATAAGTAGTAATAACTATAAATCCAAATACAAACCGAATACAAAATTGTTAAATAAAATTAGAGAAAAAAATCTAACTAAAATCAACATTTTTGATAGCCTTTCAAGTCAGAAGTTAAATAACATCGATACTAATCTAAGTAAAATTTTACAAGATGCCCATGGTAACGCTCAAACCCTTTTACAATTTTACTCAAATCTACCGACCCTTAAAAAAATAACATTTATTCAATATTGTAACACCCTTACTTCAAAAGATTTAGTAGCACTCGACACCGTCGGCTTATTTAAAGAACTCAGCGCTATCCAGCGAGCTGTAAATCAATATAAAAATAAAATCTCTGATTCAATCATTCGCGACTTTCTTATCTGCCCACGTATTCAATACGAGCAACTTGGTAAATGGCGTTTTTCCCTTCAAAGTGTCATCGACGAATACCACCCCCTCCTTTTTGCACCATCTTCTGTAATTCCAATTAAAGAAAAAGTTGATAGTATAATAAACTGGGTCAGAACCAATATCAAACTTATAAAAGAAGACGATGTTTTTGGACCGATGATGAATCCACAAGATGTTTATAAAGCAAAACGCGCAACAAAAATTGAACAATATATCTTTATTGTCGGGATGTTGCGAAGTATTGGCATTCCATCTCGAATAAAATGGAGCGAAGATGGATTTGAATATTGGGATGGTGACTGGCAGGAAGAAAGTTTTGATGCCAAAATAAAAAAGCAGAAGGCGTGGGTGAGTATTAAATTTGAAGCCAACAATTTAAATGTCACGGATAAAACTAAGTATTATGAAGACTACAGTATCACTAAGTTTCATGAATCACCAACTCGTTTTGAACCGCCAATCGACACTTTTAACGGACATGCTGTTATTACTTTAGATAACGAACCTCCATATCTCATAACCGGATGGCGAAATGGTTTTGGCGATACCTACTTGAGAATAAAAAGAATAATGCCCACCGTCGATACCACTTATTATACTATTAAGTTAGATATTCCAGTTGATTTCAAACCTGGCGATCTAATGGTCAGAGCATATCAAGAGTTTGTCAATCTCGATAAAGTCAAACTGAGCAGTCAAGATATTAATATCGGTGATGTATTACTTATAGTTATTGATGCCGATAGTGAAGCTTCTAAATCAACTATTAATAATGCCTGGGATGCAATTAATAATTTCTCGGGAAAAGTATATATATTTCATACCTCCAAGAAAAGGGGCTTGCAAACTTGGTATTTTAATCTGCTTGATAGACCTAACCGCTTTGGCCATTATGTTAATGACGAAATAATTAAATCATGGCATATTAAAGAATTACCTTCTGTAATATATTTGCGTAATGGCGAGTGTTTATTCTGGATGGAAGGACTTAATCTTCATCTCTCAAAAATTATCCAAACCCTCCAAACTTCAGATAATTAATTTCCTTAAATCTAAAATACTATATTTTTATAAAACAGAAAATTGAAAAGCTGTATAAAATATTATTTTATACCCAACGCCGTAAACATGCCGATTGCGTGATGGTCGTGATCGTTCAATCGCTCAATGCAATATTTTTCCTCAAGCGAATCAACAAATATCATCTTAAATCCTGCTTTTAAGCACCATTGAATAACATCATTACGGTCAAAACCTAACCATAGATCGTGTTCATTTTGTTGTAATGCTGTGCACGCATGCTTATCTAAATCAACTATCACTAATCGTCCTTCGGGTTTTAGTATCCGTTGCATTTCACGAATTGCGAGGGGTGGTTGTTCACTATGATGTAAAATCATATTTGCAAAAACATAATCAGCATAAGCATCATCAATTGGAATATTATGTGGCTCACCAATACAACCTGAAAAATTACAGAAATTTCCCCATCTTTTCTTGATCTCTTCAAGCGTACTCATTGAGCGATCAACTGTAATTGTGTTTAAACCATTTTGAATTAAACTATTTAATAAGATTCCACTATCGGCACCGATGTTAACTGCTGTTTTGCCCACGACAATATCGGCTAATGCTAATGCACTATCACAAATCTTTTCAAGACTTACTCCATGATGATGATAATTCATACTAAACCTCTATCATTTAATTTTTTGTTTATGGAAATTTAAGAATCCTTCTCTAATTATTGATAACCCTTTATTTGTTATCCCTATACCCATACCGATTCCTTTATTACTATTATCGGTAATTCGTTATCAATAAAATATAAACTAAAAAAATAAAATGTCAAGGGTTTAATTAAATTAATAGAGCCAAACCAATTGCGGCTATTAAACCCAGAATTCCCCCAAAATAAAATGGTGCCGATGCTCCTATTAAAGACCAAAGCATACCTGCAATTATTGATGCTGGTAATAAACCAACACCAATTAAAGTTGCATGTAAACCAATTAAAGTACCTCTTAACTCAATGGGTGCAATATCTGAAATATATGCTTTCTCAATACCTTCTGTAAAAGCGCTATAAAATCCGTAGATCCCAAATAAAACCCAGATCAATGATGCTCTATTGATTACAGCAAAACCCAAATAAATAACTGCATAAATTAAATAGCCAATAATCAATATTTTTTTACGCCCAATTTTATCCGAAAGGCGGCCGATTGGAAAAGATAAAATACCATAAATTAAATTATAAAACAGATATATTAATAATACCGATGTTATTGATAATCCAAGTGATTTAGCTCGGAGAATTAAAAATTGGTTAGAAGAATTACCCAAGGCAAAGATAAAAACAACAATTAAAAACCAGCGTAATTTTTTACTTAATTGTCGCCAACTTAATTTTAATTGATTAGAAGCGACTTTGATTGACTTTATTTTATCCCGCGCCCAAAAGAGCACTAAGACTCCTAACAAGGCAGGAATAATCGAAAATAAAAAAACCCGATTATAATTTGTGATATTAGATTTAATCAATAAATAAGCAAAAATAACCCCGATCGCTGCGCCCAAGGTATCTAAAGTACGATGTAAACCATATGCCCGTCCTCGTCTGTCTTGCGCAGTGCTATCTGCAATTAAAGCATCACGCGGTGCGGTACGAATTCCTTTACCAAAACGATCGATGAGTCTCGCAAAAAATACCAACCCCCAACTTTGAGCTAAGTATAAAAACAATTTACCGACTGTCGAAGCACTATAACCAATAATCGCTAATGGTTTTCGTTTTCTAATTCGATCGGAAAAATAACCTGAGAAAACTTTTAATAAACTGGCTGTGCTCTCGGCAATACCTTCAATTAAACCAAGCACTGCTGGTGAAGCACCAAGACTACTTAAGAAAAAGGGAATGAGTGGATAGACCATTTCGGTTGAAATATCGGTCAAAAGACTAGCAATACCAAGAATTATAACATTAAACATAACTTTATCTTATTTTAACAACCTTTTCAACAAAAGTTTTGTGTCCACTTTCAATCCTAATAAAATAAATTCCTGGTCCCAATACTTGACCTTGCTGGTTCTTGCTATCCCAAACAAGAACGTTGTTTTTATTTGTAATTTGTTTTTGAAAAGTGCGAACTAAACAACCCGCTTGATTATAAATAAAAACTGAAACTTTCTGATTTGCCTTGTAATTAAAATCAATTTTTATCTGATTTGGAAAGGGATTGGGGTAGATTTTATACAAGGGCTGACTGCTATTATCACTGCAGAATTCTTCAATACCTAAATAAGTCCTTTTGAGTACCCAGTTATAAGGATCGATAACCATATTTGTTGGATTAGCGGTTAAAACAAAAGTATCTATCTGAGGATTATTATTAATTTGGATCGTTAATAAGGTATCGAAATCATTTCCACTCAAATGCACTTGTAATGGCATATGAAATATCGCAGGTGCTAAACTACCATTATTTTGGCTAATCCGCGTAATTACCCGATATTGATTAATTGTGGTATCTAAATTACTAAACCAATTATAGTAATACTTGGGATAACCTGCCTGATAAATCCATTCATTAAAAAACCAATCCAAATCCAGTCCTGAAATCTGTTCGTGAATTCTCTTGTAATCTTCAGTGGAAGCGTTGCCATATTGGAATGAATCTCGATAAACCCGCATTGCTCGGAAAAAATTACCAGCGCTATCTGTTGTATCACCAACAATATATCTTAACATATGCTGAACCCAAGATGCCTTGCAATAAGTATGTCCCCAAGTAAAGAGATTATTAATCGGTTGATTATAAAGAGGTACACGATAAGTTTGATCTTCTTGAAAATAACTATTAGCACGGCTGATCATTGTATTTATAAACTGACTATGTCCTGCTTGATGACGCAGGTATAAAGCATCAGAATAAGTTGCAAAACCTTCATTAAGCCAAATCTCGCGCCAAGTAAAACAAGTGATCATATCACCCCACCACATATGTGCCAGTTCGTGCGCGATTCCATTATCATTACCATTAAGCCAACTGCGATGAATCATAGTTAGAGTTTGGTTTTCCATACCACCCCATTGAAATGGATAGACCGCATTCATCCCATATTTTTCAAATGGATAAGCACCATACATATTAGTGTCCGCAAAAAACTCAATCATATCTAAAACATTTTGAAAGGCAGTATGCGAGCGAGTTGAATCAACTCGCCAAATATAATATTTGATTTCAAATGAATCATTAGCCGACACTCGATACCAATGACTCCAAGTGCTATAAATTGAAACCGTAAAGGTCATCAGATAAGTACTAATTGGATAGTGGTGTCGCCAAAAAAATGTCTTCCAACCATTATTTATCTTGACGCTATCTAATAAACCATTTGAACACGCAATAAAAGAATCGGGTACGGTAATATAAATCTCACAGCCATCTTCAGATTTATCCCAATTCTCATCAAAACAAGCAAACCAATAACGGGAATCAATCGGTTCGGTTGTGGTGTACATTATCGCTGGATAATTACCACGGGGATAATAATAAACACCTAAATTACTTAAATCGGCATTGCGATGAAAATAAATATCAACTTGGCAAGTTTCATCAATATTAAAGGGTCGGTCTAAAGTGATATTCAATCGGTTATTGCTGGTGGAAAAAATTAAATTATTGCTCATTCTTTTAACAGAATCACAGACCAAATTGGCAAAGTCTAAAGTAAAACTGTCAAAATTGGCTTGCTTTGGTAGAATTTTAATTCTTTCTCGGCAACTATATGCACCTGAAGTCATCGGAATTGTAAGATTCAATTGGTAATGTCTCACATCAAAACTGTGGCTTGATTCGGCTCTGGTCGAATTCATAAAATTTTCATAACGGTGAGGATTGATAATAAATTTATGTTCCGGAAAAAATATTAATTTATCTGGTTCAATTTGATATCCATAACTTAAACCAATTATCCATATAAAAAACAAAAGAAATTTTTTCATTCGCCCTTCTTTCTGCTTCTTTAACTAACTAATTTGTAAGTAATTAAAGATTTACAAATTTACTATTTTAATTACTCTTACTTAGCTATATTCTTTTCTTTCAGTAACAATTCTGCAATCTGGACTGCGTTCGTTGCTGCACCTTTCCGCAAATTATCAGTTCCTAACCATAAAACAATTCCATTATCAAAAGCATTATCTTTACGAATCCGACCGACATAAACATGATCCGTATTTTCAATATTTACCGGCATTGGATAAGCTTCATCATCCGTCACTACTAAACCTGCTGTTTTCAATGTTTTCTTGACTTTGGAGATATCAACCGCTTGAGAAAATTCAATATTTACTGCTTCACAGTGGCCTATTTTACAAGGCACGCGGACGCAGGTGGCACTAATTGGCAATTGTGGTAGTTGTAATATTTTCCGAGTCTCTTCAATAACTTTTCGCTCTTCACTGCTATAACCATCTTTATCAAACTTACCAATCTGAGGTATCAGATTTGCGGCAATTGGTGCTGAAAAAACCGCTTCTTTATCTTTGCTAATTTTATCACCATAGGCTAAAACTTCGATTTCATATAAATACTCGTCAATCGCATTACGACCCGCACCCGAAACTGATTGATAAGTACTGACAATAACTCTTTTTAATCCAAAACTTTGATGCAATGGTGCTAAAACCATTACTAAGGGGATTGTTGTGCAGTTTGGATTCGCAATCAAGTTTTTATGCTCTTTCACTTGATGTCCATTAACTTCTGGAACGATTAACGGCACCTCTTTATCTAACCGATAGGCTGATGATTTATCAATCACGATACACTCTTTTCGGGCAATCGGAATCCATTCTTTTGCTAATTTATCATCTAACGCAAAAAATACCAAATCCAGATTCTTAAAATAATCTTTACTTAGCGATTTAACTTCAATCTCTTCACCCTTAAAGCTAATTTTCTGACCTGCTGATTTCTCTGATGAAAAGAGCATTAGTTGATTGATCGGGAAATTACGTTCTTCTAAAATTGCTAATAATTTTTCGCCAACTAAACCGGTTGCACCCACAATACCAACATTCATAACAAATATTTTATCTTGCTATAATATACTTGTCAATTATCTTTATTGGCGCAATCAAATCCTTTCTTGACATTTAGGTTTGATTCTCTACAATTAAATTAATGAAAAAACCGAAACCCCTTAAAAAATATCTCTTTGTCTCGGATTTTGACGAAACGATTTCCTTAGATGATTCTGGCGTTTTAATTTCGCAAATGATTGACATTAAACCCGAAACTTTTTTTGCTAAAGTCAAAGAAATTCAAAAACGCAACATTGTTCAATTTGGCGGAGAACTCGCTTATCTTTTAATTACCGACCCAGCATATAAAAATCGGGTTACTAAAGACATCTTAATCAAAGTCGGTTCCGTCATTCGTTTGCGTAAAAATGTCAAAGAACTCTTTGAAGTATTAGAGCGTGGTATAAAAGATATTAAGTTTGTCAGTTATGTCTTATCTGCTTGTCCTCGTCTCTTAATTGAAAAGTCCTTAGAAGAAGTTCTCCCTAAAAATCGTATTATTGGCACCGACTTTATTTTTGATGAAAAAGGACATATTATTGATATTGAAAAAACCGCTGCTGGTCAAGGTAAAGTAACTTACATTGACTGTTTGATTGAAAAAGAACATATTCCGCGTGAACAGGTGATCTATGTTGGTGATGGTTCGTCTGACCTACATGTTATGTTGCATGTCAATGTCTATGGCGGTTTTACGATTGCCGTTTCACCATCTCCCTATTTAGGTCATATTTCAAGACGAACCGTCCTGTCTGATAACGCACTTTCAGTATTAGCACCGATTTTAGAAAATTGCTTAGGTTACAATCAAACTCAAATTAAAGAGTTTTTTAATGACATTGGCCATCCGATTTATAAATGGAATCGAGCTCAGACCGAATGGCTCACGATTGAATAAACTTACAATGTCATTGTCATCATCTCATATCTACGGTTCGTAATATTTAATATTCAGTCTATCCTCACCCTCTTTCTCATTTCTGATCTTAAACATCACATGTCCTCACCCCTCTCTTACTCTTTATGGACTTAGAACTATCTTTACCAATCTCTCCTTGAAATATATGAGGATACGAATTGCTGCTCCCTAATTTACAAATTTTATGTGCCCTATTAATAACCCCTAAATCATTAACTTATTCTGACTCCAAATGAACCTTCCCAGTTGAAGGAGGGTATACCTCCCCTACTCACACACACTTCTAACGTAATAATATGATAATTAAATAGTTAGAGAATAAATTAACTCTAAAAAAATGTTACAACCTTGTAACATTTTCGCAGATATTAAGCAAGCTTTTATTGATTACAAACAACGCCTTTTACCACACCGAAAATAAAAAGTTCTTCTAAAATCGTGTGTGCTATTGATTACTAAATCCTCCACTAATGGTCCATAAGCACGTTCAGGGTCTTTGGCATCAAACATAAAACGCCCATTGGCAAAACTAATATGACCAATCTCTTGACGATCTTGGGCAGAACCGGTCCAAACTGTTGCTCCGCTTTCAGTTTCAATTAATCTTGCAACTAAAGTCGCTTCGACAACTCCCCTCACACCAACAAACGAAAAGCCTGGCGCAATATGCACCTCGGGTTGAATATCCGAGATATTAATTTCACCAATAATAATACTTTTAAGGTTATATTTCTCACCAATTGCTTTATAAGCATCAATATTAAGAGTCGATTTTTGCACCTCTGACAAAACCTTTGTCTCGTTTCCTAATTCAATAATCCGAATCAACTTTTGGTCACGCGTAATCTCTTCAATAAATTTCTGCGTCACATAAGCATCTAAATTACCACCTTCAGAACACTTAAACTTAATAATACCAATGGTCTGATATTCGGAAAGATTAATTTTTGGTGGCACCACCACGCGAGTACAACTACTTACAATAAACCCGCTACAAACAACTAACCAAACTATTTTCGCTAATTTCATAATTTACTCCTCTACTTTTGATTTATAAAAATATTTATCGTATATCTCTTGGTATTGGTCTTTGCCTGAGCAGAACAAAGACGATAATGGCAATTTAGTTTTGGCTTGCTTGACCATTTCGCTAACTAACTCTCGAATATCCCATTGGGCAGTCTGATCCATTCTTAAGCGCGCAATATGATACAATTCCCTAAGATTAGTTGTTAATAAAACTCGTCGTCGATGAGCTTGGGTTAATATATACGGAGCAATTTGAGGCATCTTTTTATAAATCTTATCATATG
>CBFGJZ010000004.1:98513-106277 GCA_965649215.1 Caldifarciminota bacterium
GATCCATTCTTAAGCGCGCAATATGATACAATTCCCTAAGATTAGTTGTTAATAAAACTCGTCGTCGATGAGCTTGGGTTAATATATACGGAGCAATTTGAGGCATCTTTTTATAAATCTTATCATAGGCTTTTTCAGTTCTATCCCTAATCTCATTAAACAAATTCAATAACTTAGCTTGGATTATATTATCGGGTATCGTCACCCCTAAGTTGGGATCGTAATCTTGAGTTGTTATGGTTGCCATGCGATGTCTTTTAAGTTGGGCAAAACAGGCGGCGGAAACAATCAATTCATAAGTCAAATAAATATGCTCAAATTCACGCAATACTGCATCATATAACTGAGCATGTTGAAAAACCGTCTTAATAATGGCTAATTTCTTAGCTTGGGGCATTTTCTTAACCTGTTTGATTAATGTCTGATAAGAATCACTGCTAATTTTATGTAACAAAGCGGTAATTAATTTATCATCGCCATTTTCAGTATAATCAATAAGTTTACATGTACTGCCATTGCTCAATTTTTCACGATTGATCTGTTTATAATTTTTCAATGCTGGATAAGTTTTACTATCAAAATCAGTCCGCTCGACAAATAAAATGACTGATGGTGCCACGCTCACTGCTAAATTGTACAAGCGTTTGCCTAATCTTTGCAATTCTAAAAGATTAGCAGCTGCAAATCGCCTAATCATCAATTCCAAATTACGAGCATTAATCGTCATACCCAGTTGAGTTGCCATACCTAACGATGTTACATAGCGGGCATCTTCAATGGGTTTGGCATATTTGGTTTCAAAGATCTTTAATTTCTCAGCGATCGTCTGATATGCTTGAATTTGTTTCTTAATTGTCTCTTTATATAATTTTTCTAAATCTGTCCTTTTAAGCTCAAGTGGCACTACATAATTAGGATTCCATTTAATATATCGTTGTGATGCCTCAGTATATGACACCAATCGGTGTGATTGTAAATCTTCAACTGCTCGTCGAGAAATGCCCATAATATCAAAATTAAAGACGCAATGTTCAGCTATCGAATGATGTCCCATTTCATAAATAATCCGCCGATTTTGAGCTCTGGCTTTATTAATCTCTTCTCGGGCTACTGCTCGTAATTGGGGAATTGATTTAGGACTTCGGCTAATCCGCGCATAAGCCGCAGCAAAGGTCTCAGGAGTTAAAAGAAACTCTCTTTGTAAAAAACCATCTAAATCAACATTAAAGCCAGCTAAAACAATACGCATCACTCAAAATACATTATTTTTATTCGATAGTCAAGAGTCAATAATATTTAATTTTAGCAAAGGTACTGCATAATCTTTTGACAGCTCTTGACATTTTTCATTCATTCAATTAAGATTAGTTATGCCAAAAAGAACATATCAGCCGTCGCGAATAAAAAGAAAGCGTACGCACGGTTTTCGTGCTCGGATGAAGTCCCGTTGGGGACGAAAAGTATTAAAACGCAGACGGGCTAAAGGACGGAAAAGATTAACTGTTTAGTTGGCGTTTTGTGGGATGAGTCCCGCAGTGATGCTTGCCAATCAAATGTATAATTGATGAATAATTTATTACGAGCAGGTATCAAATGCTATAAATTTAATAAAAACTATGTATAAATGCAACTTTACGCTATGGCAAACCGACTGGATAAATCAGAAATCTTACGTTATCGCAAAGACTTTAACCATATCTTTATTAATGGTCAAATTATGAGTAGTACTTATATTACAATTCGTTATTGTCCTAGTCAAAAGCGGCGGGTTGCTTTTTTAGTTTCAAATCAAGTATCTAAAAAAGCGGTCCGACGGAATCGCATTAAACGCTATCTGCGGGAAATTTATCGCACCCATAAAGATCACTTTTTAGATAATTATGATTATGTTTTCATTGCACAACCAAAAGCAGTTGAATTAAATTTTTTAACCATGCGTAACGAAGTTTTGTCTTTAACCGACCAGATTAAAAAACAGGTGTTAAATTAATTATGCTACTGAAAAAAATTAGTTTATTTGCAATTATTGGGCTAATCAATGTCTATCAAAATGCAATCAGTCCTTTTTTACCTAAAGTCTGTCGCTTTTATCCCACTTGTTCTGAATATTCAAAACAAGCATTCAAAACCTATGGTTTAACTAAGGGTATTATATTAAGTATAAAAAGAATTCTTCGTTGTAATCCATTTTGTCAGGGTGGTTATGACCCCCTTATAAAGGAATAAAGTATGAATGAAACGAAAAATTTAGTAATTGCCTTTCTCTTAGTAATGATTGTTCTCTTTGTCTGGCAATGGTTGACACCCAGACGACCAATGCCCCAAACAGTCAATCCAACACCTGAAATAACACAAAATATACCAACTGAAATCAAAGAAACACCAAAACCCACTACCCAACTAATAAGCAGTGAAGAGTTAAAACAAACTGAAACCGAAGTTACTTTAGAAAACAAACACTTCAAAATTACTTTTTCTAATTTTGGTGGGAGCATTAAATCAGTTTATCTTAAAAAATATAAAGCCGAATTAATTCCTTCTAACAGTTATGTTTTAGGAACTGTTCTCAATCAAGAAACTAATTTGCCGGCTTTATGGCAAATCAGCTATCACGATGACAGCACGGTTGTCTTTACCAATAAAGTAGTCAAAACATACCGACTGCAAGATAATTATATGTTAAGTATGCAAATTAATGCGGAAACATCACTTAACGAAAATCTCGTTATCGATTACCAAAATGGTCTTGCTTTTAGCGAAGCAAATCATAAAGATG
Organism: Caldifarciminota bacterium; assembly: GCA_965649215.1. Classification (GTDB taxonomy): domain Bacteria; phylum Hydrothermota; class Tepidihabitantia; order Tepidihabitantales; family CAIPLT01; genus JAGXRL01. The sequence continues at coordinate 101,290 of CBFGJZ010000004.1, forward strand.
AACTACGCCACTATGGAGTTTTTTATCGTAATTATAACAAGACTGAAAAAAAATCCGCAGTCAAATTAAAACCAATTGCTCTTGATACGATTCACTGGATTGCTGTAAAATCAAAATATTTCACATCTATTTTAGCCCAACAACATAATTTTGGTCGTGTTCAATTAACACCATTAAACGATGGGCGAGTTGGTTATCAATATAAAACACCAATTAATCAATCTGCACAATTCTTAATTTATTTCGGACCCCTTCATTATGATATCTTACGCAGTCATAAGTTAGGTTGGGAAGCAGTGGTCGATTTAGGATGGACACGAATTTTCTCAGTTGCGATTCTAAAAATTCTCATGTTTTTATATGCAATCTTTAAAAACTATGGTATTGCCATCATTATCTTCTCGATAATTATGAAGGCAATCTTTTTCCCGTTGAGCCGTATGTCCACTCGTCAGATGCAGCAAATGCAACTACTCCAGCCCAAAATCGAAGAACTCAAGAAAAAATATAAGGATAATCCCCAAGCTCTCAATCAAGAAACGATGCAACTGTACAAACTCTATAAAATCAATCCTTTTTCGGGTTGCCTACCCTTACTTTTCCAATTACCAATTTTCTGGGCACTCTATGCAGTACTTCAGAAAACAATTGAACTCCGGCAAGCCAATTTTGGCTTGTGGATTCATGATTTATCATTAAAAGACCCCTACTATATTTTACCCATTTTGATGGGGGTCTCATTTTTAGCACAAAACTTCTTAACCAGCGCAGATAAACGAAATATGGCGCTGTTGATTTTTATGCCTATTTTCCTAACTGTAATCTTTTTAAACTTTCCTGCTGGATTACAGTTATATTGGCTCTTTTTTAACCTACTCTCAATTGTCGAGAGTATAATTAGTCGAGGAGGATTAAAATGGAAGAAACAAAAAATACAAACCGTAACGGAGAAAACTTAAATCAAGCGCAAACAACTCCGTCGTCTGATCTTACAGAGGCTAATCAACAAGCAGCGATTAGCGATGCCCAAAGCAATAAAGCAAGTGAAGAAATAACACCAGAAAAGATTGAAAGTGAAGCCAATCAGATTGTCGAAAAGATTGTTACTTTAATGGGTATTAAAGTCCAAGCCCGAAGTAAGCTTTTAGAAGACGGCACTTATTATGTCAACTTACGCACGCGCCGTTCGGACGGTCTGTTAATTGGACGTCGTGGAAGTACTATCTTAGCAATTCAGTCAGTTGCTAATCAAATTATGAAGCATCGTTATCCTAATAAACCAATTGAAGTCTTTGTCGATGTTTCGGGCTATCGTAAAAAACATGAGACTTTTCTTAAGAAAAAAGCATTGGCAGTCGCAAAAATTGTTGCCGACACTAAAAAGGATATGGCATTAGATTTACTTACCGATAAAGAGTTGCGCATGGTTGAAGCAGAATTAGCACCCTTAGGCACAGTCCGTGTTCATGCCATCGGCACTGGTGCTAGAAAAACTGTAATTATTTCTCCAATTACTAACGAATCATGATAAATTAAACCTGTTTCTTATGCGTCTTTGCGCATCAGATACAATTGCTGCAATTGCAACCGCGAGCGGTATTAGCGCGCTGAGCATCATTCGCATCTCAGGACCAAAAGCCCATCTTATCGCGGATAAGATTTTCATTAATAAAATAAAACCATCTCAAGCTAAAAGTCATACCGTCCATTACGGTAAAATTCGAAATCCTCTTACAAAACAGATTATTGATGAAGTAATGCTTACCGTCTTTACCTCGCCCAGTAGTTATACAGGTGAAGATATGGTTGAAATTTCTTGTCATGGCGGTGATTATGTTGTCAATCAAATTCTCCAACTCATCATCAAATGCGGGGCTCGTTTAGCTGAACCTGGTGAATTCACCCGTCGCCGTGTCCTTGCTGGTAAAATGGATTTAACCCAAGCCGAAGCAATTTTAGATTTAACTTATGCTCAAAATGAATATCGCTATCAATCTGCCATCGCTCAATTACAAGGTCGTTTATCAAATTATATTAACACTTTAAGCCAAACCTTAAAAGACCTTATTGCCAATTTAGAAAATCTCTTAGAATTTGAAGAATCAACAAGCATAGCCGATCGCCAATTGCAACAAACCAAGCGCATCTTAAATAATATTATAAAGGAACTTGAAACAACTACTAAACGTAACGAGCGCCTACAATTCTTACACAACGGCATCTATTGTGTGATTGTTGGTAAAGCCAATGTTGGCAAATCATCGCTTTTCAACCGTCTCATTGAAAGTGAGCGGGCGATTGTCACAAATATTCCAGGAACAACACGAGATACTTTAAAAGAAACTACCATAATTAAAAATTTAACATTCCATTTTATCGACACGGCCGGCTTTAAAAAGCTAAAATCGACATATCGACATTATCAAATTGATGCGCTTGGAATCCAAAAATCAAAAGATTGGCTTGCTAATGCAGATTGTATCTTAGCCGTTTTTGATAATTCCCGTCCCTTCAGCAAACAAGATCAACTTATCCTTTCAACTATCAATAAGAAACCTCATATTGTTGTTTTGAATAAAATCGATCGACCAAGTCAGTTTGACACCAAAACCTTACAAAATCATAAAATTGTGCGAGTTTCCGCCAAGTACAATCAGGGTATCGACAAACTAAAACAACAACTTGCGAATATGTTTCATAAAAAGATAAATCATCATAATCACTATCTTGCATTAAATCAACGCCATTTAGATATTCTTAAACAAGTTGTTGATCTGCTTAAAGCGGTTGAAAATGAAAAATATTTAGATACAATGATCATAAACTTACGTAGTGCTTTAGATGCCTTGAATAATTTTACCAATCCAGTTAATAATGAACAAATATTAGACACTATTTTTAGTAAGTTTTGCATTGGCAAATGAAGATAAAAAATATCTTAGTTTATTTAGAACCCCATAGTTTAGTTGAACCAATTTCCCAATTTACGCTCACTTTAGCAACCTTTTATCAAGCGCGTTTATTTGCATTATCAGTTGTCAAACGTCCGAGTTTAGCGATTAAAAGTCGCACTGATGAAAATGCCTGGCGGCGACTTTATGAAATTGAAGAAGATGCTTTTCAAGCCGATATCAAAATTTCTTTGCTTTTAGAAGAAATTGAACAAGTCAATCGCCACCAAACAACCCAAAAAATAATTTCAATTATTAAAAGTTTTAACATTGATATGTTAGTTTTGTATAACAATGCCAAAATTAACATTAAAGATTTAGTGAGTGGCACTCAAATACCCGTTATCGTCTATCCGCTCGAAATTAAAGAGTAATAAACACATGCGAATTCAAAGTATCATATCACCGGTTAAGTTAAAAATGAAGGTGATAGTTACAATTGAATTCGCACTAAATTATTTATAAGGAGATGTAATGCAAAAGATATCCGAATTGTTGTTAACCGACGGAATTATTTTAGATATCAAAAATGATGAGAAAGTTGCGGTTATCAAAGAATTGGCTCAAATTCTCATTGATAAAAATATCATTATCAATCCCGAAGAGTTTTATAATGCGGTCCTAAAACGCGAAAATTTAGAAAGTACCGGTATTGGCCAAGGTGTCGCAATTCCCCATGCTCGCACTTCTGCAGTAAAAAATATTGCAGTTGTCTTTGGCCGTTCAGAAAAAGGTGTTGATTTTTCATCACTTGATGGACAACCATGCCATCTCATCTTTTTAATTGCTGCACCAGAAGATAAAAAAACTGAATACATAATGACTTTAGCTCGTTTATCAAAACTCTTACGCAAAAATGATGCTCGTTATCGACTCTTAAAAGCCCAAAACCCGCAAGACATAGTCCAGACCATTATTGATTACGAATAAATATAAAATTTTTAAGAATTAAATCTTGGGGCAAAATTTTATCTTTGCCCATTTATTTTCTCAAATTACATACCAATAAAATAAACATATTATAAAAAAATTCGGGGGCGAGTTTTTTCGCCCCCGAGGTTAGTTTTTATAGCTCTTACTGCACAATCAACTTCACTTCGGACTTCTCACCCTTCGCTTCGTACTTCAAGAAGTAAACACCTTTCGTTAATCTTTCCGCATTTAGATTCATCGTGTAACTACCCGCATTCAGCATATTATCAACCAATGTCTCAACCAACTGCCCACTGGAATTGTAAAGCTTGAGTGACGCTTTTGTGCTCATCGGTAATGAATAGTTTATAACTGCAGTTCGGCTCACTGGATTCGGTGTCACACTAATCGCAAAAGTGTAAACCTTGTTATTATTCTCAGTCATCGTGGAAGTAATCGTTGATGCCATTGGTCTCGCAATACCTGTGCCACCAAGACCATAAACCCAGAACTCATCCGTCTTATTACCCTTCATCAACCAAACTCGACCAGGTCCATAAGCAATCGCGGCACCCGTCTTGGGCGTTGACTTCTTATTCCCTTCAGGCACCATCGGGACAACTGGCAGTGGTCGCCATCTCGCACTGTCAAGTGTCGGATCATAAACCCAGAAGTCTTGTTTGCCACCACCTTTAATCGCATATAAACATGCACCATCAGTCGTCATCGCACCACCATCTCCAACCTTATTCTTCTTAGCTAAATCAGGATGTGTCAATGGAATCGTGTCTTGCTCTAAATAAGTCCAACTACCACCCGCAATATCATACCGATAAAGATGATTGTGTTTACCTTTACCCTTTAACGCATAAATCATATTTCCCATCACTGCTAAACAAGAACCATCCTTAAATGGCTTGCCATCGTTATCTAAAATCGCTTTAGATAATGTAATCCAGGTGTCTGTCCCAGGCAGATAAGCAAAGAAATTATCCTCTCCAGCTTTAACACCACCAACTAACATATAAACAATACCATCTTTATATGCTAAAGCGGTACCACCTTTTGGTGCTTTCGCAGTTGGCACATAGGCTTTCTGAACCCAAGTATCGGTATTGGTATTAT
>CBFGJZ010000005.1:0-39872 GCA_965649215.1 Caldifarciminota bacterium
GGTTTATATTTGGTTGTATTCCAAAGTAGTTATGGTAAAGATATAAAAAAATTTGCTATCGTCCGTTAAAAAATCTTGACAAAATCTAAAAGATAACTTATCATATAACGCACCTTCCAGCGTAGCTCAATGGTGGAGCATCCGGCTGTTAACCGGAGGGTTGCAAGTTCGAGTCTTGCCGCTGGAGGTCTTTTATTTTTAATAAAATCAAGACTATTCAGTAAATAAAAAGCATAAACAAAAATTATAAAATTCTATTTATAACCAGGAATAAAAAATTAGCACATTTTATTGCTAACTCCTTGATTATTAATGAGTAACATGCAATAGATTGTGAACAGGGGGTATAATGCCCTCCGTCTTTTTGGGTTAGAAAGAAATTTATATGTTTAGTTTAAACTGAATATATATAAAAAGGGTCTAATATAGTGTGCATTTAAGGGAGTATTTAATATTAACCATCTTTCTGTTTAAGGTATGCTAAATCAATTCAATCAATATCTTTTATCCCCGTTCCCTAACCACCTTCAAGCTGAATACCATCGCTTAACAAACAATCCTTATCATCTTGATAACAACCCAAATTATTACTATCCAAATAACTCAAAGGTAATTCTTGACATAAAAAATAACTATATTATAATCAAGCAGAGGATAACCAATGATAATTGATATTGTAATTGCCATTATACTTGTTATTGCTATTATCACAGGTATTATAAAAGGTTTAGTTAAAGAAATTGCAGTAATTGCTGGTTTGATTCTCGGCCTTTATATTGCCTCGCAAAAATATTTGGCGTTAGAAAGATATTTGTTTCATTCCAATCCTGTTTTTACTACTTATAAAGTAATCAGTTTTATTATTATCTTTGTCATTGTCTTAGTAATAGTGCTCTTATTAGGATTACTCTTAAAGAAAGTTATCCAGCTCATAATGCTTGGTTGGCTTGATAAGATTTTAGGTGGTATTTTTGGCTTCGTTAAAGGCTTAATTATAATTTGGCTTTTACTAATGTTCATTACTACTATTTTCCCTAATACTCAAGCAATAATTAATAAATCCAAACTGGCAATGCAAATTTTACAAATTGGCAGTAACTATACGAAAATCCCTTTAAAAATCCAACCCCATAAAAAACCCTTGACAAATCTCAATAAATATAATATAAAATATCATACAATAAAACCCCATTGGGGGGTAATTAAAGAAAGGAGCTATTATGAAAAAACTCACAATAGCACTAATTGCACTGGTAGTCTTATTTGTTATTGGCTGCCAAGTGCCCCAAGAAATAAAAACTCAGCTTGATAAACAAACTGAGCAGATCAAACAACTTGAAACTAAAATTCAAGAGCATCAAGCTGCGTTTGATCAACTCAAAGCCGATTTTGAAAAACATATGGCAGATTTCCATAAAAAAGCCGCGACCCCAACACAACCTAAACCAGCAACACCACAACCACCAACCCGAGTTGGTCGATAAACAGAGGGGGTAAAAATGAAAAAATTATACTTTGCCTTAGCATTATTACTAATCGCAGGTTCTGTTCTCTTATTCACTGGTTGTGAAGAAATTACGGGTGACAAACCGACCAACTTAGCAATTACTGCAGCTACTGATACGACCGTTACTTTAACTTGGACTGCACCTGCGACTGCTCCTGACAAATATGTCATCTACTTCAAAGCAGTTGGCCAAGCCAATTTTACAAGTGTTGGTGAAGTAACCACAACTACCTTTACGCATGACCCACAAGGTAAGACTGGTGATTATTATGTTGCTGCTAAATTTGGAAGTGATGAATATGATTCTGATGTTAAAAGCACCAAACCAATTGCTTCCAGTTCAGTAACACTTGCTGAACTAAATGCTTCGGGCAATAGCGGTTATGGTTGGGAAAGAACTACAGGTATCAGTGGTACTTATTCTATGACCAACGCAGCAAATGCTTCTAATGTTGATTTCTATCTCACAAACTTTGCGACTGGTTTCTCAGGAACACCTTATTCTATTGCAAGTCCAGACCAAGGTCCAACTGACCCCGGTGGGGTTGTGCCGACTGGTTCTTGGCGACAAAATGGCATCTCTGATCCGATCACCGATCCACAAGCACCGCTACCAAAATACATCGCAGGTACAACTTATTTTAACTTCACCAATGTCACATCTTATCCAACCTATTTAGCTGTGAGAATGCCTGATGGTTCTGATGCTTATTATGCATTAATTAAAGTTGATGGCTTAAATACCGGCAACGGAACTGTGACAATTGAATCATGGTTTCAACCGATTAAAGGACTGCGCTTAATTCAACACTAATAAAACCTAAAACTATCGCCCCGAGTTGCATACTCGGGGCTTTTATTTTCTAAGTTAACTATTGACACAACCCATTTTTTTAGATAATCTATGCCAATGTTTTTAGACTCATTTTTCAAGGGAATTAGTGAACGCTTTTCAAATGATGTTGCCATTGATTTAGGTACTTGTTCAACTTTGATTTATATCAAAGGTAAAGGCATACAACTACGAGAACCATCAATCGTGGCAATTGACGATACAAATCACGAAGTTGTCGCTATTGGTAATGAAGCGAAAAAGATGCTTGGCCGAACTCCTGAAGGTATTCGCGCAGTCCGTCCGATGAAAGATGGTGTCATTGCTGATTTTAGTATTGTCAAATTAATGCTCAAAACCTATATTGAAATGGTACAACGCAAAAAACTCTTTGTCCGTCCTCGTGTTATTGTTTGTGTACCATCAGGTATTACTGAAGTGGAGAAACGCTCAGTACGCGATGCAGTTGAAGCCACGGGTGCACGTGAAATCTATTTGGTTTCCGAACCCATCGCTGCGGCAATGGGGGCAGGCCTACCTGTTGAAGCACCAACTGGCAATATGATTATTGACATCGGTGGTGGTACAACTGAAATTGCTGTTGTTGCCCTCTCCGGTGTTGTTAATGTCAATTCAATTCGGGTTGCCGGTGATGAAATGGATGAAGCAATCATTAACTATGTCAAAAAGAATTATAATCTCATCATTGGTGAACAAACAGCAGAAAATATTAAAATGACGATTGGTTCAGCTTACTCAACTGGTAAAGACGAAACCATGGAAGTCAAAGGACGAGATTTAGTTTCAGGCATTCCTAAAACAATCAAAGTAACGGGTGCTAAGATTCGCGAAGCGTTAGAAGAAACTGTTTCTTTAATCATTCAAGCGGTCCGTCACGCTTTAGAAAAAACACCCCCAGAACTAGCGGCGGACATTGTTGACCGTGGCATTTATATGGCAGGTGGTGGTTCACTCTTAAAAGGATTAGATTTACTCATAAAAGAAGAAACCAATTTGCCAGTTTTTGTGGCAGAAAATCCGATTGATTGCGTTGTCATTGGTGCCGGTAAAATTTTAGAAGATATCTCAGCTCACGAAAAACTGATCTTAAAAACTACATAGCCATCAATCAAATTTACTTTATCTTAACAATTATAGATGTGGTATTATTCTAAAGCTTAATGGTAAAAAAAATCTATTTTATCACAGTTATTCTTGCTATTGCTCTCTCATTTCTACCCGCATCAATAAAATTAACAATCACGCGTTATCCCCGATTGTTATTTTTGTTGCCATTAAACAGTATCACCGCTATATTAACAAATTTTAAAAATCATCGTCATGCCTATCTCAAATTATCCGAACATACAGTTGAGCTGACTTTAGAAAATGCCCAGCTCAAAGAAAAACTCCGTAAAGAAGAATTCTCCTCACAGCTCCCCAAACTACAATTAGTTCCGGCTCAAATTATTGCTCGGGATCAAGAAATCGGCCTTCGTTATCTTACGATTAATAAAGGGAGTAAAGATGGTATAAAAAATGATATGCCTGTTTTAACCCCTTACGGATTAGTTGGTAAAATCATCGAGACTAACCCCAAACATTCAATTATTGAAACCGCTTTAAGCCCAAGTTTAAAAATCAGCGCTCTCGATTTACGCAGTAATGTAGTAGGTGTTATTGAATACTCACATTTTAATAAACTTCGCTTTAAATATGCTTTTGCTGAAAGTGATATTCAAATCAACGACACAATCATTACCTCTGGGTTAGGTGGTATCTTTCCTCGTGGTATCTATATTGGAACAGTTTTATCAATAAGTCCAGATGCAACGAATTTTTTTCAGTATGTTGACATCCAACCGCTGGTTACTTTTAACACTTTAGAAAATGTCTTTGTCCTAACCCAACCCACTTATCCAATCCAACCATCAAGTTTTCGTCATGAACGATTTCGTAATCTTTATGACTTAAAAATTGAAGCACCTTTGACACCCCGGATCCGTTAATGACCAAAGTAAATTGCTTATGAAAATTTTTATTCGATTATTTTTTATATATCTCTTTTTTCTGATACAAATTGCCATTCGTTATCCGCCCTTAGATTTATTAGTTTTAATCTTAGTCATCTTTGCTTTACATGATCCCACTCGTGACGCTTTGATTTTAGGTACTGTTGCTGGCTTTCTTATGAGTTTAGCAAATCCCTTAAATTTTGCAATCCCAATTTTCATTTATGCGACAATTGGGTTTATTACAAGCATCACCCGTCGCTTTATCTATAAAGAGCGTATATATTTTCTTTTAATTTTACTAATCTCACTAATCTTTAAATACCTCATCTCATTATTATTTTTCAAAACAACTCCTCGGCTTACGACTTGGCTATTACAAACCACGCTCATTTTAGTTTTAGCAATTCCTTTAGAAATCTTTTTTAGCAAAATCTTTTACCATCAATGGAGAATGCACATCGCCGAAGACAACTATTAATTGTCACAATAGTTTGTTTTCTCATTATTATTGGAAAACTCATAACACTCCAAATTATTAATGGCAAAAGATATTTTCGGTTAGCCGAAGCTAATCGAATTCGAAAAATTTATACTCCCGCCCCTCGCGGACGCATCTTAGACCGACATAAGCAACCGATTGCCGATTCTCGACCCGCTTTTGCTCTATCGATCATTCCTTGTGAAATGGATTCACAAACCATTAATAATCTAATGCGCTTTGCCCAAATTGATGACCAACGTATCAAAACATGGATTAATGATGTTGCATATCTGCGTACGCCTATTAAAATTAAACGCAATCTTGACTTAAGTACGGTCCTATCCATTGAAGAAAACTCAAGCAAACTCAATGGCGTTTCAATCGAAGTTGAACCCATCCGAGTCTATCCCTCAGGTATTGCTTTTGCCCACTTGCTCGGATATTTAAGTGAAGTAAAACCAGACGAGTTAAAGAAAGATACTTTTTATAAACCATGGCATTATGTTGGGCGACTTGGTATTGAAGCCCAATATGAAAAATACCTGCGCGGTCGAGATGGTATTCGTTATACAGAAATTGACGCGACTGGCCGTGAAATTGGTCCCATTAAAGAAAAACGTGAAGAGCTCCCTCAAGCTGGTTATGATGTCCAATTAACCATAGACGCTGAGCTTCAAAAACTCGCATATCAATTAATCAGTAAATATCAGCGCGGCGCAGTTGTTGGTATTGACTTAAACGATGGTGGTATTATTTGTCTTTTATCTTATCCCAGTTTTGACCCGGAACAATTAACGCGGGGTATTTCCAGTAGCGAATGGCAAAAGATTATTAATAACAAATCATCACCTCTTATTAATCGTGCAATAAGCAGTGCTTATCCACCCGGTTCAACGATAAAACCAATCCTTGCTTTACATGCATTAGAAAAAAATCTTATTGACATGCACACTCATTTTAGTCCTTGTAATGGGACTTTTATTTTAGGCAATCGTACCTTCAAGTGTTTAGCTAAACATGGGGCTTTAAGTTTGATTGATGCAATCGCCTATTCTTGTAATATCTATTTTTATCAACTAGGTTTGCGTTTAGGTATTGATAACATTACTAGCTTTTTAGAAAAATGGCCAATCAATGAAAAAACCGGCATTGATCTAAGTGGAGAACGAAAAGGCAATATACCCAGTCGAGCTTGGCTTGATAAAAAATATGGCAAAAATCGTTGGACAGTTGGTGTGTTACCCAATTATGCAGTTGGCCAAGGTGAAGTCTTAATGACACCATTACAATTAGCAGTTATTTATAGTGCCATTGCCAATAATGGTAAATATTACACACCCCATTTAATTAAAGCTATCAAAGACGGTGATAAAGATATTATCACTTATCAGAGTCAAGAACATTATGTTAACTTCTCAGAAAAAAACCTAAAATTAATTCAACAGGCATTAAAAGAAGTCGTGCGTAAAGGTACTGGATATGGTTCTTATCTCAATGAAGTGATTGTTGCGGGCAAAACTGGTACTGCAGAAAATCCACCCCGCCCGGACCATGCTTGGTTTGTTGGCTATGCACCAGCTGATAATCCCGAAGTTTTATTCTGTGTCATTGTCGAAAATGTTGGCAAAGGCGGTGCGATTGCAGCACCAATTGTTCGAGAACTGATGCGTAAATATTTTGCAATGAAATATCAAACCTCAATTCCAACTGATACGCATACCCAAACTAACAACTAATATGAAAAAAATTACAATCTCACCTATTTTTATTATTGTTCTTATCTTGTTTACTTTGGGTTTAGTAATGATTTACAGTGCTGCCGGTAAAAATTATCTCTGGCGCCAGCTAATCTGGTTTATCATCAGCATCGGCGCAATGATACTTGCCTACAAAACACCGCGACGGATTTGGGAAAATTTTGCCTTGTATTTTTATCTTTTGATCCTATTAATGTTAATTGCAGTTTTATTTATTGGAAGCGGTGTCGGTGCTCGAAGATGGTTTAGCATCGGTTTTATCAACTTCCAACCGAGTGAATTTGCTAAACTTAGTTTAGTCCTTTTATTAGCCCAATATCTATCCAACCGTAAAATATCTTTTCGGTTTAAAGATTTATTTATGCCTATTATCGCTGTCCTTATTTATGTCGGATTAATATTTTTAGAACCTGATTTAGGCACTGCTTTAGTCTTTTTCCCAATTTTAGCAGTGATGCTATATTGGCGTGGTTTATCGCTCTTTCAAATATTTTTACTTTTCTCACCCCTGCTTAGTTTTGTCTTTGGATTTTCCATTTATACTTTATTGCCTTATTTAATTTTTTTAACAATTATCACTTATCAAAAAAATACGATTGTTGGTTTATTGATTACGCTCTTTATCAATATCCTGGCTGCTTTATCTTCGCCCATCATCTGGGCACATCTCAAAGACTATCAAAAAGCTCGCATTCTTGGTTTTCTCTCGCCTTGGCTTGATCCTAAAGGTATGAACTGGAATTTAATTCAATCACAAATCGCGATTGGTTCTGGGCGTCTCTTTGGTAAAGGATTTTTATCAGGCACTCAAAAAAAATTAGCCTTTTTACCTAATCGTCAAACCGATTTTATTTTTTCAACGATTGCTGAAGAATTCGGTTTTATCGGCAGTCTCATTGTGTTGGGGTTATACTTTTATCTTATCTACCAATTTTTAAATATTGCACGTAAGACCAAATCAGAATTTTTATCTCTCTTAGCAATTGGTTTGACCACTGTCTTAATCTATCAAGTCGTGGTAAATATTGGTATGGTTTTAGGTCTTTTACCAATAACTGGTATTGCCTTGCCTTTTTTAAGCTATGGTGGTTCCTCGCTTTTATTTTATTTTATTACCTTAGGTATCATGCTCCATATCAAAAAACAAGAAGTATAAGATATGACCGATCTCAAAGCACTTTCTTTAAAAGAACTCTCCCAACTGACAGAAGAGCTGCATTGGGAAAAATATCGGGCACAGCAGATCTTTACCTGGATTTGGCAAAAAGGAATTACTGATATCAATCAGATGAGTAATCTCGCCAAAACGAAACGCCAACTACTTCTCGAAAAATCCTATATCAGCCAACTCAAGCTCATCCGTGCTAAAAAATCTCAAGATCATTCAGTTAAATTTTTATTTGAATTGCAAGACCAAAACCGAATAGAATCTGTCCATATTCCTGAAGTCAATCGTCAAACTGTTTGTGTCTCAACCCAAGTCGGATGTGCTTTAGGTTGTCGCTTCTGTTATACAGGTCAACTCGGATTTATTCGTAATCTCAAGAAACATGAAATCGCTGATCAAATACTACAAGTTCAATTATTAACTAAGCAACGTATCAGTAATGTTGTCTTTATGGGTATGGGCGAACCGTTCTTAAATTACGATGAGTGTCTTAAAGCCATTGAATTAATCAATTCTGATTTTGGTTTAAACATCGGAGCGCGTAAAATTACGATTTCAACTGCAGGTATTGTAGAAAGAATCTACGATTTTGCTGATTTCCCACTCCAAGTAAAACTAGCAATTTCGCTCAATGCAGCAAATGACCAATTACGAAACAAACTTATGCCAATTAATAAAAAGTATCCTCTCTCTGAACTTATGAAAGCTATCCGTTATTATGTTAAAAAGAAAAATAAAAGAGTAACTTTTGAATATGTCTTAATCAAAGATACCAATGATAAAGAAAAAGACATTCAAGCTCTAATTAAACTCTTATCAGCAATTCCTTGCAAAATCAATTTAATTCCGTTTAATCCTTATCCAAATTGTCCATATCAAAGTCCAACTATTGAAGAAGTTGAAGCATTTGCAGAAAAACTCTATCCTTATCTGCCTACTGTAATAATTAGAAAAAGTCGGGGACAGGACATTCAAGCTGCCTGCGGACAATTAGCAGGACAAGAATAATAATCACCTTCAACAAAACAAATTCTCTATCTGGAGGTTAAATGTTTATCTCAATATAATAAATTACACTAATTACATATTACAAACGGCAAACTTCTTACACCTTCTCATTCATCTTATCAGCTGTGTCTCGATAACCTCTTATTTTAATTAGTTTTATTTATTCTTCTTGTGGCGACCAAACTATTTTACCAGTTTTATCGATATATTTTGTAATTCCATTGATTCTTACCTGAGCTAAGCCATTAACAAAGTCTGAAACTTCATCAAATTCGGCTTCAATTACCATTTTCCCTGTCTTATCAATATAGCCCCAACCATATCCAACTCTAACAGCGGCCAATCCTTCGGAAAAATCATTAGCTTCCTCATATTGTGGTTCAACTACATATTGTCCTTGTTTGTTTATAAATCCAAAATAATCGTCAATCTTTACCCGAGCTAAACCATCATTAAAACCGTAAGCCTCGTCATAAGTGGTTTTTGTAATCAATTTACCTTGCTTATTGATATAACCCCATTTTGTATCATATAAAGTACCGTCGAAATCACTAATTTTACCGCTTAAGCAAACCGCTGCAATACCATCCTTAAAACCCCTTGCCGATACAAATTGCGATCTAATAATCATCTTACCATTCTTATCAATATAACCATATTTGCCGCCTATTTTTACTGGTGCCAGTCCTTCAGAAAAACTTCCGGCACCGGGGTATTTAGTTTCAATAATCAATTTACCAGTTTTGTCAATAAATCCATAATCCATATATTCTATCCAACCCTCACCAACTAATGCTAACCCTTCACTAAAATCTCCTGCATAATCAAATTGACTATCGATGACAAGTTTACCTGTCTTATCAATAAAACCCCATTTACCTTCGTCCCATTCTCCAAATAACACTGCTGCCAAACCTTCGCTAAAATTCCCTACTTGATCAAATTGACTATCAATAACAAGTTTACCTGTTTTATCAATAAAACCCCATTTCCCTAAGCCCCATTCACCAAATGACACAGCGGCTAAACCTTCAGAAAAATAGCGAGCGCTGCTGAATTGGGGTTTGATAACAATCTGACCCGTATTGTCGATATAACCATATTTTCCGTCAATTGATGCTGGATATAATAAGATGCTTTCTTGGATGTCTTCAGCAAAACCATTAGTAAAGATGAAAAGGCTTAAAATAAGTATACATCCTAATTTAATTTTTAACATAACCTACTCCTTTATTTTTTAAAAATCATTGTTGTTGCCAAACTACTCTGCCTGTCTTATCAATATAGGCTTCTTTACCATTTAGTTCAACTTTTGCCAAACCATTTTTGAAGGATTCTGCATATTCAAAAATCGGTTCTACCAAGTAGGAGCCATCGCGTCGGATAAATCCGTATCGATAATTAAGTTTTACTAATGCGATATCGTCAACGAAAGCACCTATTAGTTCATATTTTTTAGCGACCACATAATTGCCATTCTTATCAATCAATCCATACTTAATAACAGTGGTATCAAATATAGTGTTCGTAAATATAACAGTGAATGGATTGTCATAATCTTTTGTGGTATCACCTTTAATATCCCCAACTTGAGCCAGACCATCTTGAAATTCTCGGGCAAGTTGAAACTGTACTGGAATGACGATCTTACCAGTTTTATCAATATATCCATAACGGCGGCCAATGCGGATCCGGGCCAATCCATTAGAAAATGCACTCGCATCTTCAACATTAGAAGGCAGGGAAAACACAATGTTCCCTTTCTTATCAATATAGGAATAACCCTGAGCACCTTTTGTTTTCACTCGTGCTAATCCTTCGGAAAAATACTGCGCCTTTGAAAATTGTGGTTTAATAACAATATTGCCATTCATGTCCAGATAACCATAATTATCATCTTTCCGAAAATTTGCAAGACTTTCACTAAAAGCACCAATGAAGTCATATTCAGGTTTGACTACCCATTTGTTATTAGTATTGATAATACCCCATTTACCATTTTTCATAACTCGCGCCAAACCATTTTGAAAACTATACACATCATCATAAATACAATCAATCACTAACTTACCAGTTTGGTCAATAAAGCCGTATTTAATCGTATCTCCCTTAATCTTTTTACCAACAAAAGCTAAACCATTATTAAAGATTTTATTGTCTACTGCTAAATCATCATCAAAATAATAATCCGCTAGGTCAGAAAAAAATCCTTTACTAGCAATATGGTTATATGTTTTAGCCGGAACAATAACAGTACCTTGCTTATTAATCAAGCCATACTCATAATCGTCGCCCGTGAATATTTTTGAGAAGTCAGCCAATAATGCAGAAATACCTTTATTATCCTTTTCTCCTTCCTCAAAATACTTTACTTTAGCAAAACCATCTTTAAAATCGTTGGCTTTTTCGTACTGACATTGGATCACTATTTTACCCGCAGTATCAATATAACCCCAAGATATATAATATTTAATAGCTGCCAGGCCTTCGGAAAAATCATTAGCATCTTTAAATTTTGGTGGAATTACAACTTCACCCGAATCATTAATAAACCCATACTCGCCTTTAGCGTTTTTAATACGAAAGCGATTCGGTTTTTTCACGGAAAAATCATAACCGCGCGCTTTTAGAATTTCCTGAATTCGGGGTGACGGAGTTGAAGGAACTTCAGAAGGCGGAGTTGCGCCCGTGGGCAAGCGTCTTTTTCCTTCAGTAGCGAAGCTAATACTTAATAAACATATTGCGAAAAAAATTAACACATACTTTTTCATCTCTTACTCCTTTCCGTCATTTTAATCGCAATAATTTATAAATACCAATTTTTGTCTTAATTTTAGAAAAAAAAAGTTTATTGTCAAGTTTCTTAAAAATTAATATAAAGACTTGACTTATCCTAAAATTAATATTTTAATCTTTTACTCGTGAAAAAAATACTAATAATACTGTCTTTACTTTTCGCTATTCTCAGTGCACAAAATCGTTACCAAACCATTGAAAACTTTGACAGCGGCGCAGTCCGACTATACTCTTATCCCAATCAAGACCTACAACCAAGTCACTGGTGTTTTGATTCACTTAAAACTTATAATCATTCTCGATTCTCACTCAAAATCTATGGCAATACTTGGAAAATCGAAAGTATTCCATCCCGCATATTAGATACTAATTGTGTTTGGCAAGTTGCTTGTTATATTGAAGAACTCGGTGAAATTCAGGGTTTTGGTTTAATGGATTCGGACCACGTCCTTTTCTATGCTTTTGCTGGTAGTGAACAATTGAATATTCAAGAATGGATTACGGTCTATCAGGGTGCGTTCAGTCAAGATAGTTGGCATCTTTATTCCATACCTGTTGGTCAAGATTGGCTCAATTATTTTGGTTATTTACCAATTATTAAAGCAATTGTTTTTATCAATGACCGTGATTTTGACAGCATTGCAGTTGTCTATTTTGACCAGATTATTGACATTACCGAAGATCTTCCGATTGCACCCCAAGTTTTTATCTGGGATTCCATTATTAGTGCTTATAAAGATACTTATAATCGTAAAAATGTTACGGTGCAATTTTATAGCTTAATCATTGACCCTGATTCAGATGAACATCAATACTATTGGTCATTTGGAGATGGTGAAACATCTACTGATTCAAATCCAATTCATACTTATTTTATTACCGATGACCATCCTTATACTGTCTTATTACAAGTCAGAGATACTACCAACTTATGGGGACGAGCAACTTGTCAAATCCAAATTGACAGTGGTCAGACATCATTTCCCATTACTCTAAGTATTGTTGGCGATATTATGCTCGGTCGGCGTTATGAAGGGACCAATGGTATTATCAATACCTATGGTGTTGAGACCATCTTTTCCCCAACTCGTCATTATTTACATAATTCTCATATTAGTATTGCTAATCTTGAATGTCCTTTAACTGACCAAGGCAGTCCCCATCCAACAAAACCAATCCTCTTTCGCACACGGCCCCAAAATATTCAAGGACTTGTTTATGCTGGTATTGATTTAGTCAGCTTAGCAAACAATCACATTCTTGATTATGGTCTTGTTGGCATTAATCAAACCCAACGAGTCTTAGATTCAGTGAATATTCGTCATTGCGGCGCTGGCGCAAATTCTTACCAAGCCGGTCTTCCTGTCTTTATTAACAAAGCAGGGGTTAATCTTGGTTTTTTAGCATACAGTGATCGAACTGGTCAATATAATAATTATCAACCGTATCTAAATGCCGGTTATAATAAAGCAGGTTTTGCTTTACTTGATACTTTTAATCTCAGATCAGATATTAATAGTATCCGTAATAATGCTGATTTGATCGTTGTCCAAATGCATTCAGGTAGTGAATATTCATTAGCACCCCAACCAAAAAATAATAATGAAGATGAGTTTTATGATGCTTGCTTACTAGTCCCTTGTAGTAGTGATATTAAAGTTCGCCATTTTGCAATTGAACATGGTGCTGATTTAGTTATCAATCACCATCCCCATATCATCCAAGGTTTTGAAGTCTATCAAGGTAAACTCATTGCTCATTCATTGGGTAATTTTGTCTTTGATTTAGATTACCCTGAAACCTATGCCACTATTATACTTAATGTTAAAATCAATCGTCACGGATTTTATGAATATTCAGTAATTCCTGTTTATATTGATAACTACATTCCTCGCCGTGCCAGTGGTGCATTAGGCATAGCAATCTTAAGATACTTATCCCAAAAGAGCAAAGAATTTAATACTTATCTCTTACTCGATTATGACTCAATAATTGGCACAATAATCTTAGATACCATCGCACTAAATCCATTTGTCACATCATACACCCAACCTGTGAACTTAACCTTACAAAATTATTACTGGCAATCCCCACCACTTTCAATAAACGAATCAGGATTTTTCTCTGCTCTCACGAACATAGAACCATCTCGAAACTGGCAAGTACGATTAGGTAAAGATTTAACTTGGTTTTGGTATGGCAACTTTGAAGACGAAGGCTCTAATAATTGGCTGTTTGATAATCCTAATGAGTTTTATGACACAATCGCCTATCAAGGACACCGCTCTTTATGCCAACGCAGACCACCTTTATCTGGAAGTTTAGTCACTAATCTTAAAAACTATATTATCTGTTATCAGGACACTACCCAATACACACTCAGTGCATATTTAAAAACTGAAAACACTAATCAAACCACTCTCTTGGTTAAGTGTTATGCTTCTCGCACTGTCAACACGCCCCTGGCAACAATTAGTTTAGATACCCTGACTGGTACCCATAATTGGCAACTCTTGTATAAAGCCTTTATACCGCCGGCTGGTACGAAATTTTTTGATATCCACTTGCGAAGTACTGCCCATCAAACGCTAACTGCTCGCAGTTGGTTTGATAATATCTCATTAATTCAATGGGAAAACTGGCAACCATTAGCAAATTTAACTGATATTCCAATTCCTAATGATTATACTTATCTCCAAATCCGTACTAATCAGATTACCCCAACTGCAACTGTTAATTATCAGACTACAAACTATCGTATTACTCAAACCATTGTAGAAAACTCAAACCCGCCACCCCCTAAATTATACTTAACTATCTATCCAATTCCTGCCGTAAATTATCTCAATATTCAATATCATCTTGATCAAATTCATCCTGTCGAAATAAAAATCTATAACAGTTTAGGTCAAATTATTAAAACATTAAGTAATACTCATCAGTCTATTGGTCTCAACAATCTAATTTGGGATAGAAAAGATAATTATAATCAGCCCGTGCCAAATGGTATCTATTTTGTAAAATTAAAAACTAATAAAGCACAACAAACTCAAAAAATCATTTTAAACAACTAACAATTTCACTACTTATATCGAATAGAATTATAAAATAGAATTATTGTTCAAGAATCATACTGCCTACCCCATCGCCCCATCCCTCTCAAAATAGGATATTAGAGATTAAAAAATACTCATAATATTAAGTAAAAATATCTTGTTGTATAAATGACCTCTTGGGTTAGTAAGCCACCTCTTATTCTCCATTTAATTTAATAAAATTATTGCCATCCCATACATATTTAGCAATGGTCCACTCACGGAAATGTTTAATTTCAATATAATTAGGTTTCACAATAACTGGACTGTTCGACCATCCTGCTTCTTTATCTTGCAACAAACATTCCATTTGTAATCCTCGGGCTGTATTAATCACATCATAAACATAAAATTCATTGCCGTGAGCTGGAGATTTTTCAATGCTGACTAATAGAAGCGGTTTTTCATCCGTTGTGAGATAAGCCGGTGTAAGTTCAACAAAAATCTCAATGTCATCTGATGATAGGGCATATTCATCGTCAATCAAACAAACTTGACATTCACTTTTATGAGCACTCACTTCTAATGCCCAATAGGTTTGGGAAAAATAAATCCGCACCGTATCTTTTTTGCCATCACCATCTAAATCCCATAAATAAGTATAATTTGAATCTAACTCAAATCTTATCGGATTAATTTCACCAAAATAGTCTCTGCCTTTTATATTTTGTGCGTAGCTATTGTTCGGTATAATAAGAACAATTAAAAAGATTGAATACAAGATAAATATTTTATTATTAACCTTCATAGATTTTACCTCCGATCTAATGAATAAAATTAAAGCATCTTAAATCTTTTAGACATGAAACTCAATAATATCTCTATCTTTGAGAACATAATTACGATCCACCCTTTGCCCGTTATATCTATCATTATCCCAAAGTCGAGCATATTGCAATCGTGCTGCAAAATCCTTATGTAGAACTTCTGCAGCATCTAAAACTGTACTACCTTTTTTTAAGATAACAGGATCAGTCAAGTCGGGTGGTTTGCCTTGAGGTTTCGTATAGACCCGTATTACATCTAAACTTAAAAAGATTTCTCGTTTTAGTGTTTCTAAACCAATCTTATGTTCTGCCGAAATCTCAATGATCGGCTTATCGCCTAAAAGTTCTCTTAAAATTTCCATCCCCAAGCGGGCGTTAGTTTCATCGATTTTATTTGCGACAATCAACATCTTTTTATTTTGATCGGCATTAGGATTTTCTTCACTCGGATACAGATTCGCAGCCTTTAATTTATTCAACACCAATTCGGTTGATTCGAGCAAATCATCAGCAGACACATCAATAATCCAGACCATCGCATCGGCAGTACGTAAAATATGAAACAACCATGGTGGACTATCATCAGTAATTGGTGGTGTATCAATTAATTGGATCTGAATATCTTCATATAAGAGCATACCGGTTAGCGGAATTGTGGTTGTAAACGGATATGGAGCGATTTCAGTCTGACAACCCGTCAGTATTTTCACAATTGAAGATTTGCCAACATTCGCACTCCCGAAAATTGCAACTTGTCCGGCTCCTTGCTTTTCAAAATGATACCAAACTGCTCGGTGCGTTGCCGATTTCTTATCTTTCTGTTTCATTAACTTAGACAACCGTGCTTTAATATCTGCTCGCATTTTCTCGGTCCCCTTGTGTTTAGGAATTAAAGCCATCATCTCTTGTAAACAGGCAATCTTTTCTTCTCGGGTTTTGGCTTGCTTATAGCGTTTATCAGCTTCTAAGTATTGTGGTGTCAGATTTGCCGGCATATAATAATTTTTACTAACATTATTTTAATTGTCAAGTTAAGAATATAAAAAATCTTTACTAATATTGACTATCTAACTAATCTTAAGTAAAATAAAAACTTATGGCAGTAGACTTAAAAACGATTATGAAAGATGCTGAAGTGCAAGCATATATCATTCAGGCGGACCGTTATTTAGCGATGATTGGTTACACTGAACACGGCTCTCGGCA
Organism: Caldifarciminota bacterium; assembly: GCA_965649215.1. GTDB lineage: Bacteria > Hydrothermota > Tepidihabitantia > Tepidihabitantales > CAIPLT01 > JAGXRL01. The sequence goes on from CBFGJZ010000005.1 coordinate 16,633, forward strand.
TGCCCGTCTCATTGCTAAAAATGCCCGTAATATTTTATTAGAATTAGGTTATCAGGAACGAATTGCCGAACTTGCGGCGATTGCAGGCTATCTTCACGATATCGGTAATGTTGTCTGTCGGGAACGCCATGAGCAGACCAGCGCTTTAATTGCCCGAGATATCCTATCCCGCTTAAAGATGCCACCCGATGAAATTGCCGAAGTCATCAGCGCGTTAGGTAATCATCACGAAGAAAATGGCAATCCGGTCTCAGAAATTTCTGCAGCATTAATATTAGCTGACAAGTCGGATGTTCATCAAAGCCGGGTCCGCAATCCTGAATTCATTAAATTTGATATTCATGACCGTGTCAATTTTGCAGTCAAAAAATCAACTCTAACAGTAAATCGTAAAGAACGCAAAATTATTTTTGATTTAACGATTGACACTTCAATTGCGCCGGTGATGGATTACTTTGAAATCTTTCTCTCTCGAATGATAATTTCACGTCGTGCGGCTGACTTTTTACGATGTAAATTTGAGTTGGTCATTAATAACACTCGCCTTATCTAATATGGCTGAAAACTCCAACTCAACACCGTCGTCAAATCTTAACGATAATGAGAACCTTGAAAAGAAGGAAAAACTCATCAAACGTTTTGATTTTATGGGCATTGGTGAAATGATTGCATTTTTACGCAATCCCTTTAAAGTCTTTTTTATTAATTTATTAGCAGGTATTGGTCGTGGTTTAGGTTTTGCGATTGGCTTTATGATCTTAACCGCAATTTTAGTTTTGTTATTAAAACGAGCAGTATCTGTACCTGTGATTGGTGGTTATATCTCGCGCATCTTAGAATTTATTGAAACCCAACGCCAAATGTATCGCTAATTATGGCCGAACCGATAACTGAAGCTGTCTTACGCAAAGTTGCACGGCTTGCCCGACTTGGCTTAAGTGAAAGTGAACTCGCCAGTATTACCAAAGACATTGAAAAGATTATTGCCTATTTTGAACAGATTCAAAAACTCAATACTGAAAATATTAAACCCATGACCCATGCAGTGGCAATCCAACTTGAACTTCGTAGCGACACTATTGAGCAATTTCCCAATCTCATCGCCAAACTGCCATATCAAAAACATCAACATATTTATGTCCCGATTGTTTTAGAATGAAAAGCGTTGATTTAAGTCAGGCTAACATCTTACAAATCCATCACCAATTAAAAAAACAAGAGATCACTTTTACTGATTTAATCAATGCGGTCTTTGAAAAAATCAAACAACACGACCATCAGATAAAAGCCTATATCTCACTCTTTGAACAAGAAGCAATTACTCAAGCTAAAAACCTTGAGAAAAACATTACCGATTATGAAAATCTACCGATTTTAACAGGCATTCCCTTCGCTATAAAAGATAATATCTGTGTTCAAGATAAACTTACTACTTGTGGCTCAAATATCTTAAATAACTTCATTAGCCCTTACGATGCAACTGCAGTTAAACGATTAAAAGAAGCCGGTGTCATTATCATCGGTAAGACCAATCTTGATGAATTTGGTATGGGTTCGTCTAATGAGACATCATATTATGGCGCAGTCCGAAATCCCCTTAATCCTGAATATGTACCTGGTGGTTCAAGTGGAGGTTCAGCAGCCGCTATTTCTTATGGTGGGGCATTGGGTGCTTTAGGTACTGACACCGGTGGTTCGGTACGATTGCCTGCTGCATTTTGTGGTGTTGTCGGCTTAAAACCCACTTACGGACGAGTCTCTCGTTATGGATTAGTCGCGTTTGCCTCTTCTTTAGATTGTATTGGAGTAATTGCCAAAACTACCCAAGATGTCGCAATAATTCTATCAACGATTAGTGGTTATGACCAATATGATGCAACCTCGGTTAAACACTCAATCAATATTCAATTACCTAATCCAACTGCTGTTAAAGATTATACAATCGGTATCCCCAAAGAATATTTTACGAGCGGCTTAGATAATCAAATTGCCAAAGTAATTGAACAAACTATTGCTGAACTTACTAAGGATTGTAAAGCAATTAAACAAATCTCTTTGCCACATACTCAATACACAATTGCGACTTATTATCTCATCTGTACCGCTGAAGCATCATCAAATTTAGCACGCTATGATGGTGTTAAATATGGCTTGCGGGTTGCTTCCAAATCGCTTCAAGAAATGTATGAAAAAACTCGCGACGTCGGTTTTGGAAGCGAAGTTAAACGACGAATCTTACTTGGTACTTATGGCTTATCCAAAGGCTATTATGAAGAATACTATGGTACCGCTCAAAAAGTCCGCACCTTAATCAAACAAGATTTTGACCATGCCTTTGAGAGTTGCGATATCATTCTTACTCCTACGACTCCAACTCTGCCTTTTAAATTGGGTGAAAAAATCACTGATCCACTACAAATGTATCTCTCGGATGTCTTCACTACTTCCATTAGTTTAGCCGGCCTGCCGGCAATTTCTATTCCTGCGCCAATGAAAATCAATAACTTTCCAGTCGGTATTCAACTCATCAGCAAACCATTTCAAGAACAGCACATCATCAATTGTGCAGAAGCGATTGAACAACTCGCGAAATGACCAATTCTAACTATCAAGTTATCATTGGTATGGAAATCCATGCTCAACTCAAAACAAAAACTAAAATGTTCTGTCGCTGTGCAGTCAGTTTTAAAGCATCGCCCAATAGTTGTGTTTGTCCAATCTGTTTAGGACTGCCTGGTACTTTACCCACGGTAAATGAACAAGCTGTCAATTTAGCCATTAAAGCGGCCCTAGCACTAAACTGTCAAATTAATTTACAAAGCACATTTGCTCGAAAACATTACTTCTATCCTGATTTACCAAAAGGATATCAGATTACTCAATACAAAGAACCTTTAGCCATCAACGGTTATTTAATAGTCGATGGTCAAAAAATCCGTATTCGCCGACTCCATTTAGAAGAAGACTCGGGTAAATCAATGCATCTTGGCAATGAATCGTTAGTTGATTTTAACCGCTGTGGGGTACCGCTAATTGAAATCGTCACTGAACCTGATATTACCAGTCCGCTTCAAGCAGTCCGCTATTTACAAGAATTGCGTCAAATCTTAAATTATCTTGATGTTTCTGATTGTGATATGGAAAAAGGACATTTCCGTTGTGAACCCAATATTTCATTACGAAAGATTGGTGAAACCCAATTTGGTGTACGAACTGAATTAAAAAATCTAAATTCCTTACGTAATGTTCGTGAAGGTTTAGAATTTGAAATCAACCGCCAAACCCAATTATTAGCTGCAAACCAAACTGTTAATCAAGAAACCCTCTATTGGGATGAACATACCAAACAAGCAGGCCCAATGCGTAGCAAAGAAGAAAGCGAAGACTATCGCTATTTTCCTGAACCAGACCTCCCGGTTTTAATCATAACCGAAAGTCAAATTGAAAAGATCAAACACTCTCTGCCGATGTTACCTCACGAACGAAAAAAGAAATTAATTGAACAATATCATTTAACACCGGCGTTAGCCGAAATCATAACTGAAAGTAAAGAACTAGCTGATTATTATGAACAAGTCGTAAAACTTTGTAATCATCCTAAAATCATCGCTAATTGGATAACCACTGAAGTCAAAGCAGTACTTAATGAAAAAAATATTTCAATTCAAGAATTTCCAATCACCTCTGCCCAATTCGCCGAACTTATCAATTTGTTAGCGGATGAAAAAATCACTAGTAAAGCAGCAAAGGATATCTTTCAAATAATGCTTACCAGCGGTAAATCCGCACTCGCAATTGCCCAAAGCCAAAATCTCTTGATAGTTAAAGATTATGAAACATTAAACCAAATCATTGAGCAAGTCATTTCGGAAAATCCTGAAATTGTCGATAAATACCACAAAGGTAAAAATACTGTGCTCGGTTTCCTGGTTGGTTTAGTGATTAAAAAAACCCAGGGCCGATTTAATCCCCAAGAGATAACCCAATTACTCAAAAGACGTTTATAACAATAAAACTAGTTCGTCTTACACTTAAATCTTGACAAAATCAAAATCATCTTTATAATTTATCAGTTTGTGTTTATATTAACAGATATAACTAATTGAGTTATAATAATATATTTTCCCCTTTAATTTCAAATACTAAATAAAAAAATAATTTAATAAAAAAAATACAACAAAGCAAAATGTTGCTTGAAGAGATTGAAAAAAACATACTGTCCGCTGAACCCCAACAAAAACTCCAAGCAATTCAACATTTAAAAAGACTATCCGCAGAAGAACAAGTGCAATTACTTTTAACCCTTTTGGAACGTGAAAAAACTGGCACCCGTCAAGTCATCATTAATACCCTTTTAGAATTAGGGAAAAACATTTCTAACATTCTCATCAAACAACTAAAAAGCTGTTCTGATGAGGTACGGCCAGTAATCGTTGACGTCTTATCAGAAACCCTAAGTCAAACCGATGCAATTATGGTTCTTAACTATCTGGCCGATGACAATCCTTTTGTCCGTGCCGCTGCGATTGAAATCTTAGGTCGTCTTAAAGACAATTGGTCTCTTTCTTATCTGCGTAGTTTCTTAAAAGACCCAATTCCGATAGTTCGCATAAAATCAGCTCAAGCATTAGGTAATATGCAAGACAAACTTTCACTTGATGCTCTGCTCAATCTTTTAACGGATGACAATGTCGAAGTCAAAATTGCAGCGATTCAGGCGTTGGCTAAAATCAAAGAAGCGCGTGCCTGTGAAAGTCTTTGGCAAATCAGCCTCTCCGATCCTGATCTTAATGTTCGTAACAACGCTTTACACGCAATCAAAACCATTGGTGAACACTTAATCTCAGAACACTGGGAAGCACTTACTTCAGAAGACATCAATATCCGTAGTCAGATTATTCAAAAATTAACATCTTTTGGTCGTTGTGTTGTACTACCATTAATTGAATTAACTAAACATTATCTGACCTCTGTACGAGAACTGGCCATAACCGTATTAGGTAATATTGGAGATGCGATTGCATTTCAGCGTCTAACCGAATTTATCTATGATTCAGAACCAAAAATAAAAATTGCGGCAATCAATGCAATAAGCAATATTCCAACTGAAATCGCCTTAAAATTCTTAATCAATCATCTCAAAGATCCTGACCCGTTGATTGTTGATACGATTACAAATGCCCTATCTCGTCGTTCCGAAGATATAATTCGATTTCTACCATCAATCCTTAATGAACATGACCTCAACACTCAAATCATCGTGACCCGTTTGATTGGCAAAACTCAAAATCCCAATCTTATCAACCTCTTAGCAGAACATCTCAACTCATCACAAGTTTGGTTACGTCGAGCAACCTGTTTTGCTTTGGCTGAAACAAAACATCCCTTGGCCGCCAGTTTATTACAAGACCGCGCACTTTTTGACCCAGCAACGCTAGTTCGTACCGCAGCAGTATTAGGACTGGGCAAACTCAAAATGGACTTCACTTTACCAACCCTGCTCAGCGCTTTAGAAGATAGTGAAGAAAATGTAAAAATTGCTGCGATTAAAGCAATTGGCGAACTCCAAATTGAAAATACCGCAGTTCATATCTTGCCATTTTTAACGCATCCCTCGGTGATGCTCAAATTAGCGGCTATTGAAACCATTGCCAAACTGCGTTATATTGGTGCCATTCCCATCTTAAAAAAATTAGCCCGTCCTTGGCTTTTTAACAAGGAAAATGATGAGGTCCGAAAACAAGCCAAGCAAACCTTAAAACTTTTACAACAAGAAACCAAATATAAACGTCCCTAAATTATTTTAATAGGAGCCTTAATTTTTCTAACAGTTTTGTTATTGGCAAACCTACGACATTATAATAACAACCATTGATTCTTTTTACAAATCTACCCGCTTGTCCCTGAATTCCATAACTACCAGCTTTATCAAATCCTTCTTGACTTTTAAGATATAAATTAATTTCCGATAATGATAACTTTCGAAACCAAACATCAGTTTTATCCCATGCCCTCACCATTTGATTGTTTGGTTTTACTAAAAGACATAATCCTGAATAAACTGAATGTTTTCGACCACTCAATAATTTCAAAATGGCTAGCGCATCTTGGTAATTTTTGGGTTTTGTTAAAATCTTATCATCAATCACGACAATCGTATCAACGCCAATAATCACCCCTTGGCTTACTTCATCTGCCACTGCATTAACTTTCATCTTCGCAACTGTTAAAACATATTGGATAGGGTTCATAATTGATAAATTTTCATTAATCAACGGTACGATAGTTGTAAATGGTAAGTTTAACCTTTTTAATAACTCTTTTCTTCGTGGTGATTGGGATGCTAAATAAAGCGGTAACTTTTTTATTTCAAGTTGTCGCTTTAATTCATTAATTGATATGATGGGCGTAGACATTTACTAAAATGGCAGAACAAAATTCAAAATATTTTTACTGAACGAGATGTCAGGAATCTTTTTAATGCGTACCTTAAAATCATACGCCCATTGTGCACCGAACTTATTAAAATCAAAAATCGCTTCCCAACAATGCAAATCTTTATAGATAGTTAGACTATAATTCGTAATCTTTTGCTTTTCCTTAAAATTAATGCCAGAATTAAAATCGAACCGCCAACCTTTAGGTATAACTGAGACGACTAAATTTAACATATTTGACTGTAAAGTCAATACTACTTGATTTCGCGCATAAACCAAATTATGATTTAAACCCAATGTAAAAAATTGTTCGCTCCCTTGATTAGTATCATTTTTTATGATTGTATAATTAAAACTAGTATTAAAACTCAAATCAGAAATCTTCAATGTAAAACGTCTATCATTAAAATACCTCATCACCATATTAAGATTACTAACAAGGCTAATATTTTCAGTTCGGACCATATATAAATCGGAAAAAATTGATAAAGGGGCAAAGGTGCGATTTGTTAAGTTATAACTAGAATTTAAAGAAATAACTGCTAAATCTCTTTTTTCGTCATTCGCTTGCAACTTACCCTGCCAAAGATTACTCACCGTAAAACTCAGATCTGCCAGTTCACTTTTCTTATCAAAACGGGGTAACACTAAAATACCGTAAGGTTCGGTTTTAGGTATCAAATTAAAACTCAAGCTTGGTGAAAGACGATGTAAAACATTTTCTAAACCGAGCCTATTCACAGTAAATAATCGAAACAAAGTCAGATTTGAATTAAAACTAAAACTATATTTTGCCTGACTACTATCCCGCTTAAAAAAACTCTGTTCAAAACCAATTGCCTCGCTGAAATTTAAGGTTTGCCATACATTTTGAGTCGTGGCAAAACTACTACTCACATTAATTTGTTCTCTTATCTGAATTATACTATCCACATACTCATCTTTTACTTGACGATAACTAACATTAAGCGGTAGATTAAAAACACCCAGCAATGTTTTGGGGTTGGAAAAATTAATTCGACCGCTTAAGAATTCACTATTGTATAACCTTTTACGATTTCTCATCGAGGATGAATCAAAACTCTTAAAATTATGCTGATAATTAATACCACTGGCAAAACTCCAATTCTTCGTAAGCCCAATCCGTTGTAAACTAACGGATAAACTTGGTAATTTCCAATCCGTCATTGAATTTTCAAAATCCCGCTTGTGTTCAATAACTAAATTTGTACGAAGCATTCGGGTTATATCCCGACTTAAAGAAACTTGCGAATAGATCTCTTTTTTAAGCCATTGCACTGGATTTTCGGCATAATCAGGCAGATAACTATTATCACTTTGATAATCAATATAAGCATTCAGGTTTGAACCCAAGATAAACTCCGAACGATGTTTCATATTAATACTATATCGTTGCCGTTTAGTTTGAAGTTCCCGAATATACGATGCAAAAATTTGACCACTGGCAAATGGATTGACAATATAAATACCTTCGATTTTAGGTTGAAAACCCTTTTTTTCCATTACATCTAACATAAAAGTAATATCCGCATAATCATTTATCACTAAATAATAGGCAATACCTTTGGCATAACGTCCGTCGCTATTAGATTGCCCAAACTTAAATGGCAAAAGCCCCGATTTACGATACTTACTTATGGGGAAAAACCAAAATGGTGCGGCACCGATCGGGACTTTAAAAACTTTCAGCACTATCCCTTGCGCAATTGCGGTATTATCAAGCAAAACCCGTGCTCGGGGACTATAAAATAAATAATGTGGTGGTTCGTGTTCACAAGTTGTATAATAACCATCGCGAATATGCAAAACTTTTTCTTTAACTAACCACACTTCTCTCCCATTAACAAAACCATTTTCAACTGTGGTCTTACCATTAATCATATAACCTCGCTTTGTATCCAAATTATAATGTAACTCATCGCCATTCACCTTATCTGATCCAGATATAAAAATCACATTCTTATAAGCACTTAACGACTTCTCATTTAAAAAATACAAAATCGAATCGGCATTAATAATCACCTCGCGATACTGAACCTGTGCAGAATTAATAAGCAAAACCCGTTCTTCTTTTGGATAATAAATAATCCGTTCACTACTATAATTTACAACCTTTCCTAAACTATCATTAACCGAAGTGGTAAATAATAAGACGGATAAGAAAATCAACATAATCAAAACCTATCCCGTAACGGACATCCAAAACATTTTGGCACTTTTCGGCAAAAATCTTTACCAAGTCTTACTAACAAAGCATGATATTCTTTATATACCTTTATTGAATGGGGCAAATTATCAGTCATGAACTTTTGCAGTTCATCATAATGAATATTCGGCTTAATTAAAAGATGGCGGGAAAAAATCCGCTTGGTATAAGCATCAACAACAAAAATTGGCTTTGACAAAGCATATAACAATATTGAATCCGCAGTTTCCTTACCAATACCATAAATATTAAGCAGTTCATTACGAAGTTTTGCTAGTGGTTCTTTTTTCATTAAAGATATCTTACCATTATATTTGCTAATTAAATATTTTACCAATGCCTTTAAAAATTTAGCTTTAGCACGATAAAAGCCTGCAGATTTTATTGTTATTGCCAATTGTCTTTCGGATAATGAATTAATCTTATGAATACTTAATAATCTCTTCTTTTTTAAGTTGGCAATTGCTTTTCTAACATTATCCCAACTGGTATTTTGGGTAAGCACTGCACCAACCATTACTTCAAAACTACTTTGCGCAGGCCACCAGTATTGCCGACCATAATACTTGAATAAGAGATGATAAAAATCATAGACTTGACGAACAGTACAGATACTAAAATCCTTCAATGGTTTCTGAACTTGATTCTTCAAAATAATAAAGTGGAAGACCTTGCTTGTGATAATAACAGGGTTGCCTTATCTCTCTGCCCATAATAAAAATTTCTTCTCTGGTCTTCGGACACCGATCCGTTGCCAAATAACCTGTTTGATCACACACCCGGACCCAGACCATACTATCCGGTTGGGCAAAATTTGCTTGTGATAATACCGGACTGATGTTATTCATAAAATTTGCCCAGATTGGCGCACAAACACCGCCACCGGTTGCACCCCGATAAATTGTCTTTTTTTGATCATAACCAATCCAGACTCCGCAGGTTATGTCCGGTGTGAAACCAATAAACCAAACATCTGTATACTCGTCGGTTGTGCCGGTCTTACCTGCCGCCGGTAAGTTAAACCCCAAGCGTCGAATTGCATAAGCAGTCCCTTCATTAATAACACTAGTCATCATTTGTGTCACCGTATAAGCAACCTTTGGGTCTAATACTAATTCACTCTCAATATTATTCTCTTCCAACACTCTGCCGTCAGCATCAACAATTTTAGTAAAGAAAATTGGTTTGACCCGATAACCATTGCTCGCAAATACTGAAAATGCCCTGTTCATTTCTAAAAGACTCACTTCACACGAACCCAAAGCCAATGAAGGATAAGGCAATAAGCGAGATGAAATGCCCATTTTTTGAGCCCGCTCAACGACAGCTTGGGGTGTTACTTTGGTAATCAACCGCACCGCAACAACATTGCGAGATAAGGCTAATGCCCTTCTTAATGTCATATTGCCGAAATACTTGTGGTCAAAATTAGTTGGCGTATAAGGTTCAGGCATACCCGGTATATTGATTGTCAATGGTAAATCTTCTTCTAAATCTGCGGGTGTCATCCCTTGGGCAATCGCTTCGGCATAAACAAATGGCTTAAATGCCGAACCTGCCTGCCGTTTTGCTTGGATTGCCCGATTAAATTGACTCTGTTGAAAATCTCTACCGCCAATCATTGCTTTAACATATCCGGTCTGGCTTTCCATAACTAACATTGCCCCTTGCAGATAATTTGGCTTTAATGTTGAATCCCGCATAACTAAACTATCATACTGGGATTTATGAACGGGCAATTTATAGTCCTGCTCAATCTTTTTAATGCCATTTTCCAATGCCTGATTCGCACTTCTTTGCATATCCAAATCCAAAGTTGAATAGATTACTGCTCCGCTCGTATAGATAAAATCTTCGCCATATTTATCCACCAGATACTTTCTGATTTCTTCAATAAAATACGGGGCTTCATTTTTCAAACTCATTTTTGGTCTGACGCCCAATGGTTTACTTATCGCTTCCTGATATTCTGTTTCTGAGATTTTATGATGTTTATAAAGCATACGTAAAAACAGGTTTCTTCGTTTCAAAGCGGCTTGCGGATTTAGATAGGGTGAATATAAATGGGGTGCCTTGGGCAAGGATGCAATAAGGGCGCATTCGGCTAAATTCAAATCTTTGACACTTTTATTAAAATAGGCTTGGGCTGCGGCTTCGACACCATACATTCCATGCCCAAAATAAACCATATTCAGATACAATTCTAATATCTCATCTTTTGAATAGGTGCGCTCTAACTCAAAAGCCAAAAGCATTTCTTTAAACTTTCGAGCCAAACTCTTTTCCAAATTCAAAAACATTGTCCGTGCCAATTGCTGGGTAATCGTGCTTGCACCCTGGGCACGCAAACGGAAAGATGTCAAATTATAGAAAGCAGCGCCAAAGATCCGAATCAAATCAATGCCATGATGCTTATAAAACCGCTTGTCTTCCACAATTATTAAGGCATCTTTCAAATGTTGAGGAATCTGAGATAACGGGACCACTGTTCTGCGCTCGTGCGAAAACTCGTATACATAACGGCCCTGACAATCAAGAATTTTGGTCGATGCGCGGACTTGATAATTTTTAATTGTTTCCGGCGATGGCAGTCCCACACTTAAACGCATAACTGCCGCAAAAATAACCCCGGCCAAAAATGCTCCGAGAATTAAAACAATCTTAATGAAAAATCGAAATTTACTTCCCTTACCCATAATTATCAATAAACCAGTATCATATCTTTATAAAGTTGGTAATGACATCTTTCTGTTTGTCTTAAGTATATCTTGTTACAATTAAACATTTATAACTTTAGTATTTAGGGTGTTAGTCGATAGCGATCGCGAGGAAACAGACACGCTTCCCGAATATTTTTCAAATTCAGAATTTGTTGAGTTAATCTCTCGGTGCCGATTGCCAAGCCACCATGCGGTGGCATTCCATAACGAAAGATTTCCAAATAAAACTCAAAGTCAGCAGGATTTAAACCAAATTTTATCATATTATTAACTAACATCTCAAAATTATTAATTCTTTGGCTACCAGTGGTCACTTCCAAACCCTTATACAATAAATCAAAACCCCGTGTCAATCCGTCTTCTGCGGGCATTGTATAAAATGGACGACCGCTAGCTGGATAATGGGTAATATAGATAAAATCTGAATCAAACTCTTTTTTCGCATATTCACAGATTAACCGTTCACCTTCTGGATCTAAATCGCTTTCGCTCTCCATTTTTTTATGATATTTATCTTTCAGAATCTTAATTGCCTCTTTTAATCGTAACTGGGGAATGGTTTTAATCTCCGGCAGTTCCACATTGTTAATTTTTAATTCCGAGGCACAGTTCTTGCGTAATTCTTCAAATAAATACTTGATAAACCTTATTTCGGTATTAATCACATCTTGTTCAGATTCTATAAAACCCATTTCAAAATCAAGACTTAAATATTCATTAATATGGCGTGAAGTCGCATGATCTTCAGCTCGATAAACAAATCCAATTTCAAAAACCCGCTCATAGCCAGCACCAACCAACATTTGTTTATAAAATTGCGGACTTTGCGCTAAATATGCCTTCTGTTCAAAATAATCAATTTTAAAAAGATTAGTTCCACCTTCTGTGCCAGCAGAAATAATTTTGGATGTATGAACCTCTAAAAAACCTTCTTTACGCATAAAATCAGCAAATGCTCGGACAATTTCCGCTTGCACTCTAAAAATACTGGCTAATTCCAGATTGCGTAAACTAAATGGTCGATGATCAAGAATCGTATCTAATTTGACATTGGTGAGTTCGCTTGAGCGGTTAACTTCAAATGGTAATGGCGATTGTGCGCGTTCAATAATCTCAATCTTTGAGACTTCAACTTCAACTCCATTGGGCGCCTGGCTTTCCGCTTTAACCTTGCCATAGATCGTAACCACACTTTCTTTGGTAAGTTCATCAATCTTGATATTCGGGTCTAAAATAATTGTCTGCACCAATCCGCTTCGGTCACGCAGAATAACAAACTTAATTTTGCCAACCAGTCGGATCTGATAGACCCATCCTTGAAGCATAATCTCTTCGCCGATATGATTCTTAACATCAAGTGCTAATGTTCTTTGCATATTAAAAATCATAACCAAAAACCACTTAAAAGTCAAACGGGAAAATTGATATACTAATCCTCTCATTACTAACTTACTAAGAATAGTGATGTTCTGCTCTCTATGTGAAGTTAAACAACCAAAAGAGTATCATTAAAATAAACCGTAAACTAATATCACTAACTATCTTAAACTTTCTCAATCGTTTGTATATACCCTACTGTATACCCCCCTGCCTGCTTCGGGCTTAAACCATGTTAATGGTTAATCAATACTAAGCATAAAGTGAGTCGGTAAGCGTCTTTACAGTCCGCCCTTAAATACAGTAATAAGTTTTATAAAATATCGTAAAAAACATTAACCTGTTTATTATCAAGATTTCATTTAGTTCCAATCTCAAACTCCAAGTTATCCTTGACTTAAACACTCATTTTCTTATAATACTCACTAATGTGCACTACGAAATATAGGGAGGCATAATGAATATTCTTAATATCTTTCTCGCACCGTACAAATATTTTAACGCGCTTGGGTCAAAACCAATCTGGCTTTTACCATTAATTATCTTAGTTGCCTTTGCAGTTATCACTTCATCTGTTATTGTAAAAACTTATAGTTATGAAAAAAGAATTGAAGCATTACAAGAACGCAATCTAAATCCCGAACAATTCGAACAAGCTAAAAAAATGATTGCTGGTCCAATTCCATTGATTTCTGCAATTGCCGGTTCTATAATAATCATTCCTTTAACAATCTTGATTGTTACTTTAATTATTAATGTAGCACTGTCATTTTTGAATATAACCAATCAATTTCTCATCACTTTCTCAATTTTAGTCAGTGCGGCTCTTATTCGTATTCCAGCCATGCTTGTTAAAATGGTTGTCACTTTAATAAAAGGTTCGCCCTTTATCCATACCAGTCTAGTGCTCTTTTTTCCATTCTTAAATAAAAACAGTTTTTGGTTTCGTTTTCTATCTAAATTTGACCTCTTTACAATCTGGGAAATAATAGTCATCGCAATTGGCCTTAAAGTTGTGTATGATATACCGAATAAGAAAAGTTATTATTTAATCTTTGGGCTTTGGTTATTTTATGCCATCATCACCTCTTTACTCATGCAAAATACAATCCAATGATATTACTACTCACCCTGAAAGTTAAATTATTTCGTTATAAATGATAAAGACTTGACAAAACTCTGTGAAGAATTATAATTAAATATGCCTTTGTATGACTTTGAATGTCTAAATTGTAAAAAGACATTTGAAGATTTAATCATGCATTATAAAAAATCCCAAAAAATCTGTTGTCCAAATTGTGGTAGTAAAAATGTCAAACGACTGATTTCTTTGTTTGGAGTGGCTGGCACTGAAAAAAAAGTTTCCAGCAGTTCTTGCCACAATTGTTCAACAAAGAATTGTAGCAGTTGTAAATAGAGGGGAGTATTAATGACTTTAACCAAATACCACATTATTGAAAAGATTGCGAAAGAACTTAAACCTCGAGTTGCCCGCACCGATGTCTTAAAAATCTGCCAGATGTTCTTAGACGAAATTACCAAAGCATTGATAAATGGTCATCGGGTTGAATTTCGTGATTTCGGCGTCTTTCGAACTAAACTACGAAAGCCCAAAATTGGTCGTAATCCCAAAACCAATGTTCCCGTTAATATTCCACCGCGTTTAGTTGTTGTCTTTAAACCCGGAAAAAATCTAAAAGCAAAAATAGCAAAGAAATAAAAGATTATGCCCTGTGGAAGAAAAAGAAAACTGAGAAAAATTAAGCGACATAAATTTAAGAAACGTCGCAAAGCGAACCGCCATAAGAAAAAGTTACGGTAATTCGTGTAATTGGTATTAAGCTTTGGTTACGCTTAAGATCATTACACAATTGCGCCCGTAGCTCAGTTGGATAGAGCAGCGGATTCCGGATCCGCAGGTCGAGTGTTCAAATCACTTCGGGCGCTTGAATAAATATGGAATTTTATCAAGTAATTAAAAACCGTAAAAGTATTCGCAAATATAAACCAAATCCAATTGCCGAAGATATCTTAAACCGTATTTTAGAAGCAGGACGATTAGCACCATCTGCAAAAAATATCCAGCCTTGGAAATTTATTGTTATTAAAGACCAAAATATTAAAGAAAAATTAGTTAGTGCTTGTCGTAATCAAGAATTTATTGCTCAAGCGCCAATCGTGATTTGTGCGGTGGCCTTGGAAAAAATTGCCTGGGGTAAAATGGGTGGTTATTGGAGTTCGTATCCAGTTGATGTTGCGATTGCCTTAGAACATATCATTCTTGCCGCAACTAATGAAGGATTAGGCACTTGTTGGATTGGTGCTTTTGAAGAAAATGAAGTAAAACATATTTTGGCTATCCCTGATGATGTTAAAGTAATTGCCCTAACCCCCCTTGGTTATCCTGACCAAGATCCCGAGCCTCGTCCCCGCAAAAGGCTCTCGGAAATAATATCTATTGATAAATTCTAAACATCTCCCCTACATCGCTTTTGAGAACTTTAATTACTGGCATTTTTAGCCATCAATTAGTTATTGTCAAATCTCTAATTTTAATATTTTATTTTTAACCGATAGATTATTGCATCTTCACCATCCGGATAATATCTCTTTCTTTTAAATACAGGTTGAAAGTTAAATTTTTCATATAGTTTCTGCGCGGTTATATTAGAGACTCGTACTTCTAGGAAAACACTTTGACATTTTTTTGCTTTTGCAATTTCAATAACTTGGTTAAGTAAAGCACTACCAATTCCCTGCCGTCGAAATTTTTTGCTTACTGCGATATTGGCTAATTGGAGTTCATCGGCAAAATGCCATAAATTGGCATAGCCAACTACTCTCTCATCTTTTTTTGCAACTAAACAGTAGCGATTATTTTGCGCTAAATCATACTCAAAAAAACTTCGTTGCCACGGAAAAGCAAACGATTCTCGCTCGATTTCCAGCACTTGTTCTAAATCTTTATTTGTCATCTTTTGAATTATTATCATATTAGTTCAGCATCATAAATTATAATAAGGATCAAAATCACAATCTGTCAACAATCAAAATATTGACTTTTTATAAATGCCGAGTTATATTTATAAGATTAATGTTACACTATAAAAAATTCGGAGGAACTCATATGTACAAGACAATCGTTATTACGATACTTATGATACTGAGTATCGTCAATGCTGAAAAATATCTCGAAAAATATCTCCCTGGAGAGATTCTTATTCAGTTTCATCAAAATTATCGAGACCAAATAAAGTTTGAGGTTAATGAAGGACGTCTGCAAAGTAATATATCATCAGTTGACCGCTTAATTGAAAAATGGCAGATAAGTAATTTTGATAAAGTCATCAAAGATCCTAATCCCAATGAGTTAGCTAAAAGTTTTAGTCTTGATTTATTATATTCATTATATTTTTCTAAAGATACGGATGTTGAAGCAGTTGTTAAAGATTTCCAAAAAGATCCAGCAATCGCTTTTGCTGGCCCCAACTTAATGCTGCCGGTTGATATTATTCCCAATGACCCTTATTTCAGTTCTCAATGGCATCTACACAAAACCCAAGCACCGTTAGCTTGGGATGCGACTACTGGTAATCCTATCTATTCGGTAATGGCGATTGACCAAGGAGTTGATTATAATCATGATGACTTAAAAAATTCATTTCTAATCAATAATCCTGAAGATGTGAATCGCAATGGATACTTTGACCCATGGCCCGCAAGCCAAGGTGGCGATTATGACTATATTGATAATGATGGTAATGGTTATGTTGATGATGTGATTGGTTATGATTTTGTCAGTAATGACCCCAATCCTATGCCTGAAGGCGGGGATGATCATGGGACACTATGTGCGGGTGTTGAAGTTGCAACTACTAATAATAACATCGGTGTTGCCAGTTATGGTTGGAACTGTAAGCAAATTAATGTTCGAGCCGGTTCAGGTGGCAGTATTTACACAACGCAAGCGATCTCAGCTACTTATTATGGTGTTGCACGCGGTGTTAATGTCATAAGTATGTCTTATGGTGGCTCTTCTTATTATGCTCCTTCAGACAATGCAGTCCAATATGCTTGGCAAAGTGGCTGTGTGCTTACTGGTTCTGCAGGTAATCAATATTCTTATGGTGCACCTCGTTATCCCGCTTGTTATAATAATGTTATTGCTTGTGCTGCTTCAGATGCAAACGATATGCGTTCAAACTGGGGTGGTGGTTATGAATCGAACTACGCACCTTGGGTCGATGTCACCGCACCCGGCACAGCAGTTTTAACCACTGGAAATGGTAATACTTATCAAGCTCCTGATGGAACATCCTTTTCTGCACCCTGTGTTGCTGGTTTAGCTCTTTTAATTAAATCAATGTATCCGACCATGACAAATGCTCAATGCACTTTACGAATTTTTGATTCGTGTGATTCAATGCCTGATCCTCAATATCTCGCTGGCAATTTAGGGCGGGGGCGTATTAATGTGACCAAAGCCATTTACCAGCCGATTCGTTGTAATCTCCGCACCATCTCAACTCGTCTAAATGATGGCAACGATAATTATCCCCAAGCCAATGAACAAGTAGCGATCATCACAACTATGTTGAATGAGCGTGGTTTTCAGCCCGCCACCAATGTTTCGGCAACTTTATCTTGTTCAGATCCAGACATCACGATTATAAAAAACACCGCAACCTTCCCAAATATTGGAGCTGGTTCCACAGGCCATTGTTCGGCTGATTCGTTTGTTTTCCATGTTAGTCCTAATGTCATTCCACACCGAGTTCGATTTATAATCACCAAAACCGCAACTCCGCCATCACTACGCGCTACCGATACCATTTACATTAATGTCGGTAATCCCCGGATCTTATTAGTTGATGATGACAATGGTGCTGATTATGAACGTTGGTATAAAGAAGCAATTGATTCCTTAAAAACTTTTTATCGAGTTTGGAACACAATTACTTCAGGTTCTCCCTCATTAGATACTTTACTTGCTTATCCTGTTGTTGTTTGGTTTACTGGACTTGATAGTCTTAACACATTGACCACCACCGACCAAAACAATCTAACCAGTTATCTAAATTCCGGTAAAAATCTATTTCTTTGTGGTCAGAATATTGGACAAAATATCGGTTCCACTTCTTTCTATTCCAATTATCTCCATGCCAGTTATGTAACCACTCATACTGCTCAATTATACGCAGTTGGTGTTCCTGGTAATCCAATTGGCGGTGTCAACGGCGATACTATAGTTTTAGGTGGTGCCGGGGGAGCGGCAAATGCTTCATCTTGTGATGGAATCCGACCCGTTGGTGGAGCATATGGAGCTTTCCGTTATCGTAACTATGCTGATACAACTGTATATGGAGCAATAAACTTTTCAGGCACTTATAAGGTAGTTTATTTCGGTATGCCTTTTGAAGCAATTAATCATTCACCAACACGTTACATTCAAAAATGGGAAGTTATGCGTAGAATTCTTACTTTCTTTAATGAACCGCTACCGCAAACGATAACTGAAAATGAAACACCAACAATTAATGTAAATATCAGACCCTCCCTGAAAATTGCTCCTAATCCATTTTCTAATACTACCACCATCAATTTTAATTCACCGTATTCCACAACTGCTCACTTAAATATTTATTCAGTTTCAGGCGAATTGATAAAGTCTATTACTACTCATAATTCATCAATAATCTGGGATGGTACAGATCAGTTTGGTAATAAACTCTTAAATGGTATCTATTTCTGTGAATTAAAAACCGACTATGGTAATATTGTAAAGAAAGCAGTTATTTTAAGATAAAAAAATTTCACGGGTAGTAAGTAAAAAATATATTATGAGAACTTACTACCCGTTATCTTTTCTTCATTTCCCCAATGATAAACGCAACGCTAAGAATTCGGGAAGCCCAGCTTTAATAATTTTTTCTTGGGCACTTTTAATATTATACTCTAATCTTATATATTCCAACTCACTTTTTCCCCTATCCCAAATCACCAAACAAGCTCGATTATCGCCATCTCGTGGCTGACCAATACTGCCAACATTAACCAGATATCGACAATTATCTTTTAACCGATAATTTGTAGCTCTTATTTCGTTTATAGACTGATTTTGTTCTTGTAATTCAAATATTGTTGGTAGATGAGAATGACCAATAAAACATATCCACTCTTTAAAATAAGCAAATTGATTTAATGCATCAGTGTTATCAAATACATATTGCCAACTTGCTGGACTCTCTAATGTTGCATGCACAAGACACCAGTTTTCTTTTTTCTGAACTAATTGCAAATTCGCTAAATAATCTAATGATATCTTGGACATTTGCTGTGTCGTCCATTGGATTGCTTGTTTTGCCATGGCATTAAAAAGATTTATATCTGTCTTACCTAAAACTCCGTAATCATGATTACCTGCTGCAATCTCACAATCTAACTGACGGATTAAATCAATACACTCATTCGGATTTGCCCCATAACCAATCAAATCACCAACAATAAAAAATTTTTCAATTTTCTTTTTCTCTAAAAAGGCAAGTGTTGCTTGCAGTGCTTCCAAATTAGCATGAACATCTGAAAAAACCGCTATTCTCATATATACCTTATTATATAAATATGTATCCCTGACTCTTGTGATAGTTTATTAATCTATTTATCATTCGATTTATTTTGCATTGTCTTTTTATAGATCGAATCTAACACCCCATTAATAAAATGTACTGATTCTGCGGTACTAAATTTTTTCGCAATTTCTAAAGCTTCATTAATAACAACTTTTGGGGGAACATCAGGTGAATACAATAATTCAGCAGTTGCAACTCGTAATATCGCACGATCGATACTACATAACCGAGATAACGACCAATGCTTTAATGTTTGTTTGATTATCTCATCAATTGTTGTTAGATTTTTATGGGTCTTCTCAACTAAATTAAGGAAAAAACTTTGTCCCTCTGCATTTAATTTTGTCTTTCCTAGAATCTCTTGAGTCGTCTTTTCAATAGGTTCTTCTCCAATATCTAACCGATAAAACACTTCAAGTGCACTTTCGCGAGCGCACCGTCTTTGTTTCATTACTTAACACTCAAATGTGTAACAAGATTGACCATTTCAATTGCTGATTGAGCAGCATGATATCCTTTGTTACCCGCTTTGGTACCAGATCGCTCAATTGCTTGTTCGATCGTATCTGCAGTAATGATACCAAAAACCGTTGGAATTTTGGTTTTATAATTAATCTTACTAAGACCTTTAGTCACTACCGAAGCAATATATTCAGCATGCGGTGTATCACCACGGATAATCACACCCAAAGCAATGATCGCATCATACTTTTTACTTTCAGCAACCTGCATTGCCACACCAGGGATTTCAAATGAACCGGGTGTCCAAAAAATATCAGCTTTACTAGCATTATGGCGTTCTAAACAATCAAGCGCACCAGCTAATAATTCCTTGCTTAAAAACTCATTAAAACGGGAAATCACAATCGCAAATCTTTTACCACTTGCATCAAGCATACCTTTGAATTCTTTGGTATCCATAATTTACCTCCTAAAAAAACTTTTTCTAACTA
The DNA here is from genome assembly GCA_965649215.1 of Caldifarciminota bacterium. Classification (GTDB taxonomy): domain Bacteria; phylum Hydrothermota; class Tepidihabitantia; order Tepidihabitantales; family CAIPLT01; genus JAGXRL01. Next base: position 36,976 of record CBFGJZ010000005.1, read on the forward strand.
AATTAAATATAACTACTTTCATCTTTTTCTTAATCGCTGGTTTGTTTTTCAATATTGCCTAAAATATGACCCAAACGATCTCGTTTTGTCACTAAGTATTTAATATTTCGTTTATTAGGTTTAGTTATAATCGGTACGCGTTCAGTTACTTCTAAACCAAATCCTTTTAACCCAATAATCTTACGCGGATTATTGGTGAGTAATCTTATTTTACTTAAACCCAAATCACATAAAATTTGAGCGCCAATACCATAATCGCGTAAATCTACTGGATAACCTAACGCAATTGCTGAATCAACCGTATCCATTCCCTTATCTTGTAAAGCATAAGACTGTAACTTGCCCAATAGTCCAATGCCCCTTCCTTCTTGACGCATATACACTAAAACACCGCGACCTTCCTGGCAAATTTTTTGTAATGCCAGTTTTAATTGGGTACCACAATCGCAGCGCAGAGAATGAAAAACATCGCCAGTCAAACATTGAGAATGCACTCGCACCAGAACATTTTCTACTCCGCGCACCTCCCCTTTCACTAATGCTAAATGCAGATATCCTTCGATTTTATCTTCGTAGACATAGAGTTTAAATTCACCATAAGGCGTTGGTAATTTTGTTTCAACTACTTTTCTAATCAGCTTTTCCGTATTTCGACGATATTCAATTAAATCACTGATGGTCACAATCTGTAAATTAAACTTTTTTGCTAATTTTATTAAGGCGGGCATTTTTGCCATCTTGCCATTGGTATCCATAATTTCACAGAGCACTCCTGCGGGAAAACAACCTGCTAATCGTGCTAAATCAACCGCTGCTTCAGTATGACCGGCTCTTTGTAGAACGCCGCCAGCTGCAGCACGCAAAGTAAAAATATGTCCTGGTCTGGCTAAGTCCTGTGGTTTCGTTTTGGGATCTATCAACACTTTAATGGTCAATGCCCGATCATATGCCGAACTGCCGGTTGTGGTTCCTTTTAACGCATCAACAGGAATTGCAAATGGTGTCCCCAGTTTTGCGGTATTTTCACTGACAATCGGTGGTAAATCTAAACGTTCAAATAATTCCGGCGTACCGGCAAAACATATTAAACCCCGTCCATGCTGTGCCATAAAATTAATCTTTTGCGGTGTGATAGCTTCCGCGGCACACACATAATCACCCTCATTTTCTCGTTCTTTGTCATCTACGACAATGATTATCTTACCTTTTCTAATCAAGCGAATAGCTTCGGGGATGCTTGCAAATACGCTCTTTGTTTTCATAATCCTTTCTTTAATAAACTACCATACCAATCATTATAAAACTTCTGATATTCTTTGCGCCGACGAATCTTTTGCCACCACCATTTATTTGATTCATACCACTTAATAGTTTGAATAATCCCATTTTGAAAATCAGTCTTGACTGACCAACCTAATACTTTTTTTGCTTTTGTCGTACTGGCAATCAACCGCTCGACATGCCCCGGTCGATCAGCAATCTTTTTAATGAGTGATTTTGGTTTATGAAAGTAATTAAGAATCAATTCTGCAATTTGTAATACACTATATTCTTGGCCAGATCCCAAATTAAAAACTTCGCCTTTTACCTTATCAATATCAATCTCAAAGATGCGTTTCAATGCTTGCACGCAATCCTTAACATATATCCAATCGCGAGTATTTTTCCCTGAACCATACACGTACAATGGTTTATCTTCCATTGTATTGATAATAAAAAACGGAATTAATTTTTCTGGATACTGGTATGGCCCATAATTATTAAATGGCCGAATGATTACAATGGGTAAATCATAAGTTTTATAAAACGAATATGCTAATCGGTCGGCACCGGCTTTAGTTGCCGCATACGGACTTTGTGGTGAGATTGGATGCTCTTCGTTCATCGGTATTATCTGCGCGCTACCATAAACTTCACTGGTGGAAATTTGGATGAATATCTCTTTAGGATCTTTACGAAACTCATCTAATAAAACATAACTTCCAATAAAATCGGTTTTGACAAACGGATCGTAATTAACAATGGAACGATCAATATGGGTTTCTGCTGCAAAATTAATCACTGCATTAACTCGTTTCATCACTTTACTAACAATGGTACGATTTGTAATATCACCTTTAATAAACTCAAATCGTGGACTATGCATGATCTCTTTAGAAAAATTATCTAGATTGCCTGCATAAGTCAATTTATCAAGGACAACTACTTTATATTTACTATCTGCCAAGATTTCCTTAACAAAATTTGAACCTATAAAACCAGCCCCCCCACAAACAAGAATTGTGCTTGTCTTTTTAGCCATGTTTAAGACTCCAATCATAGGGAATCTGCTTATCAAACGGGTCAAGCCGATATTCGTCAGGATTATCATAATTATATAATTCGGTCGGACAATTTATTACATAAGTCGGTTCAACACTAATTCCTTTCATCCCATGGATGACCAGCGGTGGGATAACAATCAATAATGGATTTTGCTCACCACAAAAGAACTCATTCAATTCCTGATAAGTTTTTGAATCCTCACGTTGGTCATATAAGACAATCTTTGCCATGCCTTTAATCACTGCAAAGTGGTCAGTTTGAAGTTTATGATAATGCCATGCTTTTATCACCCCGGGATTAATCACCGAAAGATAACATTGCCCGAATTTCTTAAAAAAACTATCATCCGCGCGCAATAGTTCCATTACAAATCCTCGCTCATCGGGTATTGCTCTTAACTTTTTTACCTCAACACCTTGTATCATTGTTTTTAGTCTAATTAAGAATTATCTTAAAGTCAAGAACCGTTTTGTTAATTATGCTTATCTGACTTGACTTTTTACATTTATCAAGTAGAATAGATTTTATGAAAATCATTTTGATCGGACCACCGGGTAGTGGTAAAGGCACGC